>NZ_JAWQRR010000065.1:0-68376 GCF_033446045.1 Plantactinospora sp. KLBMP9567 | reverse complement strand
GCCGGTGCCGGTGATGGTGACGGTGGTGCCACCGCTGGTCGGGCCGGACGTCGGGTCGAGCCCGGTCACCACGGCGTTGCTGCCGTCGGCCAGGTAGGTGTAGTCCAGCGGTGCGGCCGAGCCGCCGGGCGTGGTGACCACGACGGCGGCCGGGCCGACCGGGTTCGTCGGGGTGACGGCGGTCAGCGAGGTGCCGTCGGGTGCCACCGTGACGTTGGTGGCGGGTACTCCGTCGAAGGTGACCGTGGTGTCCCCGGGCACGAAGCCGGTGCCGGTGATGGTGACGGTCTGGCCGCCGGACTGTGGACCGGAGTCCGGGTCGATCGCCGACGCGGTCGGTGCGACCGCCTGGTAGATGAAGCCGTCGGGAGCGACGGCGTCGGCGCCGGGGATCAGCACGGTGACGTCCACTGGGCCGGGTGTGCCGGGCGGGGTGGTGACGGTTAGTGAGGTGCCGCTCGGGTCGACCACCAGGTCGGTGCCGGGGTTGTCCCCGAAGGTGACCCCGGTGGCCCCGGTGAAGCCGGTGCCGGTGATCGTCACACTGGTGCCGCCGGTGCTCGGACCGGTGTCCGGCACGATCGAGGTGATTGCCGGCGCGATGTAGGTGAAGGTCGGCGCGGTGACCCGGCCGGCCGGGAAGACGACCTCGACCAGGGCCGGACCGGCCGGGTTGGGCGGGGTGACGACGGTGATGGTCGTCCCGGCGGGATCGATGGTGAAGTTGGTGCCGGGCAGCTCGTCGAAGTCGACCCCGACGGCGCCGGTAAGGCCGGTGCCGGTGATGGTGACGGTGGTGCCACCGCTGGTCGGGCCGGACGTCGGGTCGAGCCCGGTCACCACGGCGTTGCTGCCGTCGGCCAGGTAGGTGTAGTCCAGCGGTGCGGCCGAGCCGCCGGGCGTGGTGACCACGACGGCGGCCGGGCCGACCGGGTTCGTCGGGGTGACGGCGGTCAGCGAGGTGCCGTCGGGTGCCACCGTGACGTTGGTGGCGGGTACTCCGTCGAAGGTGACCGTGGTGTCCCCGGGCACGAAGCCGGTGCCGGTGATGGTGACGGTCTGGCCGCCGGACTGTGGACCGGAGTCCGGGTCGATCGCCGACGCGGTCGGCGGCACGGGCGCCGGCGGGCGTTCGCAGCTCGCCTGCGCCACGATCACCGTACCGACCGGGATGGTCACCGGCTCGCCGAGCACCGTTCCGGTCAGGGTGAGTGTGGCCAGGATGGTCGTCGCCGCCGCGCCGGCCGCCGTGGTGGTCTCGGTACGCGTCAACGTCGCGTCGAGGCTGGCCCCGAGCAGTCCCGGTACGGTGACGGCGGCGCTGCCCTGCACGCTCGGGCCGTTCGCCTCCAGGACGACGGCGGTACCGAAGAGCGAGAGGCCGGCGAGCGTGGTCTCGGCGGTCTGCGCCCCTACCAGCGGGCAGGTGGCCGTGGCGGTCACTTCGGCGGCGTCGAGGACGTCGATGCCGAGCACCGTCAGGTTCAGTCCGTTGACGCTGGAGAACGCCGAGGAGGCGGTTGCGCCACGGGTGGCGGTGACCTCCTCGACGGTGCCGTCGGCGGTCACCCCGATCGCCCCGGCCAGTGAGATGTCCACCAGGGTGGAAGTGTCGGTGCCGCCACCGGGCGGCGCGGTCGCGCTGCCGATCGTCGCATCCGCGTCGATCACCACGACGCCGGCGACGTCGGCGGAGAGATCGACCACCAGGCCGCGGGCGTTGGCGGAGCCCGGCTGGGCCAGGGCGGGCGCCGGCAGGTGTAGTACGGCGCCGCCGGCGACCAGCGTCACCGACAGCATGGACAGTATTCTCCGAATGGACGTCACGTTTCCCCCGCGGAATGTTCAGGCGCAGTACCGGTAGATGGCAGGCACAACCGAGGTCCCCGCCGCTTCCCTTCGGAAGAACGAGACAAAACCGGACGGGTTACGCGAAATGTTACAAAAGGTGTTTATCTGGTGACCGGGTGTCGCTGGTGCGGCGACACCGGCCCCCACCGGACCGCCGGCAACGCCAGAGCCCGCGGTATCCGAAGAGGACGCCAGCGTGGCTCACAGGTGCCCCGGACCGCCCGATGCCGTCAGTAACCGGTCGTGACCCCGACCCGTTGAGTGGGTAGAGACTGCGGCCAGCGGCAGTGAGGTCTGTGGCGTGACCGATTTCCCCTCCACTCGGTCCGCGGATGCCGGGCATGGAGGGTGGCGCTATGGCCGAGATCAGGGTTGTGGCTGTAATTGACTTCGGTACCCATGGTTGCGGTTTCGCCTGGACATTCCTGAGCCCCTTGCACGACGATCCCTGCCAACGGCAGATTTTCACCTGCGACGAGTGGCCGGGGCAGCCGTCTCCGTACCCGAAGACGCTCACGGCACTGATCATCGATCGTCGGGGCGACGTCTTGTCCTGGGGCTGGGAGGCGCACCGGATGTGGCGCACCCACGGTCTTGAGCTGTACCACACGGGGCACCGGTACAAGAAGCACTTCAAGTTGTCCCTCGCACGTTTCGGAGACGAGCGGCCGCCGCGTCGCGGGGTCTCCCTCAATGATTGCGAGGACAGCCCCGAGCGGCTCGTGGTGGCATTCCTGAAGAGGGTCTATCAGCGGGCGTTGACGGAGATCTCCGGGAGCGGCTACCGCGCGGACGAGATCCGCTGGTGTCTGACGGTCCCGGCGATCTGGGACGACTACCAGAAGCAGCTCATGCGCGAGGCGGCGTACGAGGCGGGAATGCCGACCGAGGACGGACGACTCATCCTTGCCCTGGAGCCCGAGGCCGCCGCCTACCACGCGCGAGTGTCGGGAGTCAGCGTCAATGGCGCTGAGGACGGTAGGGACCTCACCCAGCCCGGTACCAGATTCATGGTGGTCGACTGTGGCGGCGGGACCATCGACATCACTGCCTACCGCAACGACGAGAACGGGCTGATGGTCGAGATCGGTCGCGCCTACGGGGACAAGAGCGGATCGGCGTACCTGAACAAGGTGTTCGAGGAGACGGTACTCACCAAGCGACTGGGTGGCGTGGAGGAGATGCAGCGGCTCGCCAACCAGTGTCCCGCGGCGCTGGAGGACCTGCTCGACGCCTGGGAACGGGTCAAGGTGCACGCGACTGTCGATCTCGCGCATCCGCTGTACCTGCCGATCGGGAAGGCACTCGACCGCTGCCTGAGCGAGTCGGCGAGGTACGCGCTACCAGATCTGCAGGGCGGAGACGACGAGTACATCGTCGTCTCCCCGGACGAGGTCCGGGACATCTTCGAGGAGGTTGTTCCTCGTATTCTGGACATGATCGACCGACAGGTCGACGAGATGCGCGAGGCTGCCGGGCCGGCACAGTCGCCGGAGGTGGTCCTGCTCGTCGGAGGGTTCGCCGCATCGCCCTACCTTCAGCAACGCGTACGAGGCCACCTCCTCCGCCGGGCCGAGGTCCGCGTCGTACCCAGGTCGGCCATGGCGGTCTTGGCGGGAGCGGTGCACTTCGCCTACGATCCGCAGACCCGTGCGCGCCGATCCAAATACACCTACGGCATCGATGTGGTCACGTCGTTCGAGGAAGGCGCCGACCTGCCAGCCAAACGACGTGTCAACTCGCGGGGGGAGGTCAATTGCGTCGACAGGTTCGCCGTGTTCGTACGGGCCGGTGAGACTGTCCGGACCGGACACGAGACTGTCCAGGGATGCATTCCGGTCGAAGGCGACCAGACGGAGGTCGACGTGGACTTCTATGCGACCCGGGAACCCGAACCGCGGTACGTCGACGAGGTGGGCTGCTACCGGATCGGTCGGCTGACAGTGAATCTGGTCAAGGTGATGCACCTGGACCTGACGCAACGAAGCATCCGGGTCGCCATGCAGTTCGGCGAGACCGAGATCAAGGCTCGCGTCACCCTTGGTGGCAGCGACCTCCAACTGGACACGGTGCTCGATTTCGTGGCTCCCTAGCCGGCCGCGCTGCCCACGGTCAACCGCAACTCCGGCCGGGCGGTCCCACTCACCACCCCGGACGCGGCGGGACCCGACGACGGGGCATGGCCAGAAGCCAACCGGTCACGGCATGGGCGCGCCGGTGGGCATCGCGGCGAGGGGGAAGCGTCGGTCGAGCGCCGGCAGCATCGATCGGAGTGCCTTCACGGTCGCCCGCCGGTCGCCGCCGGCGTCGTGCAGCAGGACGATGGCGCCCGGATACACATCGGACGTGACGGTGCGGATGATGTTCCTGGCGCCGGGGCGAGCCCAGTCACGGGGGTCGACGGCCCAGTGCAACGAGGTCATCTGCAACTGTCGGGCCGCCCTGACGACGGCTCGCGTCCAGGCCCCGCCCGGTTGCCGGAAGTAGGGGATCGGGACTCCCGGTACCGCTGACCGGATCGCCTGGTTGGTCCGGGTCAGGTCGGCCAGGATGGCGGATCGGGAGCGGCTTCCCAGTCTCATGTCGTGTGCCCAGGAGTGGTTGCACAGGGTGTGTCCGTCGGCGGCGATGGCCCGTACCAGGTCGGGATGGGCTCGTACGTTGACACCCACCAGGCAGAAGGTGGCTTTGACGCCTGATTGGCGCAGTAGGGCCAGGATCGGAGGGGTGTAGCGGGGGTCCGGGCCGTCGTCGAAGGTGAGTGCGACCTGCGACGAGCCGGTGGTCACCCGGGCTCCGTACGGTCCGCCATGCTCTGCATCGAGTGGCCAGGCCGGGACCTGTGACGGGATGCTCGGGCTGGCGACCACGTCTCGTGAGGCCGGAGCGGACGAGGCGGGCACGCCCGACCCGGTGGTCGAAATGGGCCTGCTCACAGTGGAGCGCCGGCCGCCTTCGGAGCCGGTGATCACGCGTACGAGGACGTACGAGCCGGCGAGGACCACGGCGGCGACAAAGGCTGTCGTCCCCAGCTTCAAGAGTCTCGACATGCCGGCAATATTATATAGATTGTGTAACTAACGGCCGTTATTCCGTTTTCGCGCTTGATCACCCTCCAGGCGGATCACTCCGGACGCTCTGCCGGCGAGAGGGGTCGATGTCGAGCGCGCCGGTGTCGGACGGCAGCCGCGCGGCGACCGCGCTGTGCGCCTCCGCGGTGCTGGCGTGCTGCGCTGGCCCGAGCCGTGGTGGCCCCGGCGTAGGCGCCGCCGGTGGCGGTCATGGCGAAGTGTGGAAGTGCCCGGCCTGATACCCCGGTCGCGGCCGTCCCGCCGGGTAGTTGGAATGGGGTGGGTGTGCTGCGCGCGTCGATGGTGCGGCGGTGAAGCGTCGTGCCGGGCCGCTTCGCCGGATCACCGCCACCCGCGCCGATCCCATCGGGGGCGGGTGACCGGAGCAGTCGCGGCTACCGGCGGCGGGGGTAGGCCAGGGGATCGGAGTTGCTGATCTGGACATTCGATCCCATATTAGAACTTATAGTGCGATACGCTGGAGTGAGCGAGAGGCTCGCCGTCAAGCGCGTGCCGAACCCGCAAGAGCGGGACTGGAGGAGTCGTGCCGCACGCCGACACGCCGCGTCGGCGGCCACATTGCCCGGTCGATCGAACTAACGGCAGGGCGGCACGCCGCCGCCTGATTGAAGGGAGCGTCGTGCGGTGGTTCACGACCGTATGAGGGTACTGATGACATGCAGGGTCTTCGAACCCGGCTTTCGTGGTGGCGGTATTGTGCGGGCGATCGTCCAGACCGTCGACACGGTTTCTGACGATGTCGACCTGACGGTTGTCACACGGGATTGTGACGTCGGTTCCGCGGAGGTCTATCGAGACCTGTCCGGAAAATGGTGGGGCCGGCGACGCTCGCGCATCTTCTATCTGGACGTCCGTCGTCCTCTGCAGTGGCTCGGGTTGTGGCGCGAACTGCGAAGGACCAAATTCGACCTACTGCACGTCAACAGTTTGTGGGAACCACTCTTCACGGTGCTACCGATCGTCGCCGTACGGCTCGGGCTCGTCAACGCCCGCCGCGTCCTGCTCTCCCCGCACGGGGAGTTGTCGCCGGGAGCGTTGATGCTCAAGGGCAGGAAGAAGCGCCTGTTCCTGACTGTGTGGGCGCCTCTGCTGCGGCATGCCGACGTGACGTGGCATGCGGTGACGAACCGGGAGGCGGCGGAGATCAGGGCGGTGTTCCCGTGGGCCAAGATCCTGGTCAACCACTACCAGGTGCCGCTACCCGAGGAGCCACTGCCGCCGCAGGCCCCGAGCGACGGGCCGGTGCGACTGGTCTTCCTCGGGCGGATATCGCCGAAGAAGAACCTGGATATGGTGCTCGACGCTTTGAATCGGGTGTCGTCGCCGGTCGAGCTCGACATTTACGGCCCGTTGGAGGACGTCGCACACTGGTCACGCTGCGAGCAACTCATCTCCCGGCTTCCGCTGAATGTGACGGTCCGCTACCAGGGCGAGGTCGCGCCTTCGGCGGTCCGGCAAATCTTCTCCCGCTACGATGCCTTCGTGTTTCCCACGCTGGGAGAGAACTTCGGATTCGTCATCGCCGAGAGCCTGTCCGCGTCCTGCCCGGTGATCTGCTCGGATGAGACGCCCTGGTCCGATGTGCTCCACGACGGGGGAGGACGGGTCCTCGACGAACTCGCTCCCGCCGACCTGGCAAAGGAACTCGATCGCTTCGCGGCCATGACACCGCGCGAGCGCCTCGACGCACGCGAGCGAGCTGGAGACGCCTACCGGGCGTGGCGGCAGGCTGTCGGCAACGACAACCTGCTGGACCGGGTACGGACAGCCGGGCTGATTCCGTCGGGTGCGGGTGTGTGACCGCATCGGCCGCAACGGGTCGGGCACCGGCGACGTGTCCACTCCACGAGAGGTCGAACACCTCGCGTCTGCCTCCAGGTCAGTGGTTTAGAAAAAAGCCGCAAAACGGCTATATCGCCATCTAAGCTGTCAGAGCGCATCCGCCAGACACGTGAGGCAGGAGCAGGCGCTTCGGCTACCGGCCGCCCCTGGTCCAGGTCCACCGCAGCGCGGCCGGTGCGCCGCTGCTCGGACCCAGACCCGGGCACTGGCTCTGTTATCTCTCCGCACCATCCGGGTTTCGGAGGGCTGCCGCCGAGGCGTCAGCACTAGTCGTAAAGGACCAGGCTTTGAAGATCACCGTTATCGGTTCCGGGCATCTCGGAGCCCCGCACGCCGCCGGCATGGCGGACATCGGCCACCACGTCGTCGGTGTCGACACCGACCTGGCGAAAATCGCTGCCCTCAATGCCGGGCGAGGCTGGTTTCATGAACCCGGACTCGACGACCTGCTGACCCGCAACATCGGCACCGGAAGACTTCGGTTCACCACCGACCTCACCGACGCCGCGGCGCACGGCGAGGTGCACTTCCTGGCTGTCGGCACCCCGTCCGGTCCGGACGGCTCCTACGACCTGTCCCAACTCACCGCGGCCGTCAGCGCGCTCGCTCCGCATCTGCACCGCCCTTGCCTGATCGTCGGCAAGTCCACCGTGTCACCCGGCACCGCCCGCGCCGTGGAGGCCCTGGTCCGCCGGCTCGCTCCCGCCGGCGACGCGGTGGAGGTGGCCTGGAACCCCGAGTTCCTCCGCGAAGGTACCGCCGTCGCCGACACGCTCACGCCCGACCGGATCGTCATCGGCGTCAGCTCCGCGGAAGCCGAGAAGTCCCTCCGGGCGCTCTACGCGCCGATCATCAAGAGCCACGGATGCCCCCTCGTCGTCACCGACCTCGCCACCGCGGAAATGGTCAAGGCGACCGCCAACGCCTACCTCGCCACCCGGATCAGCTTCATCAACGCCGTTGCCGAGATGAGCGCAGCCATCGGCGCCAACGTGACCGATCTCGTCGAAGCCATCGGCTACGACACTCGCATCGGGCATCACTACCTTCAGCCCGGCCTCGGGTTCGGCGGCGGCTGCCTCCCCAAAGACCTGCATGCCTTCACCCACCAGGCCGACAGCACCGGCAGTACCGAAGCCGCCGCGCTCCTGCGTGCCGTCGACACCGTCAACCGGCACCGGCGCCACCTGGCCGTCGAACTCGCCCGCACGGTCCTCGACGGGAACCTTGCCGGCCGCCGCGTCGCCGTCTGGGGCGCTGCCTTCAAGGCCGGCGTCGACGACGTGCGCGATTCCCCCGGCCTGGACGTCGCCGTACGACTCCACCAGGCCGGCGCCCAGGTGGCCGTCTACGACCCCCAGGGCATGGCCCAAGCCCGCCACACCGCCCCCGCACTCAGCTACGCGCCCACCGCTGCCGACGCCGCCCAAGACGCCGACCTCGTCCTCGTCACCACCGGGTGGCCCGAGTTCCGCAGCCTCGACCCGTACGCCATCGGCGACAGGACCGCCGTCCGCCGGCTCATCGACACTCAAGGGGTGATCGTCACGGCACGATGGCGCGCCGCCGGTTGGGCCGTCACCGACATCAGCTACCGACCCGCATCTCGACCGGCGCAGCGAGGCCCGTCCCGCCAACTGGTCTGACGGAACGACGGCCGGAAGCCTCCACCGTCAACGGTCCTCGTTGGTGAGCGCCAGGCGGTGTCGACGTCGGCGGAGAGCCGGAGTCACCTGCGGCCACAACGGACCGTGCGACGTGGTCGGCGTACCCCAGCGGTTGCACACCGACCGCCTTCGACCTCGACCGAATTGTCGGCCCAAATGCCGCATAACGACCAATCATCTCACTATAGTTTGCCATACATCGGTCGGCCCGAGGCCTGCCGTC
This sequence comes from Plantactinospora sp. KLBMP9567, assembly GCF_033446045.1. Lineage (NCBI taxonomy): Bacteria > Bacillati > Actinomycetota > Actinomycetes > Micromonosporales > Micromonosporaceae > Plantactinospora > Plantactinospora sp. KLBMP9567. The sequence continues at coordinate 59,701 of NZ_JAWQRR010000065.1, read as the reverse complement.
CGTCTGCTTTCGGGCCGTGTCCAGGGCAGGAGTTGTGTGATCCTCGCGTTCCAGTCTGGTCCACTGTCGCTCCCGGCTGCGGTCCGCCAGACCGTCGCCCGGTACGACGCCTCCGTCCTGCTCACCCTCGGTGAGGACCTCGAATCTGCGGTCGCGGAGAACGGTACGCGGACTGGCTGTCCACTGCCGGAGTGGAGCCAGCCATGAGCACGCTGACCCGGAGCGCGCGCCGGGCGAAGACGTCCAACGGAACACGACTCGCCGTCGTCGCCACGTCAGCGTTCAACGTCGTCTCGACCGGGACCGCCGGGATAGCGGGAATCGTCATCGCGCGGTCGCTCGGTCCGAGCGCCAGGGGCGAGTACGCGGCAATCATGGTGTGGTTCGTGCTCCTGCTCGTGGTCGGCGGGCTCGGCCAGTCGGCGGCGACCACGTTCTTTGTCGCCCGCGATCCCGGTCGGGCCCCCGACTACGTGGCTGTGTCCCGGAACATCTTGGTCGTCTCCGGAGTGGTGACACTCGCCGTCGGGATGATCGCCGCCCCGCTGCTCGGTTCGGACAGCGAAACCGTAGTGTGGGCCTACCGGCTCATGTTCGCCACCTGTCTGGCCGCGTTCGTGGGTCTCAGTTACACGTTCGCGCTCCAGGGCTCGAGCATCGCTCGGTGGAATCTGGCGCGGATCTCCCAGCCGGTCGGCTACCTGGTCGTGGTCGTCGTGCTACACGCCACCGGTCAGCTCAACCTGATCACCGTGTTGACCGCGTTCTCCGCCACGATGGTGGCCCAGACGGTGCTGGCCTACGGGTTGTGCGCACGCGACCGGCTCACCGGGGGGCGGCCAAGTCTCGTCCTGGTCCGTCCGATGGCGCGTTACGGTGTCGGGCAGCTCGCGGCCACGATACCGCTGGTGGCGATCGCCCGGCTCGACCAGTTGGCCCTTTCGGTCACGGACGACCCGTCCGCGCTCGGCAACTACGCGGTGGCTGCCTCGCTGACCGCCCTCGCCGTCCCGGTCGCGGCGGGCCTGGGCTATGTCGCGTTCCCCCTAATCGCCGCGCAGCGAGGTCCGCGGTCGGCGACGACGCGGCTGCAGTGGCGGGCCGTGGCCGTGAGCGCTGCCATCGCCGTCGCGCTGATGCTCCCGCTGGCCGCGCTCGCGCCCTGGCTGGTCCCTATGGTGTTCGGTCCGGGTTTCGACAACGCCGTCGTGCTGGTGGTCCTGCTGACCCCGGGCGGCGTCTTCATGGCTTGCCAGCAGGTGTGCGCGGACCTCCTGCGTGGACACGGCCGGCCGCTCGCCGCCGGGTGGGCCCAGGCGGTCGCCGCCGGGGTGATGGTCGTACTGCTCGGCACGCTGATGCCGGTCCTGGGTCCGCCGGGCGCCGCCCTGGCCTCCAGCATCTCGACGGGCGTGGCGTTCCTGCTGCTTCTCCGCGCGCTGAGCCGCGCCCTGGCTGCCGACGAACAGAAAGAGCCGGTGCCGTGATTGTCTTCGTTGTCGAGTGTCCGAGCCCCCGCACACTCCCGTGCTCAACCGGCCGCGCGACGAACTCGACGGAGAGCTGCCCGTCTTCTACCTCTGCGGTACCGACACCTGGCACGGCTGGGCCGAGACCGCCGCGACGTGGCGACGCTGCGCGCCGAGTGGGGGTCTGCGGACCGCATCGTTCCGTCGCACAGTGAGACGCGTGCTGCTGGGGGTCGACGAAGCCCTGGGATTCGGCACTCGGGTGATCGCCACGCTTGAGGTGGTGGCGGCGGACGATCTGTGCACCGAGGCAACGGACCGCCGATGCCTCGCGGTCGATCCGCCAGCGCTCGCCTTCGCCATGCTCGCCGAGTACCGTCAGGGCCCGCCGCGGGCCTAGCGCCTGCAGTGCGCGGACACCGCCCGGGACATGGCGGACCGGCTGCGCGAACCCACCCGACGGTACGTCGAGGCGGTCAGGGCTTGATGAAGATCGCCGTGTCCGAGACGCCGGAACTGGTCCAGATGTGTCGCCACTGCCCGACCGCGTTGGCCACCTCCGCCCACACCTGAGTCGCCGGACCCTGCGCCGGCTTTCTCGACACCGGAGAGCGGGAAAGCGACGGTAGGAACCTCTCGACGTTGTCGACGATGAGTAGACCGCCCGAGCGGAGCTTGCCGAGAGAGAGCCGGGCGCAGGCGTCGCGGTAGATCCCGTCGACGAGCGCGAAGTCGAGGCTGCCCTCATCGAAGCGCAGCAGTGTTCGGACGTACTCGCTCTCGGCACCTCGGTCGAGCGGCACGTCCGGTGCCGCGAACAGATGGTCGACGTTGTGGGCGCCCTGGGTCTTCAACCTCGCCGAGATCATGTCGTGCCACACGTCGTCGTGCTCCACGCTGGTCAGGTGCCGCACCCGTTGCGACAGCCAGAGGGTGCTGCGGCCAGAACCGAACTCCACGCCTCGGTCGCCCGGGCGTAGCAGGGTGGACAGGATCTGCGTGGCCTGCGGAGTGAGCCAGGGCGCATCGGGATGGCTGCGACTGTAGAGCATCTCGCGCGTGCGGTCGAGGAGGTAGCGGGGGGTCCAGTGGGCAAAGCTGCGCATCTGTTCTCCAATCACCAGTACTCAAGCAGGACGGCGGACATGTCCCGCAAACTGACGCCCGACACCTCCGTGTCCCGGAGAACGCCGTGGCGGTCCGGACGGGCGACTGATAGCCGTACGCCGCGAGGAGGGCCGGACGGTCCGCGTACACCGCCTTCGACGCCGCCGTTCAGTGGAGCGCGGCCCACGGTTGTCAGCGTCTGCGGGCCGATCCGCCCGCGGAGCGGGAAGTGGGCCGGTCGAGCGATGTTGCCGAACTGCCGGCCACGGTTGGCCGGATGCGTCCAGGCGTAGGTGAGCGCCTGCCGGATGTGTCGAGCGGCAGTGTCGGGCCGGGCCATCCAATTCTCCTGTCGGTAATCAGGAACCACACGACTACGAGCACCGCGAGCCGCATGCCGGCACGTACGGTGAAGGTGAAGGTGCCCCAGGCCAGGTCGGGTAGGCCCGCGGCGACGATGACGGCGGCGGCGTACGCCAGAAGCGCGTGCCGGCCCATGAGCGGACGGGCTGAGGCCCGGGCCAGGAAGAGGTCGGCGGCCCGCACGGCGAAGCCCACGATGGGCACCATGAGCACCAGGCCGATGAGTCCGAAGTTGTAGAGCCACTCGCCCTGGAACAGTGCCGCGTCGGAGTGGCCGCTGTTCACGAGTTCGGGGTGCAGGATAGGCACCAACTCCGCACCGAAGCCCGGCGGCTTGGTCGGCCAGACGGCGCGCGGGATGAGCGAGACCACCGCTGCCCAGAAGGTGTGGCCCCAGGCGTGGGCAAGGAGACCAGCATCATTGTGATCTAGCAGAGTGCCGAAGACCTCCAACGGACTCGCCACGGACTCGAGCCCGGTGCCGGTGACCTGTACACCTGGATGGTTCGCCCGTACCGCGTCCATACGCATGTTGGCCATCATCAGCAGGATCGGTACCGAGGCGGGGATGACCAGGGCTTTCACCAGTCGGGTTCGCATTCGCCGGGCTATCACGATCAGCAGGGCGAAGCCCAGCGAACCGAGCATCAGCCGACCGTAGCTGTTGGAGGTGACCACCGAGAGCGCGAATCCTCCCGCTGCCAGCAGACAGCCGAGCAGCGGCGGCCGGCGCTCGTCGTCCAGGAGGCCGATCACGACCAGCAGGGCGCCGACGAATCCGGCGGCCTGGCTCAGGTGGCGCAGCGACCCAACAAGCTCAAGCGAGGTGACGGCGCCACCGCAGGTGACGAGGACCCCGATCCAGGTGAGCCGGCGAAGGAACGCCGGATCGACGGGACGTGGCCCGGGCGGCTCCGGCGGCGGGTCCTTCGTCCAGAACAGCAGCCAGGTGGTCACGTGGCCGAAGTAGCACAACACCAGCGCCCGCAGCAGGGATTCCCCATCGGCCTCGCCGGCGAGCAGGTACAGCCCGGCGAAGCCGACGAAGAGAGCGAACGCGAAGTTGTAGACGCCGACCGCGCTGACGGCGGTTCCACCGTGGCGCCAATAGACCCACAGCCCGAAAAGCAGGGCGGCACAGGAGAGTGCGAAAATCGCGCGGGTTTGGCCGACCGTCGGTACGTCCGAGTCGAGCAACAGGCCGAGAAGCCCGAACAGGTACCATCCGGCTCCCGCTGCCGCGACTCGGAATACCGTGCGCCTCCGGCCCGGGCTCTCGGGTGAGGGGGGTGGGCCGGCCGCCGCGATGGCGAGGGCAGGCTGCGCCCCGGGGTGGCGGAGCCCGATGTGGACGGTCACCCGGCCAGTTCTCCGTATCGGACGACCGGCAGCGCACCGTCGGTGTGTGCCGCGACCACGACGGCGTCGGTGACCGTCGGCGCCGGCGCCGTGGCCTTGATGATCACGTCGAGCATGCTGGGCATCCCTCCAACCCGGATAACGAACCAGCGAAGCACCGAGTCAGCATAGAGCGAGCTTTCCGAACGATAAGGAGAGATACGAAAAACCGCCTGAGAGTGCCTGTATTCGGAACTAGGCCGACAAAGCACCTGGTGAAGAACGGAGCGGATGCCCGCCGGATCCGTGACCGTCTCACCTTCACCGCAACGTGACGCTGTATGGTTTGCGATCTGGCTGGCGATCCAATGCTGGCGTGCCGAGATGTCGAGGGTGGTATGGAGTTCTTGGGCAGTCCCGAGCTGTGGGTCGCGTTCGCGACGCTGCTGCTGCTGGAGGTCGTGCTGGGCATCGACAACGTGGTGTTCATCTCGATCCTGGCCGGTCGGCTGCCCGAGCACCAGCAGGCGCGCGCCCGCACCATCGGCCTGTCGCTGGCCCTGGTGACCCGGCTGCTGCTGCTGGCGTCACTGTCCTGGGTGATCGGGCTGACCGCACCGCTGTTCACGGTCTTCGGGCAGGAAATCTCCGGTCGTGACCTGATCCTGTTGCTGGGCGGGTTGTTCCTGCTCGGCAAGGCCACCTATGAAATACACGAGCATCTCGAGGGTGCCGAACACGGCCGCTCAGCCCGGGCCACGTCGTCGTTCGCGGCGGTGATCGTCCAGATCCTCATCCTCGACATCGTCTTCTCCCTCGACTCCGTGATCACCGCAGTCGGCATGGTGGACCAGTTGTTCATCATGGTGGCGGCCGTCGTGGTCGCAATGGTGATCATGTTGGTGTCGGCCGGCACCGTCAGCCGGTTCGTCAACACGCATCCGACGGTCAAGATGCTGGCTCTGTCGTTCCTGCTGCTCATCGGCGCCAGCCTGATCGCCGAGGGCTTCGACCAGCACATCCCCAAGGGATACGTGTACGGCCCGATCGCGTTCTCCATCTTCGTCGAGTTCCTCAACCTGCGGGTACGGGCCCGTCAGCAGCGGAGCGCGGCGCAGCCCGTGCACCTGCACCCCACCTACGTCAAGTCACCGGAGACCGAGAACTCGACCGCCTCGGCGACTGAGGCTGGTCCCCGTAGTCGCCCGCCGACGAGCTGACCGGCGGTGGCCCCCGACCGGGGCAGGGACAGCCGTGGACGCGTCGCCTGGTCGGCGGGGCCTGGGACCGGCGTCGGATCGGCCGCGCGGATGTCGTAGGGCCGTAACACCTGCCGCTGTACAGTTTCCGCAGGATCCGGACGAGGCAGGGAGGTGGACCGTCGACGCGACCTTGTTGCGGATCGGGGAGGTCGCCGCTCAAGCCGGCGTCTCGCCGCGCACCGTCGACTTCTACACCAGTCTCGACCTCATCGCCCCCGCCGCCCGTTCCGGCGGCAACTACCGGCTCTACGACCCCGAGGTGATCGAGCGGATCACCACGATCCGTGCTCTGGAGGCGCACGGTGTGCCGTTGCAGGAGATCGCGGCGGCGTTGCGTCAACCGGTGGCCGACGACCTCGACGCCAGGCTCGACCAACTCGACAACGCCCTGCATGCCCTGCAGGCCGCCGCGCGACACAGTGACGAACACGCCCACGGCCTGCTCACCGCGATCACGACCCGCGCTCACGCCCTCATCGCGACCGCCCTCGACCTCACCGCCGGGCTACCTCCGCCCGCCTGAGTCCCGTCCACCGCACGGCGGAGCTGTCGGCAATTCGTCGGGCCGACGGGCGAGGATCCACCACACCCACCGTAAACCCGGTGAACCCCAGTGGACGGCGCACTAGCGTGGGGCGATGAACCTTGATCCGGTGATGCACAACCGGGCCGCCTGGGACCGGCAGGTCGACAAGGGCAACGAATGGTCGCGGCCGGTCTCCGCGGAGACGATCGCCAGGGCACGGGCCGGCGACTGGTCGGTCGTACTCATCGGCTATCAGCCCGTCGACCGCGCCTGGTTTCCGGCCGACCTCACCGGCGCGGACGTGCTGTGCCTGGCGTCCGGTGGCGGGCAGCAGGGTCCGACACTCGCCGCCGCCGGTGCCCGGGTCACCGTCTTCGACAACTCGCCGCGTCAGCTCGAACAGGACGACATGGTGGCCCACCGGGACGGCCTGGAGCTGCGGACCGTCCTCGGCGACATGCGTGACCTGTCGGTCTTCGCCGACTCCGCCTTCGATCTCGTCTTCAACCCCGTCTCCAACCTGTTCGTGCCCGAACTCGCCCCGGTGTGGCGGGAGTGCTTTCGGGTGTTGCGCCCGGGCGGTGCGCTGCTCTGCGGTTTCGTCAACCCCGACGTTTTCCTCTTCGACCACGAGGCGTTGGACGAGCGCGGCGAACTGGTGGTTCGCCACCGGCTCCCGTACAGCGACCTCACACACGTCCCGGCCGAGGAACGCGCGCGGTTGTGGGGTGCGGACGCACCGCTGGAGTACAGCCACACGCTGGCCGAGCAGATCGGAGGTCAGCTCGCCGCCGGCTTTGTCGTCGCTGGGTTCGCGGAGGCGCCGCACCACTCCGACGCCACCGCCGGCTGGCTGCCCGGCTACTTCGCGACCCGGGCGGTCAAGCCACCCCGATAGTTCCCCCTCCGAGGAGCAACCCTTGCCACCGGCCACCGCGCCCGGCTCGGCCGTTCGATCGTCGGCCACTGTCGGTAGCTGGACCCCGATATTGGCCATGGCCGAGCCGACGGCGAGGGCGAGGCTGATCCGGACCCTCCTGCGGCGGGCGTCGCGTGCCCGGCGCTGGCCGGGTGACTTCGAGGCGTGCGAGACTGGCGGCGCAGGCCACCGGGGGGATCGGATGCCGCTGGAGAACGAGGACCGGCCGTCGGACTCGCCGTACGTCCATCGCGTGTGGCGCAGCCAGGCATCCGGGGTCGCGCGGATGACCTCGATCGCCACCTCGAACTGGGAGCTGGTGTTCTGGGAGCGGCTCGGCAGTGTCCACGCCGCCGTACGCGGTCCGGAGACCACGGTTTCGAGCGTCGAGGTGCCGGACGGGTCGGCGTCGGTTGGGATCACGTTCGCGCACGGCACCTCGATGCCGCACCTGCCCGCGGCGCGGCTGGTCGACTCCGCTCTGGAGAGCCCGCACGCGACCGCGACCACGTTCACGCTGCGCGGCGAGGAGTGGCTCATCCCCGACTTCGAGAGTGCGGAGCAGTTCGTCGCCCGGCTGGTGCGGCAGGGCGTGGTCGTGCGGGATCCGCTCGTCGACGAGGTCGTGACCGGCGGGATGCCGGAGCTCGGCACGAGGTCGGTGCAGCGCCGCGTCGCGGCGGCGACCGGGCTCACCCAGGGCGGCATCCGGCAGATCGAGCGGGCCCGGCAGGCCGCGGTCCTGCTCGGTGAGGGCGTCGTACCGCTCGAGGTCGTCAACCGGCTCGGCTACTACGACCAGCCGCACCTCGCCCGCTCGCTCCAGCGCTTCATCGGCCGTACCGCGACCGAACTGCGCCGGCCGGACGCGGCCGCGCAGCCCCTGTCGCTTCTGTACAAGATCGGCGACCCCGCCGGTTCCTAGCCTGGATGCGAGGCGGTACCGCGCCGCCGCGGGGGCATCCCCGCACCGCTACCAGGAAGGCAATCCAGATGACCGAGAACGCCCGCGCGGCCGTGGTGTCCGCCGACGGCACCGTGATCGCGTTCAGCGCGTGGGGCAGGGGCGAGCCGCTGATCATCATCGACGGCGCGACCGCCTACCCCGCGATCAACCCGCTCGACGAGGAGATCGGCCGGCTGCTCGGCGACGAGTTCCGGACCTACGCCTACGACCGGCGCGGCCGGGGCGAGAGCACGGACACGGCGCCGTACGCGGTGTCGCGCGAGATCGAGGACCTCGCCGCGCTCATCACGGTCGCGGGGGCGCCGGCGACCGTGTTCGGCTGGTCGTCCGGCGCGGTCCTCGCGCTCGACGCGGCGGCAGCCGGACTGCCGATCAGCCGGCTCGTGCTCTTCGAGCCGCCGTTCGTGGTCGACGGCAGCCGCCCGCCGCTGCCGGCGGACTATGTGCGGCGCCTCGACGCCGCCGTCGCCGACGGTCGGCCCGGCGACGCCGCCGAGCTGTTCCTGACCGCTGCGGCAGGGCTGCCCGCCGAGGCCGTCGAGGGAATCCGGCAGAGCGACTTCTGGCCGGTCATGGAGGCGGTGGCGCCGACTATCGCCTACGACGGCCGGATCATCGGAACCACCATGTCGAGGGCGCCGCTGCCCCGCGACCGCTGGGCTGCCGTCAGCGCGCCCACGCTCGTGCTGCACGGCACCGGGACGTTCCCGTTCATCGTCACCGCCGCCCACGCGCTCACCGAACTGCTGCCGACCGCGACCCTGCGGGCCGTCGAGGGCGAGCAGCACAGCGCGCCCGCCGATGTGCTCGCCGCCGCGCTGCGCGACTTCGCGTACACCCGCTGACCGGCCGAGGAGAGGACCAGAGATGGGAAGGATCGTGGTCACCGAGTTCATCTCGCTCGACGGCGTCGTGGAGGCGCCCGGCGGGGAGGACTTCAAGTACCCGAACTGGAGCTTCGAGTTCGACCGTGGCGAGGAGGGCGAGCGGTTCAAGGTCGACGAGGCGCTCGGCGCCCAGGCGCTGCTGCTCGGCCGCCGTACCTACCAGGGGTTCGCCTCGGCCTGGCCGCAGTACGAGGGCGAACTCGCCGACAAGTACAACGGGATGCCGAAGTACCTCGTCTCGCGCACGCTCACCGACCCCACCTGGAACAACACCCGGGTCCTCTCCGGCGGGCTGGTCGACGAGGTGACCCGGCTCAAGGACGAGGTCACCGGCGACATCTCGGTCGCCGGCAGCATCCAGCTCGTCCAGGGGCTGCTCGAACACGACCTCGTCGACGCACTCCACCTGATGATGTTCCCGGTCCTGCTCGGCACCGGGCGGCGACTGTTCGGGGAGACCTCGGACAGGTCGACGTGGAAGCTGACGGACTCGATCACGGTCGGCGAGGGCGTACTCATCACGACCCTCCAGCGGGCTCGGTGACCGTCCGGCGCGCTCGCTCGTTTCGTCATCACGGGGTGGTCACCGCGTTTGGCCGGTCCCGCAGCGGGTAGCCCGGCGGCGCCGCGTGGCGATCCCGCTATCGTCAGCACGCGTTCCCCACGCTGCCGGGAGGTTCGAGATGACCGTCGCGATGCCCGCGATCACGTTGCCGTCGGGCCGGACGATGCCGGTGCTCGGTCAGGGGACGTGGTATCTGGGGGAGAGTCCGGGGAAGCGGCAGGACGAGATCGCGGCGCTGCGTACCGGGCTGGATCTCGGGATGACGATGATCGACACCGCCGAGATGTACGGCAGCGGCTCCTCGGAGGAACTGGTCGGTGCGGCGATCGCCGGGCGCCGCGACGAGATCTTCCTGGTCGACAAGGTGCTGCCGGCGAACGCGACCCGGCAGGGCACGGTGCAGGCGTGCCGCCGCAGCCTGCGCCGGCTCGGTACCGACCACATCGACCTCTACCTGCTGCACTGGCGCGGCAGCCATCCGCTGGCCGAGACGGTCGAGGCGTTCGCCGAGCTGGTGAAGGCGGGCGACATCGGGCAGTGGGGAGTGAGCAACTTCGACCTGTCGGACATGATCGACCTGATGGACGCCGGCGGTGACTCCTGCGCGGCCAACCAGATCCTCTACAACCTGACCCGGCGTGGCCCGGAGTACGACCTGCTGCCGTGGCTGCGCGAGCACGGGATTCCGGTGATGGCGTACTCGCCGATCGAGCAGGGCCGGTTGCTGGGTGATGCCCAGCTCTCCGAGGTCGCGGCCCGGCACCAGGTCACGCCGGCGCAGGTGGCGCTGGCCTGGGTGTTGCGGCGGGACTCGGTGGCGGCGATTCCCCGCTCGTCGGATTCCGGGCACACCCGGGAGAACGCCGGGGCACTGGAGCTGCGCCTCGGCGAGGAGGACCTGGCCGTACTCGACACGGTCTTCCCACCGCCGGGCGGCCCGCAGCCGCTGGAGATGCTCTAGTTTCCCCGGCGCGGTCCGGACCGGGGCGGAGCCGTCGTGCTCAGTGCTTCCACTGGGCCGAGCCGGCGTCCCAATCGGTGTACGTGTAGGGGTTGTCCCGCACCTTCGTCTCCGGGACGTCCGGGTTCATGCCCTTCGCCCAGGCGTCCTGACCCATCGACTCGACCAGGTACTCGACGGTCCGCTCCACCTCGCGCCGCGCCCGGCCGAGGTCGACGCCGACCAGCCGGTGCTGGTGCTTGACGAGCCGGCCGTCGACCAGGACGGTGTGCACGTCGCCGCGCTGCGCCTGGAAGGCCACGTGGCCGTACGGGTTGAGGATCGGGAACATCACCGGGGAGTCGTCGTTCTTGATCAGTACGATGTCCGCCTTCTTGCCCGGTGCCAGGCTGCCCACCTTGTCGTCCAGGCCGAGGGCGCGGCTGCCGCCCCGGGTGGCCCACTCGACGACCTGCTCGGCGCGCAGGTGGCAGTGCGTGACGGTGTCCTGCCGGCCGTGTGCCTCAAGGTGTTCCCGGGAGCGGTCCGCGCCCAGTGTGGTGCGCATGGCGGTGAACAGGTCGCCGCTCCACCAGACGCTGGTGTCCATGGAGAGCGAGACCGGGATGTCGTGGTGGCGCAGTTGCCAGGTGGGCGGGTAGCCCTGGCCGGCGCTCTGCTCGCTCTCCGTGGAGACCGAGACCGATCCGCCGGTGGCGGCGATCCGGTTGTACGAGTCCCGGTTCAGCGTGGCCGCGTGCACGTAGACGGTGGCCGGGGTCATGAAGCCGTTCTCGTGCATCAGCCGGATGCCGTCGTCGTTGGTGGCACCCCAGACCCCGGCGTGGGTGGTGACCGGTACACCGAGTTCGCGGGCGACCTCGAAGGCGGCCCGCTCCGGGAAGGCGGGGTCGCCGGTGACGTCGAAGGCCATCTGGAAGCCGAGCATGTCGCCCTTGCCAGCGATGCGCCGCTCGACGAAGTCGCGGAACCCCGGGCTGGTCGCCCACTCCCACGGCCCCTGCTGGATGTTCCCGTAGGCCAGGACGAAGCGGCCGGGCACCGCCTCCAGGGCGTCGACCGCGGCGTCCGCGTGCTGCGGGGTCTGCAACCCGTGCGACCAGTCGACGGTGGTGGTGACCCCGGCGTCGATCGCCTCGATGGCGGCGAGCAGGTTGCCGGCGTAGATGTCCTCGGGCCGGAAGAGTTTGCCGGATTCCAGGTAGTACCAGACGAAGTACTGGGTCAACGTCCAGTCGGCGCCGTAGCCGCGCATCGCGGTCTGCCACATGTGCCGGTGGGTGTCGATCATCCCGGGCATCACGATGCCGCCGCTGGCGTCGATCTCCAGCGCACCCTCGGGGGCGGTCAGCCCGACACCCACCTCGGCGATGCGGTCGCCGACCACCAGCACGTCGCCGCCGGCCAGCACGGTGTGCGCGTCGTCCATGGTCAGCACCAGCCCGTTGCGCAGCAGCACCGGGCGGTCGGACTCGGTCGTGGCCATCGCCAACTCCTATCGGCGGAGTGATCTACGCGGACGATCGTCCGTATAGCGGGCGCAAACAAGTGGCGCAATTATTGTCCCGGTGTTTCGCGCCTGTCAACGAGCAGTATTCCGGCTTCGTCCGGACGGGCTGAGCGGCACTGACGCTCTGGCCGGCGTAGGGTCGGAACGCCGGGCCGGTTGCCCTGTCCGGCCGCCCGGCGGCCAGTTGACAGCGATGGCGGGCGCGAACAGACTGTCTGCGACGGACAAACGTCCGCGAGACGGACGGAGGCAGGAGCATGGCGGATCAGCCGGGTACCGGTGACACGCCGGGACCGCTGGCCGGACTGGTGGTGGCGGACTTCTCCCGAATCCTCGCCGGGCCGTACGCCACGATGCTGTTGGCGGACCTCGGCGCCGACGTGATCAAGGTGGAGGGGCCGGCCGGGGACGACACCCGGACCTGGATGCCACCGGTCCGGGACGGGGTGGCCACCTACTATCTCGGGATCAACCGGAACAAGCGGTCGATCGCGCTCGACCTGCGGTCACCGGAGGACCTCGCCGTGGCCCACGCCCTCGCCGCCCGCGCCGACGTGTTGATCGAGAACTTCAAGCCCGGTGGCATGCGGCGGTTCGGTCTCGACTACGAGTCGGTGGCGGCGGAGAATCCCGGCATCGTCTACGCCTCCATCAGCGGCTTCGGCACCGGCGCCGGCGCCGCGCTGCCCGGCTACGACCTGATGGTGCAGGCGATCTCGGGGCTGATGAGCCTCACCGGCGACCCGGACGGCTCGCCGTACCGGGCCGGCATCTCGGTCTTCGACGTGATGGCCGGGATGCACGCCAACATCGGCATCCTGGCCGCGCTGCACCACCGGGCGGCCAGCGGCCGGGGCCAGCACGTCGAGGTCAACCTGCTCTCCTCGGCCCTGTCCGGGCTGGTCAACCACAGCAGCGGCTACGTCGCCGGTGGGGTGGTGCCGTACCGGATGGGCAACGCGCACCCGAGCCTCTTCCCGTACGAGCCACTGCCCACCGCCGACGGCGAGCTGATCGTCATCGCCGGCAACGACGGGCAGTTCCACAAGCTCTGCGAGGTGCTCGGCCTGCCGGAGCTGGTCGACGACCCCCGGTTCGGGCGGAACCAGGACCGCACCGCCAACCGCGAGGAACTGCGTCCGCTGCTGGTCGAGCGGCTGCGTACCCGGACCCGGGACGAGTGGTTCGCCGACCTGATCGCCGCCGGGGTGGCGTGCGCGCCGATCAACACCATCGACCGGGGTGTCGCGTTCGCCGAACAGCTCGGGCTCGACCCGGTGGTGACGGTGGGGGAGGGCGCCGACGCGGTGCCGATGGTCCGCAATCCGATCACCTTCTCCGCCACCCGTCCCCGGTACGACCTGCCCCCACCGGGGCTCGACGAGCACGGCGAGGAGATCCGCGCGTGGCTGACCAAGAACTGAGCTTCCCCACCTCGATCGGCACCTCCGACGCCGACACCATCCGGCTGCTCGGCCACGACCTGGCCACCGAGCTGATCGGTAAGGTCGGCTTCGGCGAACTCGCCTTCTGGCTGGTCGCCGGGCGCCGCCCCACCCCGGCCCAGGTACGCGTCTTCGAGGCGGTACTCGTCTCGCTCGCCGACCACGGCTTCACCCCGACCGCGATCGCTGCCCGGGTCACGTACCAGAGCGCACCCGAGGCGTTGCAGGGGGCGCTCGCCGCCGGCCTGCTCGGCGGCGGCTCCCGGTTTCTCGGGGTCACCGAGGACAGCGGCCGGTTCCTCGCCGATACCCTGGCCGAGTTGACCGAGGTGCCGACCGACGACGCCGGCTGGGACGACCTCGCCCTGGCCGCCGTCACCCGGGCCCGGGCCGAGCGCCGGCTGGTGCCCGGACTGGGACACCCGGTGCACAAGGTGCGGGACCCGCGTACCCCGGTGCTGATCGCACTCGCCGAGCGGGAGGGGCTGCGCGGCCCGCACCTGCGGCTGTTCGAGGCGATCGGCCGGGTCCATCCGCGGGTGCTCGGCCGTACCCTGCCGTTGAACGGTGCCGGGGTCTGCGGCGCCGCCCTGGCCGACCTCGGGCTGCCGCCGGAGCTGCTGCGCGGCTTCGCGCTGCTGGCCCGGGCCGCCGGGCTCCTGGGCCACCTGGCCGAGGAGCGCCGCACCAACATCGGGATGGAGATCTACCGCACCGTCGACCGCAACGCCCGCTACATACCCCCCGACCCCGCCTGAGAGGAGCCGCGATGGCCACCATCGCCGCGGTGATCGCCTCCACCCACCATCCGTTCTACTACCGGGCCAGCACCGCACAGGGCGAGGACCGGCCGCCGTTCGCGGACGAGTGGGTACGCAAGATCCTGGCCTTCCGGGAGACGCTCACCCGGGCCAACCCCGACGTGCTGGTGATGGTCGGCTCCGACCACTTCCACCAGCTCTGGCTGGACAACATGCCGCAGTTCCTGGTCGGCAAGGCCCCGTTCTACGACGCGAACTGGTACAACGAGGAACGCGAGTTCGGCCTGCCCCGGATGCTGCTGCGGGGCCAGGAGGAGTTGTCGGCACACCTGCTGCGGGAGGGCCTGGACGCCGGCTTCGACCTGGCGTTCAGCAACGAACTGCGGATCGACCACAGCATCACCTGCCCGATCATCACGCTGCGCCCCGAGGCGGACCTGCCGATCGTGCCGATCTACACCAACATCTTCGCGCCGCCGCTGCCGCAGCCGAAGCGGTTCGTGCAGCTCGGCCAGACCATCCGGGAACTGGTCGAGTCGTGGCCGAGCCACCTTCGGGTGGCCGTGATCGGCACCGGCCACCTGTCGCTGGAACTCGGCGGCCCCCGCCAGTTCGGCCCGCACGGCCCCGATCCCGAGTTCGACCGGAAGGCGGTGGAGTGGATCGCCACCGGCGACCTGGAGCGCTGCCTCGCCGAGGTGACCCTGGAGAGCCTGCACTCGCCGGGCAACGCCACCCACGGCTTCATGGACTTCATGCTGATGATGGGGGTGGCCGGGGCGGGTGCCAAGGCGGACCACGTCGACACCCTCGACCTGTTCCACACCATGGAGGCGTACTTCACCTGGTATCCGAACGGCGTACCGGGCGGAAGCGGGGTGCCGGCGTGAGCAAGTACCTGCTGAACAAGTTCCTCTACACCGTGGACCGGGATCCCGAGCTGGTCGAGCGGTACCGCGACGACCCGCGCGGCATGGTCGCCTGGTGGGAGGCCGAACGCGCCAACGCGGTGCTGAACTGCCACACCGGCGAGGCGAGCACCTGGCTGCGCTTCGACGATGCCGAGCGGGAGGCGTTGGCCAGCCACGACTACGTCAAACTCTTCGAGCTGGGCGCGCACCCGTTCCTGACCCTGACCCTGTTCATCGCGATGTTCGAGCGGGACCACGCCGAACCGCTCGGCTTCCAGAAGCAGTACGCGGTCCGGCTGGCGCACTTCGCGCTGCCGTACCCGGACATCGCCACCTGAGCCGCGGCCGCCACCGCCGGCGGTCGGGTCAGTGCCGGCCGGCGGTGGCGGCGTCGGCCGTCCCGGCCACCTCGACCTGCGGCCGGGACTGCCAGCGCGCCCAGTCCGCACTGATCGCGCTGGCCGCCCTGATCAGTTGGGGCAGGTGCTGCTCGACCAGGGCCTTGACGCTGGTCTCGGCCGAGTTGACGGTGACGTTCATCGCGGCCCGCACCGTGCCCTGGCCGTCCCGGATCGGCACGGCCACCGACCGGATGCCCGGGGCGAGTTCGTCGTCGGCGAGTGCCCAGCCCCGGGCCCGGACCTCCCGCAGCATCGCGTCCAGCGCGGTACGGCTGTGTCGGATCTTCGGCTGGACCCCGGAACGGCTGGGTTGGGCCAGTGCCGTGCCGAGCGCCTCCGGGTCGAGCGCCGCGAGCAGCACCTTGCCCTGCGAGGTCACGCTCGCCGGAAACCGGGTGCCGATCTGCACCCGCAGCGCGATGATCTTCGGCACCGCGACCCGGGCCATGTAGACGATGTCCGATCCGTCGAGCTGGGCCATCGAGCTGGACTCCCCGGTGGCGGCGACCAGGTCCTGCATGTGCGGGCGGGCGATGTCCCACAGCGAGAGCGCCCCGACGTACGCCATGCCGAGCTCCAGCACCCGTGGCGTGAGTTCGTAGCTGCCGGTGTCGGCGCGGACGTAGCCGAGTTCCTCCAGGGTGAGCAGGAAGCGTCGGGCGGTGGGTCGGGCCAGCCCGGCAGCGGCGGCGACCTCGCTGAGGGACAGTCGGGGATGGTCGGCATGGAAGACGGTGATCACCTTGAGCCCTCGGGCCAGGGCCTCGATGAAGTCCGGTCCTTCGCCACGCTGTGCCATCGTCCGCCTCTATCCGTCGTCGCCGTCTCGGTCCCGCCGCCCGGGTCACCGTGCTGGTCGGCGGGCGAGCGCCCACCAGTTCACCATGTGCCGAACGGGGTCGCCGGAAGGTGTCCCCGGCCGCGTCCGGGTCCGGGCGCCGTCGGGACCGTCCGGGTGCCGTCGGGGTCCGGGCCACCAGTCGATTCCGGACCTCTGCGTGGCCGGCCTGGTGCGACCCCTGGGTGGTGTGGCGGCCGGGCTCGTCCACTCAGACGACCGTCGGTGGCTGGCTGTCCGCACCATCTGACCGTCAAGCGAACACCAGTCCGGGCCCATGCGCAAATGTTTCCGGCTTGAGTCTTGACATCTCCCAGGCACGGGCGGAGATTGTGATGTGCGCCGCGTCCGTGTAGCGGACGGTCGTCCGCAAAACTGGATGCTAAGGGCTCAGTCCTCGGAGGAGAGAGTTATGGCGCCGTCGGCCGCAGCTACAGATCCCGCTTCCACCGGTCCCGCCCCGATCCGGCGGCCCGCCGGCCGTGCCGCCCGGTCGGCTCCCGCCGCCCGGACCGTCCGGCCGCCCTTCGTTGTCCGGACCGTCCGGCCGCCCTTCGTCGTCCGGACCGTCCGGCCGCCCTTCGTCGTCCGGACCGTTCGGCCGCCCTTCGTCGTCCGGACCGTCCGGCCGCTCGGGCCGGGTTCGGCAGGTGCGGCGTGAACCTCGGACTGCTACTGCTTCGCCTGCTCCTCGCGGCGCTGCTCTTCGGCCACGCCAGCCAGAAGCTCTTCGGCTGGTTCCGTGGTCAGGGCCCCACCGGCACCGGTGCCACCTTCCACACCTGGGGCTTCCGGCCCGGCCGACAGATGGCCCTGCTCGCCGGCCTGGCCGAGTTGGCCGGCGCGGCGCTGATCGCGCTGGGCCTGGCCACCCCGCTCGGCGCGGCGATCGTGCTCGGCACGATGGTGGTGGCCGCCTCGGTCAACCTGCCGAACGGGCTCTGGGCGCACCTCGGCGGCTACGAGGTGGCCGCCGTCTACGGCGCGCTGGCCGTCGTGCTGGCGTACACCGGGCCGGGTGCCTGGTCCCTCGACCACCTGGTCGGGCTGGACGGGTTCGCCGGCTACGGCTGGGGCACCCTCGCCCTGGCCGTCGGGCTGCTCGGCAGCGTACCGCCGTTGCTGCGGCGGCGACGGGCCCTCGCCGCCGGCGACTGACCCGCCGCCCGCGAACGTCGGCCCGCACCACCGACGCAGGCGGCACTCGCGGGCCCACCGACCTCCGCATCCTCCACCGGACCGCCGGTCCCCCCACCGGCCCGTCCGCCCGACACCGATACCGCCGCCGTGCCGGTGGCCGCCCCGACCGTGGGTAACCGGCGCCGCATCCGAGAGGTGACCCCCGCTGATGAGCAACGAGGAACGACGAGGAGTGTCCCGGCGGTCGGTGCTGCGGGGCGGCACCGCCACGGCGGTCGGCGCCGGCATGGCGGCGGGCCCGGCCGGTGCCACCGGACCCGACCGGGACCAGACGATCCGGGCCGACCTGGTGCTGCACAACGGCCGCATCCACACCATGGACCGGCGCAACCGGGTGGTCAGCGTGCTGGCCATCCGGGACGGCCGGATCGTCTACGCCGGCAACGACGCCCGGGCCGCCCGGCACGGCTTCGAGGGCCGGCCCCGCACCATCGACCTGCGCGGCCGTACGGCGGTGCCCGGCCTGATCGACTGCCACAACCACATCGTGCTGATGGGCAACCGGCCGGGTCACCACACGCCGCTGGAGAACGCCTACTCCATCGCGGACGTGCGGTCCAGTTACCGGGCCCGGGCCCGGCGGGTGCCGCGCGGCGAGTTCGTCACCACCATCGGCGGCTTCCATCCCCACCAGTTCACCGAGGTACGGCTGCCGACCCTGGCCGAACTGGACGAAGCGCTGCCGCACCACCCGGCGTACCTGTCGGTCGGCTTCGCCGGACCCTCGGTGACCAACAGCCTCGGCCGGCGGTTCTTCGAGGCGGCCGAGATCCCGGTGACGGTCGGGGCGGACGGCGCGATCGCCGGCGGTACCGAGACCGGCAAGGCGACCCTGGCGCTGCGGCGTACCCTCACCGCCGCGCAGCGTGAGCGCGGGGTGCGCGACGCGATGGCGTACGCGGCCAGCCTCGGCGTCACCACCCACCTCGACCAGGGCGCGTTCCAGGCCACCGGCACCCCGTCCGACGGTGCGGCGCACGAGGACAACCACTCGATGCACCTGCCGTTCCTCGACGTCTACGCCCAGGGCCGGGGCATCGTCCGGCTGCGCATCAACTACCTGCACCAGGACACCGACCCCGCCGTACCGGAGTTGACGGCGCGGCTGCGCCACACGTACCCGTTCTTCGGCGACGACATGGTCCGGACCGGCGCCATCGGCGAGTTCATCGCGGCCAGCTACTCCGGTGGCCCGGTCTTCCTGGAGGCCGCCCGGCGTAGCGCCCGGGCCGGCTGGCGGATCGAGGTGCACTCGCTGACCGGTACCGACTTCCAGACCCAGATCCAGGCGTTCGAGACGGTGCACGCCGAGACCCCGATCTCCGACCTGCGCTGGGTCGTTGCGCACGTCCCCCGGATCACCCCGGACTACCTCCAGCGGCTGCGGGCGATCGGCGGCGGGGTCAACCTGACCGGCTGGCAGTACCTGGCCGGCACCGGCCCGGCGGCCGGCCCGCCGTTCCGGACGATCCTCGACAGCGGCATCCCGGCCGGGATGAGTTCGGACGGCATGCAGATCGCGCCGATGAACCCGTGGATCCACGCCTACTACGCGGTGACCGGGAAGAACGCCCGCGGGCAGGTGATCAACGCGGGGCAGCAGATCAGCCGGCAGGAACTGCTCACCCTCTACACCCGGGCCAACCAGTGGTTCCTCGGCGGGCCGGACGAACACCTGCTCGGCTCGCTGGAGGTGGGCCGGCTCGGTGACGTCGTGGTGCTCGACGACGACTACTTCACCGTCCCGGTCGAGCGACTGCGGCGGCTGCGCGCGGATCTCACCGTCGTCGGGGGCGCGGTGGTGCACGACGCCGACGACCCGCACTGACCCGCAGCGCGCGCCCCGAAGACCTATCCGACAGCGACGAAAGGTACCCGACAATGCGCAGGCGCTCCCTCGCCGCCGTCGCCACCGTCCTGGCGCTCGGCGTGACGGCCACCGGATGCGGCAACGGCTCCGGCTCCGGCTCCGCCGACGACCCGATCGTGGTCGGCTCCACCCTCTCCCTGACCGGCGCGTTCGCCGCGACCGGGCAGATCCACAAGATCGCCGGTGAGGCGTACGTCGCGCGGCTGAACGCCGCCGGTGGACTGCTCGGCCGCCAGGTCGAGTGGAAGGTGGTCGACGACCAGTCCGACCAGTCCAAGGTCAGCCAGCTCTACGAGCGGCTGATCAGCCAGGACCGGGTCGACCTGATCATCGGCCCGTACGCCACCCCGAACATCCTCTCCGCGATGGCGGTCGCCCAGCGGCACGGGTACGTGATGCCGCAGCACACCGCCGTGCTCGCGCCCCAGCTCACGTACGAGTGCCAGTTCCCGGCCTGGTCGATCGGCCCCACCCCGAACCGGTTCATCCCGACCCAGCTCTTCGACGCGCTGGCCGGTCAACCCGGGCCGCCGAAGACCGTCGCCGTGCTGACCAGCCAGAGCGGATCGGCCGCCTTCGTCTCCGACGGCTACGGCGCGGACAAGTCCGGCGCGCTGAGCATCGCCCGGGAGCGTGGCCTGGACGTGGTGGTCGACGTGCACTACCCGCCGACGACCACCGACTGGGCGCCGATCGCCACCCAGGTCCGGGACGCCGACCCCGACCTGGTGATCAACAACGGGCTCGGCGTGGACGCGGTGAACATCCTCCAGGCGATGGCGCAGCTCAACTACCGGCCGAAGCGGATGTTCAGCCTCTTCCCGGCGCCCGGACCCCTGCTCGACCTCGGCGAGGTCTCCGAGGGGGTGCTGTCGGTGTCGATGTTCGAGCCGAACAAGCCGACCCTGGACCGGCTCGGCCCGGCGGCCACCGAGATCGTGAACGACTTCACCGCGCGGGCCAAGGCGGCCGGGCTGCCGTACACGGTCTTCGAGACCCAGGCCGCCGCCTCGTGGAACGCCTGGGAGATCCTGGCCGCCGCGGTCAGGGACACCGGCGGGACCGACCACAAGAAGATGTGCGACTCGCTGCACGGCAAGGGTGCCGACACCACGTTCAGCGGGCACCTCGCCTTCGACCCGAAGGCGCAGAACTTCTGGCCGACCACCCAGGCCATCAAGCAGATCCAGCAGGGTGACTGGGTCACGGTGTGGCCGGCCGACCGGGCCGCCGCGCCGCTCGCCCCCGCCCGCCGCTGACCGCGCGTCCGGGCCCCGGCGCCCCCGTCCGGGCCCGGACGCGCCCCATCCGTCACGCGCCCATTCCTGACCGCCGATCCCTGACCGCCCGTCGCGCCGCTCGGCCCCGCCGCCCGGTGGCCCCGCCGACCCGACCAGACCCGAGGCGATGCCCCGTATGAACGTCCTCCAGGCCGCCCTCACCGGAGCGCTGATCGGTGGCCTCTACGCCCTGATGGCCACCGGCCTCTCCGTCACCTGGGGGGTGCTGCGCGTCATCAACCTGGCCCACTTCGGCCTGATCCTGATCGGCGCGTACCTCACCTTCCAGATCGCCACCTCGTGGCGGCTCGACCCGATCCTGACGCTGGTGGTGACGGTGCCGCTGATGTTCGTGGCCGGCGCCGCGATCCAGTGGCTCTTCGACCGGCTCCGGCTGAGCGAGTTCAACTCGCTGCTGGTCAGCTTCGGGCTGCTGAACATCACCATCCAGGTGGTCAGCAACGTCTGGAGCGCCGACTTCCAGCGGATGCCGGCCGAGGTCAACCCGTACGCCACCGGCTCGGTCACCCTCGGCCGGCTGGTCTTCCCGGTCACCACCCTGCTGGCGTTCGGCCTCGCCCTGGCGGTGGTGGTCGGCGCGCACCTGGTGCTGCGGCGTACCTTCGCCGGCCGGGCCATGCGGGCGATCGCCCAGGACCGGGCGGTCGCCGGCGCCTTCGGAGTCGACCACCGACGGCTCAGCGTCCTGCTCGGCGGCGTGGTCGGCGCCACGGCGGCGCTGGCCGGCATGGTCTTCGCACTCTCCAACGCGCTCACCCCGGAGACCGCGTACGAGTGGTTCGGCACCGTCTTCGCGGTGGTGATCCTCGGCGGGATCGGCGAGGTGGTCGGCACCTTCGCCTCCGGCATCCTCGTCGGGGTGCTCTCCGGCGTCGTCTCCGCGGTCTGGTCCCCGGCCGCCGCGCCGTTCGTACTCTTCTCGGCGATCATCCTGGCTCTGCTGCTGCGCCCGCAGGGACTCTTCGCGGCCGGAGGTGTCCGGTGATCCGCCGGGGTGGGGTCGGGCTGCTGGTGGCGTTCCTGGTGCTGGCCGCCCTCGGCGCCTCCGCCGACCAACTCGGGATCGGGTCGTTCTACCTGGTGCTGCTCGGCTCGATCTGCTTCTGGATCGCCCAGGCGACCAGTTGGAACCTGCTCAGTGGATACAGCGGCTACTTCAGTTTCGGCCAGGCCGCGTACGTCGGGGTCGGCGCCTACACCACCGCCGTGCTCAGCGGGCGGCACAACGTCGACTTCTTTCTCACCCTGCCGCTCGCGGCGGTGTTTTCCGGACTGCTCGCCCTCGGGGTCGGCGCGGTGGCGTTCCGGCTGGGCTCGCTGCGGGGGGAGATCTTCGCGCTGCTGACCCTCGCCGTGCCGTTCATCCTGGCCGCATTCGCCCGGATCAACCGGTCGATCGACGGGGGACAGGGGACGAGCGTCCCGGTTCCCGAGCTGCCGGGGCCGGTCAGCTCCTTCCAGCAGTTCCAGTTCCTGCTGGCACTGCTGATCGCGACCATCGCGGTGGCGGTGGCCTATCTGGTCCAGCACACCCGGTCGGGTTCCGCGCTCGCGGCGATCCGGGACGCCGAGGACGTCGCCGAGGTGACCGGGGTGGCGACGTTCCGCTACAAGATGCTGGCGATGCTGCTCAGCGGGGTGATCGGCGGGGTTGCGGGCAGCGTCTACGCGCTGCAGATCGGGTTCGTGACCGTGGAGAGCGTCTTCGGGCTGACCATCCCGCTCTTCGTGATCGTGATGGGGGTGCTGGGCGGCCGGAGTCACTGGCTCGGTCCGGTGATCGGCGCGGTGCTGATCGTCACCCTCCAGGACCGGCTCTCCTCGTACGGCCTGGACGCGTACAACATGATCATTCTCGGTGGCATCCTCGCCCTGCTGGTCGCGCTCGCCCCCGACGGCCTGTACGCGCGGCTGCGAGCCCGGCCGCTGGTCGCGCTCGGCACCCTGGTCGGGGTGAGCGGCGCCCTGGCGGTGCTCCGCGTCTGGGGCGAACTGCTGGACTGGCTGGTCGTCGGGATGCTCGCCGCCAGCCTGGTCGCCATCGTGCTCGGCTCGCCCCGGCTCTCCGCCCGACTGGGCCTGCGCCCACCCGGCCACCGGTCCCGGACGGCGACCCCGACCGCTCCGACCGATGCCGCTGCGGCCGACACTGCTCCGGACGATGTGGCTGTGCCCGGTGGGGCTGCGGCGGGCGCCGCTCCGGCCGACGCGACCACGGCCGAGATTGCGGCCGAGACTGCGCCGATCGACGACGCGGCGCCGGACAGGGCACGGATCGACGACGTCTTGACGGAGCAGGCACGGATCGACGCCGCCGCGCCGGACGGGGTTCGGATCGACGACGTCTCGACGGAGGGGGCTGGGACCGACGGCGTCTCGACGGACGCCGGCGTGACCTCGGCGGGTGCCGGCGCGGCCTCGGCGGGTGCCGGCGCGGCCTCGGCGGGTGCCGGCGCGGCCTCGGCGGGTGCCGGCGCGACGGAGACCGCGCCGGTCCAGGCCGCCGCGACCCACCTTCCCACCGTCCTGGAGACCCGTACGGTCCCGATCCAGGACACCGGTTCGCGAGGGGGCGGGTCCGGTGCGGTGCTGGTCGAATGCCGTGGGGTGGCCAGGTACTTCGGCGGGGTGCACGCGCTGGAGGAGGTGACCCTGGACATCCGGGAGGGCGAACTGGTCGGTCTCGTCGGGCCCAACGGCTCCGGCAAGACCACGCTGGTCAACGTGCTCTCCGGCACGATCCGGCCGACCCGGGGCACGATCCGGATCGGCGGGCAGGACATCACCCGGCTGGCGCCGCACCGGATCGCCCACGTCGGGATGGCCCGGACCTACCAGATCCCCCGCCCGTTCGACTCGATGACCGTCCGGGACAACGTGGCGATGGCCATCATGTTCGGGCGTACGCCGATGTCACTGCGCCGGGCCCGGCCGATCGCCGAGCGGCATCTCGGCACGGTCGCGCTGGCGCATCTGGCCGACGCGTACCCGAGCAGCCTCAACCTGCACCAGCGGCAACTGCTGGAGATGGCCCGGGCGGTCGCCGCCAATCCCCGGGTGCTGCTGCTGGACGAGGCGCTGGCCGGACTGAACCCGGCCGAGGTGGACAACGCGGTACGGGTGGTCCGGCGCATTCACGACAGCGGGATCACGATCGTGATCGTCGAGCACCTGCTGCGGGTACTCAACCAGCTCGCGACCCGGCTCGTGGTGCTCGACCGGGGTAGCTGCCTGGCCGACGGCGATCCGCAGACCGTGCTGAACGATCCGGCCGTGGTCCGCGCCTACCTGGGGAGGCAAGCCCATG
The DNA here is from genome assembly GCF_033446045.1 of Plantactinospora sp. KLBMP9567. Lineage (NCBI taxonomy): Bacteria > Bacillati > Actinomycetota > Actinomycetes > Micromonosporales > Micromonosporaceae > Plantactinospora > Plantactinospora sp. KLBMP9567. Next base: position 35,793 of record NZ_JAWQRR010000065.1, on the reverse strand, counting down.
TCTGAGCCGCTGCTGCGAGTCCGCGACCTCGAGGTGCGGTACGGCGACGCGCAGGCGCTCTGGGACGTCGCGCTCGACGTGCGGCAGGGCGAGACGGTCTGCGTCGTCGGTCCCAACGGCGCCGGGAAGTCCACTCTGGTCAACGCGGTCGCCGGGATCCATCCGGCGCACCGGGGGGAGATCAGCGTCGGGGGTACCGACATCACGCGGCTGCGTGGCCACCGGGTCTGCGCGCACGGGGTGGCGGTCGTCCCGGAGGGGCGGCGGATCTTTCCCCGGATGTCGGTGCTGGACAACCTCATGCTCGGCGCGTACCGGCGGGGTGCCCGCCGGGAGTACCGGGTCACCCTGGCCGAGGTCTACGAGATCTTTCCCCGGCTCGCCGAACGGGCGGGTCAGGTTGCTGGCAGTCTGAGTGGGGGAGAGCAGCAGATGCTGGCGATCGGTCGGGCGCTGATGGCCCGGCCGCGTCTGCTGCTGCTCGACGAGCCGTCGCTGGGGCTCGCGCCGGTCCGGGTCGACGAGGTGTACGACGCCATCGTGCGGATCAACGCGGGCGGGGTGAGCGTGCTCGTGGTGGAGCAGGACGTGCAGCGGGCCCTCGACGTGGCCAGCCGGGCGTACCTGCTCGGCGAGGGGCGGGTGGTGTTGAGCGGCCCGGCCGACGAGTTGCGGGACAGCGCCGAGGTGCGGCGCAGCGTACTCGGTTTGTGAGTGGGGTGGACTGTGGCGCTTGGATGGGATCGTGTGGGCGGGTGACGGCAGGGGCGGTGTTGGCGAGGGACGTTTTGCCATCGAGCTACACCATGCTTGCTGTGTACGCTGCTTGCAGCCCTTGAATCAGCCCGGTATCACCCCTGATCCATAATGGCGGAGGCATGATCTTGCGAACAGAAGTGAAGAAAATCAGTGTACTTGATCTCTAGCGCCGCAGGTCAAGAAGTCTGCTCCCCGCGCACGCGGGGGTGATCCCGGCACGACGGACTATGGCCTGTGGCAAATCAACTGCTCCCCGCGCACGCGGGGGTGATCCCGGCTCGATAGCCATCCGGCCGGGCGGCCGGATCTGCTCCCCGCGCACGCGGGGGTGATCCTCAACGGGTTGTCATCGTCCGGCGCTTCCGCCCCTGCTCCCCGCGCACGCGGGGGTGATCCCATCCTGCTACCCGCGTGGACGGGAGCGCTCCCCTGCTCCCCGCGCACGCGGGGGTGATCCCGCCCACGGCGGATCGGCGACGATCAGGTCGATCTGCTCCCCGCGTACGCGGGGCTGACCCCGAGACGCACCACTGGGTGACCGGCAACAAGGGCTGCTCCCCGCGCGCAAGCGGGGATGATCCCCGGCCGAACTCGCCCAGACCGGGCTCGCCCGGCTCGGAGTGCCGGAAACCCGGTACCGGAACCGGTCGGAGTCCGGTACACACGGAGGATGACCGAGGTGGCGCTGCCCGGCGGTCACACCACGGATGCCGTACTGATCGGTGACGTCGTATACAAGCCGGCCTCGCCTTGGACGCCGACGGTGCACGCCTTGTTGCGCTACCTGGAGGATGCCGGTTTCGACGGCGCTCCACGGGCGCTCGGCTTCGACGCGCAGGGCCCGCGAGATGCTCAGCTACCTGCGCGGCGACACCGTCGGCGACAGCACGCCGTGGCCCGACTGGGTGTTCGCGGACTCGACCCTGGTCCAGGTCGGCCAATGGCTGCGACGGCTTCACGACGTCACGGTGGGTTTCGGTCCACCGGCGGACCAGAGGTGGTTCATCGGCGACGCGGTGCGGCCGGGGCTGGTGGTGGGGCATCAGGATGCGGCGCCGTACAACGCGGTGGTGGACGGCGGCCGTCTGGTCGGTTTCTGCGACTGGGGTGCGGCCGGTCCGTCGACGCGGGAGTTCGACATGGCGCTGTCGGCGCTCTGGTGGGTGCCGTTCTGCCCGCCGGACGCGGTCGCGCTGTTGGGCTTCGATGCCTCCGAGGACCGGTCCCGCCGCCTCCACCTCCTACTCGACGCCTACGGCTACGACGCGGACCGGCGGGAGTTCGGCGCCGTGGTCGTGCACCGCGCCCGGCGGCAGGCTGCCGCCATCCGCCGGATGGCCGACGGCGGGGATCCGGCCGCGACCCGGTTGCTGTTCGTCGCGGACTACTTCGAGTCGGCCGCCGCCGACGTCGAGGCGCTGCCGAACGAGTTCTGGGCGCACTGACCCAAAGCGGCATCCGCCGTGCCGAGCCTTACACACCAACCGGGTCTCCCCAACGATGGTGTTCGTGCGGCCTCTCCGTCGACTGGCGGTGCACCCTTTCATCCACCCGCCGTCCTGCCCGGTCATCGTGCTTTCGGCCGCGGCTTCGCGACCACGTCCCGGGACCGTCGACGCCAGGCGCAGGCCGTGGCGTGGTCAGCGCGTCCGGCGGCGCAGCAGGTACGTGTCCATGATCCAGCCCTTGCGCTCCCGCGCGGCCCGGCGTACCTCGACGATCCGTGGCCCGGCCTCGGCGAGCGGGCCGGCGACCAGGATCTCGTCGGCGGTACCGAGGTAGGCACCCCAGTAGATTTCCACGTCCGGCTCGGTGACCCGGGTGAACGTGCAGTGCGCGTCGAGCATCACCACCAGGTCGTCCACTCCGGGCGGCCAGCCCTGGGCCAGCAACCGGCCGGTGGTGACCTGGAACGGCCGGCCGACCCGGTTCAGCCCGATCCGGTGCCGGGCGGCCAGTGTGGAAACGCTGCTCACCCCGGGAATCACCGTGTAGTCGAACTCGACCGTCCCGTCGGCCAGCATCTCCTCGATGACGCCGAGCGTGCTGTCGTAGAGTGCCGGATCGCCCCAGACCAGGAAGGCGGCGCAGCCGTCGGCCGGTACCTCGTCCCGGACCAGCACCCGCAGCAGTTCGGCCCGGCGGCGGCGCCACTCGTCCACCGCGTCCACGTAGGCCGGCGCGGTCCGGTCCCGGTCCGGGTCCCGCAGCTCCACCACCCGGTGGCCGGGCTTCGTCGGGTGCCGGCGCAGGATTTCCTGGCGCAGCCCGAGCAGGTCCTGCTTCGCGGCACCCTTGTCCAGGACGAAGAAGACGTCGACCTCGGCGATCGCCCGGACCGCCTCCAGGGTCAACTGGTCGGGGTCACCCGCCCCGATGCCGATGACGAGGATCTTCCGCACGATCGGCCGTCCTAGCGTTTCGCCGACCGCTCACGGCCGGCGGAGTAGAGGTATGAGTCCGGGAAGCCTTCGGCGGCCAGCACCCGGCCGACGATGATCACGGCGGTCCGGCGTACCCGGGCCTGTTCGACCTGGTCGGCGATGTCGGCCAGGGTGCCGCGCAGCACCAGCTCGTCGGGGCGGCTGGCCCGAGCGACCACCGCGACCGGGCAGTCGGCGCCGTAGTGCGGAACGAGCTGCTCGACCAGCTCCGGGGTCCGGCCGACGGCCAGGTGCAGCACCAGGGTTGCCCGGCTGGCGCCGAGTACCGCCAGGTCCTCACTGTCCGGCATCGCCGTCGACCGGGCGCGGGCCCGGGTCAGGATGACCGTCTGCCCGACCGTCGGCACGGTCAGCTCCCGGCCCAGCGTCGCGGCGGCGGCCGCGAAGGCCGGCACGCCGGGCACGATCTCGTACGGCACGCCTGCCTCGTCGAGCCGGCGCAACTGCTCGGCCACCGCACTGTAGATCGACGGGTCGCCGGAGCAGAGCCGGGCCACCTCCCGGCCGGCCCGGTGCGCGTCGACCATCCGGGCCACGATCTCGTCCAGGGTGAGGTCGGCGGTGTCCACCAGTTCCGTGTCCGGTGCACACGACTCGAGCAGCTCCGCCGGGACCAGGCTGCCGGCGTAGAGGCAGAGCTGGGCGCGGGCCAGCACTCGCTGCCCGCGTAACGTGATCAGGTCGGCGGCGCCCGGTCCGGCACCGATGAAGGTCACCGGCACGGCTTGACCACCGCCCACTGCACCAGGGCCCGGGCCGGCTTCCACGCCGTGAAGCCGCCGAGCGGCGCGGCCCGCTCCACGCCGAGCCGGGTCAGGTCGCCGCCGAGTCGCTCGGCACGAATGGTCAACTCGCGTTCCCCCTCGATCGTCACCGCGTGCGCGACCAGCCGGCCGCCCGGGGCGAGCGCCGCCCAGCACGCGTCCAAGACACCCTCGGCGGCCAGCCCGCCGCCGACGAAGACGGCGTCCGGGGTCGGCAGCCCGGCCAGCACCGCCGGTGCCCGGCCGACCACCACCTCCAGCTCCGGCACTCCGAGCATCGACGCGTTGCCGGCGATCCGCTCGGCCCGGTCCGCCCTGGCCTCGACCGCCACCGCCCGGCAGGTCGGCTCGGCCCGCAGCCACTCGATGCCGATGCTGCCCGAGCCCGCGCCGACGTCCCAGAGCAGTTCGTCGGGAGCCGGGGCGAGCCGGGCCAGCGCCAGCGCCCTCGCCTCCCGTTTCGTCAACGCCCCGTCGTGGGCGTACGCCTCGTCCGGCAGGCCCGGCATCGTCGAGCGGAGTATGGCGTCCGGCCCGGCCGTGGCGTGCACCGCGACGACGTTCAACGGATCGCCCGACGGATGCGGCCAGCCCTGGGCGGTCCCGTCGAGCCGCTGCTCGTGCCCGGTCCCCAGCGATGCCAGCACGGTCAGCGGGCTTGCCCCGTAGCCGGCCTCGGTGAGCAGGCCGGCCAGCGCCGACGGTGCCGACGCGTCCGCGCTGAGCAGCAGGATCCGCCGGCCGGGGGCGAGCACCCGGCGTACCCGGGCCAGGTCGCGGCCGACCGCGCTGACCACGCTGACCCGCTCGACGGGCCAGCCGAGCCGGGCACAGGCCAGGCTGATCGAGGACGGGTGCGGGAGTATCTGCACCCGGTCGGGGCCGACCAGTTCGACGATCCGCGCCCCGATCCCGAACCACATCGGATCGCCGCTGGCCAGCACGGCGAGCCGGCGGTCGGCGTACGCGTCGAGCAGGCCGGGCAGCGCCGGCAGCAGCGGGCTCGGCCAGCTCACCCGGTGCGCCGGCAGTTCCGCAGGGAGCAGGTCGAGCTGCCGTCCGCCGCCGAGCACGACCTCGGCCGTCCGTAACGCCCGCCGGCCGGCCTCGCCGAGCCCGGCCCAACCCTCCGCGCCGATGCCGACCACGGTCAGCCCAGGTCTGGCACTCGTCGCGGTCACGAGCCGGAACGTTAGCCGACCCGCCGGCGCCGATGCCCCGCCGGGTGAGCCGCGTCATCGCAGGGCGACCAGGTCGGTGCCGATGGCCACGATCCGGGGTCGATCCGGGGTCGAGGCGGTCGGCGTGCCCTGCGCCCCGCTGCCGCCGATGCGCGTTCGGGCGGGCCACGTCGTCCTGGACCTGCCTGCGCACCGCACCGCCGCCGATGCCCGGTCGGGCCGGCTGTGTCATCATCGGCGGCGACGGTGCGGCGAGGAACGCCGGTGGGTCGGTCCAGCAGGGCCGGCGACTCCGGGGCGGTCCCGCCACTGTGACCGGCCGACGGCCGGGAGCCAGACACTCGCCCCCGTCCCGGGTCGACCCTCCGGGCGGCCCGGTACCGGACCGGTCGCGGGCGTGGACACCCGCGAGGCAGGAGGTTGGCCCCGTGCGGTCGTACCCGTTCTCCGCCGTCGTCGGAATGGACGACATGGCACTCGCGCTCACCCTCAGCGCCGTCTCGCCGGCCATCGGCGGAGTGCTGATCCGGGGCGAGAAGGGGACCGCGAAGTCCACCGTCGTCCGGGCGCTGACCGCACTGCTGCCACCGGTGACCGTCGTTACCGGCTGCCGGTTCTCCTGCGACCCGGCCACACCCGACCCGGACTGCCCGGACGGGCCGCACGATCCGGACGGGCCGCACGATCCGGACGGGCCGCACGATCCGGTGGCGCCGTCGGCGACCCGGCCGGCCCGGCTCGTCGAGCTGCCGGTCGGCGCGACCGAGGACCGGGTACTCGGCGCCCTGCACCTGGAACGGGCACTCCGCGACGGCGTCACCGCGTACGAGCCGGGGCTGCTCGCCTCGGCACACCGTGGACTGCTCTACGTCGACGAGGTCAACCTGCTGCACGACCACCTGGTCGACGTGCTGCTGGACGCGGCGGCGATGGGTCGGGCCACCGTGGAACGGGAGGGCGTCTCGATCGCGCACGCCGCCCGGTTCGTCCTGGTCGGCACGATGAACCCGGAGGAGGGCGAACTCCGCCCGCAACTGCTGGACCGGTTCGGCCTGACCGTCGAGGTGGCGGCCAGCCGCGACCCGGCGGTACGTGCCGAGGTGACCCGCCGGCGGCTCGGCTACGAGGCCGACCCGGACGGGTTCGCCGGCCGGTACGCGGCGGCGGACGCCGAGCGCGCCGCCCGGATCGCGCAGGCCCGTCGACTGCTCCCCGAGGTACGGCTCGACGACGACACCCTGCACCGGATCGCCATGGTCTGCGCCTCGTTCGAGGTCGACGGAATGCGTGCCGACCTGGTGACCGCGCGGACCGCGATGGCGCATGCGGCCTGGTGCGGGCGTACCACGGTCGCCGGGGTGGACGTGCGGGTCGCCGCCCGGCTGGCGCTCCCGCACCGCCGTCGGCGCGACCCGTTCGACCCGCCCGGCATCGAACAGGAGCGGCTCGACCAGGCGCTCGCCGGGGCCGGCCTCGACCAGCCCGCCGAGCCGCCTCCGGACGGTGGCCCGCCGCCACAGGGGCCCGGCCCGGACGAGCCCGACCCGGGTGGCCCGGGCGGTGCGCCGCCACCCGACGACACCGGCCCGGCACCGGGGACTCCACCGGCCACCGGTCCCGCCGCCGAAACCGACGCCCCGCCGGACGGTGCAGGCAACGGCAACGGCGACGGCGGCAACGGTGACGGCGGCGGACCGGAGCGGCCGGACCGGGTCAGGGTGCCGGCCGCGCCGCACGGCTCGGCGGAACCGGACGGGTCGGGTACCGGGGCGACCGGCGGGAGCCGGACGCTGGCCGCCGAGCGGCCGTACCGGGCCCGGCTGCTGGTCGTACCGGGCGTCGGGGCGGGCGTCGCCGGGCGCCGGTCACCGGCGGTCACCACCGTCGGGCAGACGATCCGAACCACGCCGTCCAGGGTGTACGCGGGCAACCGGCCGCATCTGGTCGCCACGCTCCGGGCGGCCGCACCGCACCAGCGGGCGCGCGGCCGGCGCGGCATCGAGCTGGAGTTGCGGCCGCAGGACGTCCGGGTGCCGATCCGGCAGGGTCGGGAGGGGAACCTGATCCTGTTCTGTGTCGACGCCTCCGGCTCGATGGCGGCGCGGCAGCGGATGCGGGAGGTGAAGACCGCCGTACTGTCGCTGCTGCTCGACGCCTATCAGCGGCGGGACAAGGTTGGCCTGGTCACCTTCCGGGGCGGCGGTGCCGAACTCGCGCTGCCGCCGACGTCCAGTGTGGACGTCGCCGCCACCCGGCTCGCCGAGCTGCCGACCGGAGGCCGTACTCCGCTGGCCGAGGGGCTGCTGCGGGCCGGTGCCGTGCTGCGGGTGGAGCGGATCCGGGACCCGCGCCGCCGCCCGCTGCTGGTGGTGCTGACCGACGGGCGGGCCACCGCCGGCCCGGACGCGGTACCCCGCTCCCGGTACGCCGCCCGGCTGCTCGCCGGCAGCGGCGTCCGCTCGGTGGTGGTCGACTGCGAGGCGGGACGGATCCGGCTCGGGCTGGCCGCCGAACTGGCCGGGGCACTCGGTGCCGAACACCTGCCGCTGGAACAGGTCGCCGCCGGCACCCTGACCGGCGCGGTGCGCAGCCGCACAGACATCCGTACCCGTAGCGGAGCCGGCGCCGAATTCGCGCCCGGCGGGACCGGCCGGAGCGGCTCCGGGCCGCGCGCCGGATCGGCCCGGGAAAGCTCCGGATCGGCCCGGGAAGGCTCCGGATCGGCCCGGGAAAGCTCCGGAGCCGGCCGGGGGAGGGCCGCCTGATGCCGCAGGGACAGCCGGAGTCGGTACCCGCCGACGGGCTGACCACCCGGCAGCGCCGCAACCGGCCGCTGCTGATGGTGCACACCGGCGCGATGAAGGGCAAGTCCACGGCGGCGTTCGGGCTGGCCATGCGGGGCTGGCACCAGGGCTGGTCGATCGCGGTCTTCCAGTTCGTCAAGTCGGCCCGCTGGCGGGTCGGCGAGGAGTCCGCGCTGCTCGCGCTCGGCCGGCTGCACGAGCAGACCGGCGAGGGCGGCCCGGTCGAGTGGCACAAGATGGGCGCCGGCTGGAGCTGGAGCCGCCGGTCCGGCACCGAGGCCGACCACGCCGCCGATGCCCTGGAAGGCTGGCACGAGATCCGGCGCCGGATCGCCGAGCAGCGGCACCGGCTCTACGTGCTCGACGAGTTCACGTACCCGATGAAGTGGGGCTGGGTGGACGTCGACGAGGTGGTCGACACCCTGCGGAACCGGCCCGGCCACCAGCACGTGGTCATCACCGGCCGGGACGCCGACGCCCGGCTGGTCGAGGCCGCCGACCTGGTGGTCGAGATGACCAAGGTGAAGCACCCGATGGACACCGGCCAGAAGGGGCAGCGGGGGATCGAGTGGTGACCCGGCTGCCCCGGGTGGTGATCGCGGCGCCCGCCTCCGGGCAGGGCAAGACCACGGTGGCGACCGGGCTGATGGCGGCGCTGCGCGAGCGGGGCCTGGCGGTCAGCGGCCACAAGGTCGGCCCCGACTACATCGACCCCGGCTACCACGCGGTGGCGACCGGCCGGCCGGGTCGCAACCTCGACCCGCATCTGCAGGGCGAGGAGCGGATCGTCCCGCTGCTACGCCACGGCGCGGCGGTGCCGGTGCCGGCCGACGTCGCGGTGCTCGAAGGCGTGATGGGGCTGCACGACGGCGCCATCGGGCGGGAGGGGTTCGCCTCCACCGCGCACGTCGCCCGGCTGACCCGCAGCCCGGTGCTGCTGGTGGTCGACGTCTCCGGCGCCTCCCGCAGCATCGGCGCGCTGGTGCACGGTTTCGCCTCCTACGATCCGGAGCTGACCATCGCCGGCGTGATCCTGAACAAGGTCGGCTCACCGACCCACGAGGCGGAGGTGCGGCAGGCGGTCGCCCGGACCGGGGTACCGGTGCTCGGGGCGCTGCGCCGGGACGCGTCCCTGGACACCCCGAGCCGGCATCTCGGACTCGTGCCGGCCACCGAACGCGGGGCCGCGGCCCGGCGTACCGTCGACGCGCTCGCCGGGCAGCTCGCCCGGGCGGTGGACCTGGACGCGGTGCTCGCCGTCGCCCGCCAGGCACCGGAGCTGCCCGCCGGGTGCTGGCGACCGGACGAGGAGGTGCCCCGGCTGGCCCCGGTGACGGTCGCGGTCGCCGGTGGCTCGGCGTTCACCTTCCGGTACGCCGAGACCGACGAACTCCTCGCGGCTGCCGGCGTCCGGGTCGTACCCGTCGATCCGCTGCGCGACGAGGCGTTGCCGCCGGACTGCGCGGGCCTCTACCTCGGCGGCGGCTTCCCCGAGGTCTATGCGGCCGAACTCTCCGCCAACGCCCGACTGCGCGGCGCGGTCGCCCGGGCGGCCCGGGCCGGGATGCCGGTGGTCGCCGAGTGCGCCGGGCTGCTCTACCTGTGCCGGGACCTCGACGAGCACCCGATGACCGGGGTGCTGGACGCTTCGGCCCGGATGACCGGCCGGCTCACCCTCGGCTACCGGGAGGCGGTCGCGACCGGCACCAGCCTGCTGACCGACCCGGGAACGGCGGTGACCGGGCACGAGTTCCACCGTACTCAGGTGGAGTACGGTGCCGGTCGGGTGCCGGCGTGGCGGTTCCGGCCCCGGCCGTCCCGCCCGCACGGGCTCGACGCGGCCGTCGAGGAGGGCGTGGTCGACCGCAACCTGCACGCCTCCTACCTGCACGTCCACTGGGCCGGGCATCCGACGCTGGCCGCCCGGTTCGGCACGGCGGCGGCCCGGTACGCCGGAGCACCGGTGCCGGTGTGGCCGGCGGCCCGGTAGGCCCGGAACACGCCCCGACCCACCCCTGGCTGATCTGCTCAGAAGGATTGTTGATCAGCGCGGCGCCCCGGCTGACAACGCCTATCGTTCGTGCCCTTTCCGAATGCCATCCTGTGGGGTGCGACAGAAGGCTGGCGATGAATTCCAGCGGGAATTTCCCTCGGCTATTGACCGATTCGGCGGACGGCTCGACGTGGCGGCCGCCTGACGGTGGCACGCGACCCATCGCTGACGCGGAGTATGGTCGTAGATGTGGCGAAGTCGGGTGGTTGGTGGTTGTCCATGAGGCGGCGCCCGATCCGAAACCTCGTCTGGGCGGTCTCCCGGTTCGGCCAGCGTCCTGAACACCCGGCCCAGCGGTCTGCGCGGGCACTCCTGGCGGACCAGGGTGACATGACTCCAACCCAGACCGCTCGTCATTTGCGCGAGGTGGCGCAGTGGATGGAGCAGGCGGCCGAGAAGACGGCCGCCAGGGCACGCGCCATCGAGGCCAAGTACGGCGAGGTGTTCCGGACCGCCTACACGATCTCCGGCGAGTACTACCAGCCGTACCTGGACTACCGGGCAGCGCCCGAGGAGATCGCCACCGCCCTCCGGCTGCGCAGCCGGGCCCTTGCCCTGGCTCGTACCTACGACCGCCGGGCCAGGAGGCAGGCGCGGTTGGGAGACCGGGCCGACCTGGCCGGTGCTGCACGAGCGCGGCGACACCGCCGGCTTGCTGAAGGCGCTGGGCCACCGCAACCAGGACACCCGGCTGCGCGCCCTCTGGTTTCTCGCCGACCTGCGACATCCCGATGCCGTGCAGCCGTTGATCGGCCTGCTCGGCGATCCCGCGCTGACCGAGCAGGCGGCCAGGGCGCTCGGCCACATCGGCGACCCACGTGCCGTGGAACCGCTGATGCCCCTTGCCCAGCAGACACGCGGTGCCGGCGATACCGCCGTCATCGCGCTCGGGAACATCGGTGATCTGCGAGCGACCGACGTCCTGCTCAAGCGCCTGGCCAACCCCGCCGACCTCACCCTCGACACGGTCGCCGGAGCGCTTGGAAGGCTCGGCGACCCGCGGGCGGTGGAACCCATGCGCGCCATCCTGAGCCGCCTCCGAGTCACCACGCCGGAGAACGACGTAGGCAGACGCCTCCAGGCACTCTTCTGCAAATCCATCGAGGACGCGATCGATGAGATCGTCCGCGCGAACGGCCCCCGAGTCGGTGACGATCCTTCCTGAGAAGATCCCTACCGGAGCCTGCCGCGATGCCTGCCGGGCCGGAGTCGTGCCGGGTGCCCGGTGTCCGCTTCCCTGAGTTCAGGCATTGAGGTATGTGAGGACGGCGAGGACTCGGCGGTTGTCGTCGTCGGAGGGCGGCATATCTAGTTTGGTGAGGATGTTGTTGATGTGCTTGCTCACGGCTTTCTCGGTGATGCGGAGCTTGGCCGCGATCGCGGCGTTGGAGCGGCCTTCGGCCATCACGCCGAGCACCTCGCGTTCTCGGGCGGTGAGTACCGCGAGTGGCTCCCGGCGGGCGAGCAGTTGCGAGATCACTTCAGGATCCATGGCGGTGCCGCCGTCGGCGACCCGGCGGACGGCGGCGACGAACTCGCCGACGTCCGACACGCGATCCTTGAGCAGGTAGCCGACACCGCCGTGCGGGGTGCTGAGCAGTTCGCGGGCGTAGAGGGGCTCGACGTGCTGGGAGAGCATGAGGACCGACAGGCCGGGGATCTGGGCGCGGGCCGCGATCGCGGCTTGCAGACCTTCGTCGGTGAATGTCGGGGGAAGGCGGACGTCGATGACCGCCACCTGTGGCTTGTGTGTGATCAGGGCGGGCAGCAGCGCCGGGCCGCTGTCGACCGCTGCGACGACGTCGAAGTCGAAGGCCTGCAGGAGGCGGGTCAGTCCGTCACGGAGGAGGGCATGGTCCTCGGCGATGACAATGCGCACGGCAGCTCCATGGTGATGACGGTGGGTCCCCCGGGCGGGCTCGACAGCGTGATCGTGCCATCGAACGCGGCGAGGCGGCGTTCGATGCCGCGCAGACCGGTGCCGGAGGCGGGGTCTGCACCTCCTGTGCCGTCGTCCGTGACGACCATCGTCAGTACTCCGTCGGTATGCCGTAACGACACCGATCCGGTGCGCGCGCGGCTGTGCCGGATCATATTGGTCAGCGTCTCGGCGACGGCGAAATACGCCGCGGACTCCACGGGTGTGTCGGGCCGGCCAGGAAGGGCGGCGTCGACCGTGATCGGTATCGGCAGGCTGAGCACCAACGCCCGGACCGCGCCGTCGAGGCCGCGTTCGGCGAGCACCGGCGGGTGAATGCCGCGGACCAGGTGCCGCAGCTCGACGAGCGCCGTGCCGCTGGACTCACGTGCTTCGGCGAGCAGTTCGTGCGCCGCCACCGGATTCCGGTCGATCAATTCGTCGGCCAGACCGATCATCATGCCCAGCGAGACGAGGCGGGCCTGGACGCCGTCGTGCAGGTCGCGTTCGATGCGGCGCAGCTCCGCCGCCTGGGCATCCACGGTGTCCGCCCGGGTCACCGTCAGCTGGGTGACGCGCAGCCGGAGTTCGGCAGCCCTGGTCGGCGCGAGGAAGAGCCGGGCGAAGTACGCGTCGACGCGGCCCAGCCACGGCGCGGCCCACAGGCCGCCGGCGAGGATGACGGCGCCTTGCGGCAGGCAGAGCAGCCCGTCGCTGAACGTGTCGATGGACCAGATGGCGCCGTAGCCGTACCAGCCGGTGCCGAGCCAGATCCACAGCGGCGTCAGCGTCAGGCCCGCGAGCCCGTACAGCGGCACGACCGCACGGATCGTCCCGAGCGTGAACCCGACGATCGCGCCGGGCGCGAGCCAGGCAAGATCGCGCCAGGTGGCCGGGTCCGTCACGATCCACCGGAAGCGCTGCCAGCCACCGGCCACGGCCCCGTCCGGAGGCGGGTGGTACGGGCGTGTCACCAGGACACCGGTCCGTGAGGCACGTCTGCGCTCAAGATCGGCACGCATCCGGACCAGCGTCATCGTCCAGGGCACCAGCGCCAGACCGAGGAACGGCACCGGCGTCAGGGCCAGCACGACAACGGACACGGCGAGCAGCGGTACGTTGGTGAACGCCAGACCGATCCCGGCCATGCCGGACAGCACGGAGCGGGCACCGCTCCGGGCCCACCGGCCCAACCCTTCGCCAGTCCCGGCCGCGTTCACAGGTCATATTGTGCCCGCGGACCCACGGCTCAATCGTGGTGCTAGCACCTCCGCGTTGGAGGACGTAGCGCTCCTGACGACGCGGCATCGAGCGGGTTTGATAGAAACATGACGATCACCATGACGCCGTCGCGGGCAACGACCGGCAGCGACTTCGCCGTCCTGTCCCGGCGGATCAGCGGCGAAGGGCTGATGCAGCGCCGACCCGCCTACTACGTTGTCCGACTGACTGTCGTCACGCTCATGTTCCTCGGCGGTTGGACCGCGTTCTTCGTCATCGGCTCATCCTGGTGGCAGTTGGTGACGGCCGCGTTCCTCGCCGTCACGTTCACCCAGGTTGCGCTCGTGGCGCATGATCTGGCACATCGCCAGGTGTTCCGTACCAAACGCCCCGGGGAATTCGCCGGACGGCTGGCCGGAAACCTCGGGGTCGGGATGAGCTACGGCTGGTGGATGGAGAAGCACACCCGTCACCACAACAATCCGAACCATGACGACCTCGACCCGGACGTCGCGCCCGAGGTGCTCATCTGGGCCACGAAGTCGGCCCTCGGCCGGCGCGGGCTGAAGGGCTTCATCACCCGGCATCAGGCTGCGCTGTTCTTCCCGCTCCTCACCCTGCTCGCCGCCGACCTGAAGGTGTCCAGCATCAAGGCGTTGCGCAGCGGCACCGTGAAGCGCCCCGGCCTGGAAACCACGCTGCTGATCCTGCACGCCGTCGGCTACCTCTCGGCACTGCTGATCGTTCTCTCGCCGCTGCAGGCCCTCGCCTTCCTGCTGGTACACCAAGCGCTGTTCGGCGTCTACCTCGGCATGACGTTCGCACCCAACCACAAGGGCATGCCGCACCCGACCGGTGACGAGGACTACCTGCGTAAGCAGGTGCTGACCTCCCGCAACGTCCGCGGCGGCTGGCTGACCGACGCGGCGCTGGGCGGCTTGAACTACCAGATCGAGCACCACCTCTTCCCCGGCATGCCGACCCCCAACCTGCGCAAGGCCCAGCCGATCGTGCAGGCGTACTGCGCCGAGATCGGCGTCGCCTACGAACAGACCAGCCTCATCACCTCCTACCGGCAAGCCCTGCAATACCTGCACCAGGTGGGCGCACCGGCCCGCGCCGAACACGCGGCACGCTGAGTCAGGATTGCGTGTAGCCTTCGGGGTAGCCGCGCCGCACGGACGTGCGCAGCTTGTCGAGCCTGCAACGGCCACAGTACGACTGGGGCGTTGCTTCCCGGCCTAGGGTCCAGCCCTCGCCCGCCCGTCAAGCGATTCATGTCTGCAGTTGAGCTGGAGGAGCACGATGGCTCCCAATCTTTCGCCTGTGACCGCGCTCGCGCCCCTACCCATCGACACAAGTCATCCGCAGCCAGCGACGGCCCGGCTCGGCGTGACCGGAGAGATCGACCTGGCAACCGCGCCGGCGCTCCGCGACAAGCTGCTCACCCTGTTGCGGGATCAGACTCCCGCAGTCCTCGTCGTGGACCTCGCCGGGGTTGCGTTCCTGGACTGCGCCGGCATCGGCGCGCTCGTCGGCGTGCGCAACGCCGCTGGCGAGGCCGGATGCGAGCTGCGAGTCACCGATCCGCAACCCTTCGTTCGCCGCGTCTTGGAGGTGACCGGGCTGCTCGGCATCTTCACCGCCCCCATCGAGCAACCGCAGCGCCTTCGCCCAAGATCGACATATCCGTCCGGGACGAGGCCCACCCCTGCGATCCCGGCGGAGCCACCCAGCGTGGTGGTTGCCGCCTGACCGCAACCCGCTACCTGGGCATCCGATTCCGTCCCGCCAGCGCAAGCGCAAGGTGAAGAACGGTCAAGGACTCACCCGGAGCCCTCCAGGTCGCCCTCGACGCGGAGGTACGTCTCCCGCAGCGCCGCCATCGTCGCCGGGTCCGGTTTCGCCCACAGCCCCCGGTCGGCCGCCTCGGAGAGCCGTTCGATGATGTTCCGCAGCGCCCACGGGTTGGACCGGCGCAGGAACTCCTGGTTCTCGGCGTCGAGGGCGTACGTCCGCGCCAGGTCCTCGTACATCCAGTCGGCGACGACCCCGGCGGTGGCGTCGTACCCGAAGAGGTAGTCGACGGTGGCGGCCAGCTCGAACGCGCCCTTGTAGCCGTGCCGGCGCATCGCCGCCAGCCAGCGCGGATTCACCACCCGGGCCCGGAACACCCGGGCGGTCTCCTCGGTCAGCGACCGGGTCCGCACCGCGTCCGGAGTCGTGCTGTCCCCGATGTACGCCCGGGGCGCCTGCCCGGTCAGAGCCCGCACCGTGGCGATCATCCCGCCGTGGTACTGGAAGTAGTCGTCGGAGTCGGCGATGTCGTGTTCCCGGGTGTCGGTGTTCTTCGCCGCCACCGCGATCCGCCGGTACGCGTCCTCCATCTCCTCCCGGGCCGGCCGCCCGTCCAGCCCGCGCCCGTAGGCGAAGCCGCCCCAGACCGTGTAGACCTCGGCCAGGTCGGCGTCGTCCCGCCAGTTTCCGCTGTCGATCAGCGGCAGCAGTCCGGCGCCGTACGCGCCCGGCTTGGAGCCGAAGATCCGGCTCGTCGCGCGCCGCTCGTCGCCGTGCCGGGCGGCGTCGGCCCGGACGTGTGCGCGCAGGAAGTTCTGCTCGTCCGGCTCGTCGAGCGCGGCCACCGCCCGGATCGCGTCGTCGAGCAGCAGCAGCACGTGCGGGAACGCGTCCCGGAAGAAGCCGCTGATCCGCACGGTCACGTCGATGCGCGGCCGGCCCAGCTCGGCCAGCGGCACGATCTCGAAGCCGTTGACCCGGCGGGACGCCTCGTCCCAGGTCGGTGTCACGCCGATCAGGGCCAGTACCTCGGCCACGTCGTCCCCGGCGGTCCGCATCGCCGAGGTACCCCAGGCGGAGAGCCCGACCGAGCGCGGCCACTCGCCGGTGTCCCGCCGGTACCGCTCCACCAGTGAGGTCGCCATCGCCTGCCCGGTGGCGTACGCCAACCGGCTCGGGATCGCCTTCGGGTCCACCGTGTAGAAGTTCCGGCCGGTCGGCAGCACGTTGACCAGTCCGCGCAGCGGAGACCCGCTCGGCCCGGCCGGCACGTACCCGCCGTCGAGGGCGTGCAGCAGGTGGGTCAGTTCGTCCGTGGTCCGGGCCAGCCGGGGTACCACCTCGGTGGCGGCGAACTCCAGCACCGGGCGTACCGCCGAGGCGCGCGGATCGTCGTCGCCCAGCACGTCGTGCAGCACGGCCGGTACCGCGTCGACCGCCCAGTTCCGCGCCTCCATCGCCTCGAGCAGGGCCCGGGCCACCGCCTCGACCCGGTCGACCTCGGCGGTGCCCTGCTGGTCGCCGCCTTCGGTCAGGCCGAGCGCGGCCCGGAGCCCGTCCACGGCGCCGGCCTGCCCGCCCCAGACCTGCCGGGCGCGCAGGATCGCCAGCACCAGGTTGACCCGGGCCTCGCCGGTCGGCGGCTCGCCGAGCACGTGCAGGCCGTCCCGGATCTGCGCGTCCTTCACCTCGCAGAGCCAGCCGTCCACGTGCAGCAGGAACTCGTCGAACTCGGCGTCGTGCGGGCGCTGCTCCAGACCCAGGTCGTGGTCGAGCCGGGCGGCCTGGATCAGCGTCCAGATCTGTCCC
This sequence comes from Plantactinospora sp. KLBMP9567, assembly GCF_033446045.1. Classification (NCBI taxonomy): domain Bacteria; kingdom Bacillati; phylum Actinomycetota; class Actinomycetes; order Micromonosporales; family Micromonosporaceae; genus Plantactinospora; species Plantactinospora sp. KLBMP9567. Next base: position 19,043 of record NZ_JAWQRR010000065.1, on the reverse strand, counting down.
CGGATCGCCGGCAGCTTGGCCGGGTCCATCGCGGCGATGTTGGCGTACTCGTCGAGGAGCTGCTCCAGTCGGGCGATGTCGCCGTAGCTCTCCGCCCGGGCCATCGGCGGCACCAGGTGGTCGACGATCACCGCGTGCGCCCGCCGCTTGGCCTGCGCTCCCTCGCCGGGATCGTTGACCAGGAACGGATAGACCAGCGGCAGTGAGCCGAGTACCGCGTCCGGGCCGCAGGAGGCGGAGAGCCCGACGGTCTTGCCGGGCAGCCACTCCAGCGAGCCGTGCTTGCCCAGGTGCACCACGGCGTCCGCGCCGAACTCCTCGTCCAGCCACCGGTACGCGGTCAGGTAGTGGTGCGTCGGCGGCAGGTCGGGGTCGTGGTAGATGGCGACCGGGTTCTCGCCGAAGCCACGCGGCGGCTGGATCATCAGCACCACGTTGCCGGCCCGCAGGCAGGCGAGCACGATCTCGCCGTCCGGGTCCCGGGAGGTGTCGACGTAGAGCTGCCCGGGCGGCGGCCCCCAGTGCGTGACCATCGCCTCGCGCAGCTCCGCCGGCAGTGCGTCGAACCAGCGACGGTAGCGGGCCAGCGGGATCCGTACCGGGTTGGTGGCGAGCTGCTCCTCGGTCAGGAACTCCTGGTCCTGGCCACCGGCCGCGATCAACGCGTGGATCAGCCGGTCACCGTCGGGCAGCCCGGTGTCGGGGGAGCCGGCGTCGGATCCGGTCTCGCCGGCGGTCGCCGGGACGAGTCCGGGTAGCGCGTCCGGGCCGTCGACCGGGCCGACGTCGTAGCCGAGGTCCCGCATCGTCCGGAGCAGGCGTACCGCGCTGGCCGGGGTGTCCAGCCCGACCGCGTTGCCGACCCGGGCGTGCTTGGTCGGATAGGCCGACAGCACCAGGGCGATCCGGCGCTGTTCGGCGGAGGCGTGCCGGAGTCGGGCCAGCCGGACGGCGGTGCCGGCGACCCGGGCGGCCCGCTCCGGGTCCGCCACGTAGCGCGGCAGCCCGTCGGTGTCGGTCTCCTTGAACGAGAACGGCACGGTGATCAGCCGCCCGTCGAACTCCGGCACCGCGACCTGGGTCGCCGCGTCCAGCGGGGAGAGGCCGTCGTCACTGTCCGACCAGGACGCCCGGGTGGAGGTGAGGCAGAGCGCCTGGAGGATCGGCACGTCCAGCGCGGCCAGCGCGCCGACGTCCCAGGCCTCTTCGATGCCGCCGGCGGCGGCGTCCGCCGGGCGGGTGCCACCGGCCGCCAGCACCGTGACCAGCAGCGCGTCGGCCGCACCGAGCGTCGCCAGCAGCTCCGGTTCCGGGGTACGCAGGCTGGCGCAGAAGACCGGCAGCGCCCGGCCGCCCGCCTCCTCGACGGCCTCGGCCAGCGCGTCGACGAAGCCGGTGTTCCCGCTGAGCTGGTGCGCCCGGTAGTAGAGGATGCCGACCACCGGCCCGGTCGCCTCGCGGGCCGGGCGGGACCGGACGCCCCAGTTCGGCTGCGCGACCGGCGGGGCGAAGCCGTGCCCGGTCAGCAGTACCGTGTCGGAGAGGAAGGCGTGCAGTTCGCGCAGGTTCTCCGGCCCGCCCTGGGCCAGGTAGGCGTGCGCCTGCGCGGCGGTGCCGGCCGGCACCGTGGACCGGGCCATCAGGTCGGCGTCCGGGGTCTGCTCGCCGCCGAGCGCCACCACCGGCCGGGTGCCGGCGCGCAGTGTGGCCAGCCCGTCGGCCCAGATCCGGGCGCCGCCGAGAATCCGCACCACCACCAGGTCGACGCCGTCGACCAGGTCGGTCAGCTCGGCGAGGTCGATCCGGGCCGGGTTCGCCAGCCGGTACGCCGCGCCGCTGGCGCGAGCGGAGAGCAGGTCGGTGTCCGAAGTGGACAAGAGCAGGATGGTGGCAGCGTCCGCCGCAGGCATGGGTGGCTCCTCCCCGGGTCCGCGCCCGTGGTCGTGGTCCGTGTCACGGTGGTCCGGAGTGTCTGGCTCCCGACCCGTACGCAGGTCGGTGACAGTGGCGGGACCGCCCCGGACTCGCACCGGGTTCCTCCGGGTCCACCGCGTGATGCATTTCTCGCCGCCGGCCGGCGCCGAGGACCACGACTCTACGATGAGCCCGTGTCCGCCCTCGCCACCCCGTCCCCCCGGCCGCCGGAGGACCGCTGTCCCGGTGCGCTGCGGGCCCACCAGGCCGCCGACGGGCTGCTGGTGCGGGTACGGCTGCCCGGCGGTCAACTGCGCCCCGCCCAACTGCGCGTCCTCGCCGACCTCGCCCGGGACGAGTCCGACGGCGCGCTGGAACTGACCTCCCGGGGCAACCTCCAACTCCGCCGCCTCGCCGACGACGCCGCGGTACGCCGGGTCGCCGATCGGATCGCCGAGGTGGGGCTGCTGCCCACCGCCACCCACGAGCGGGTGCGCAACCTGCTGGCCTCCCCGCTGAGCGGGCGGGACCGGGCCGGGCGGCTCGACGTACGCCCGCTGGTGCGGGACCTGGACGCAGCGCTGCGCGGCGCCGCCGACCTGGCGTCGCTCAGCGGCCGGTTCCTGTTCGCCCTCGACGACGGCCGGCACGACGTCGCCGCCCTCGGCGCCGACCTGTGCTGGACCGGCGGCTCGCAGACCCTCTGGCTGGCCGGCACCGACACCGGGCTGCGGGCCGGCCCGGACGAGGTCGTCGAGTTGCTGGTCGCCGCCGCCCGTGCCTTCCTGCGGGTCCGGGGTGAGCGCCGGGACCTGTGGCGGCTGGCGGACCTGCCGGCTGGGCCGGCCCGGGTCACCGCCGCGCTCGGCCGTCCCACCTCCCCGGTCACGGCCCCGCCCGGGGCGTCCGGTGCCGCTCCGGCACCGCTGGCCTCTGCGGTCGCGTTCCCGTCCGGGGCGTCCGGTGGCACTTCTGCCGCGCTGGCCTCTGCGGGCGCAGCCCCGCCCAGGACGTCCGGTGCCGCGCCGGCACCAGTGGTGGGCGCCCGTCCGGACGGTGTGGTGGTGGCCGGGGTCCGGCTCGGCCGGTTGACCGCCGACCAGGCGCACCTGCTGGCCGACCTCGCCGGCAGGGACGAGATCATCGTCACCCCGTGGCGCAGCCTGGTGCTCGACACCGGTGGACCCGATATCGTCGGCCGGCTGGCCACGGCCGGGCTGCTGGTCGACCCGGCCTCGCCCTGGCTCGGCGTGACGGCCTGCACCGGCCGGCCCGGCTGCGCCAGTGCCCTCGCCGATGTGCGGGGGGACGTCACCGAGGCGCTGGCCGACGCCGGTCCGGCGGGCGGGACGGCGCTTCCGGTGCACGTGGTCGGCTGCGAGCGCCGCTGCGGCCGACCCGCCGGACCGGCCGTACTGGCGGTCGCCACCGGCACCGGATACCGGATCGAGGCGGGCGGTACCAGCCGACCGGGCACCCCGGCGGCCGCCCTGGCCGTACGGGCAGAAAGGCAGAAGTGAGCTACGAGTACATCCGCGACGGCGCGGAGATCTACCGTCGGTCGTTCGCGACCATCCGGGCCGAGGCCGACCTCTCCGCGCTGCCGCCGGAGATCGCGCCGATGGTGGTCCGGATGATCCACGCCAGCGGCAGCGTCGACCTGGTCGACGACGTCGAGGTCGCACCCGACCTGGTCCGCGCCGGTCGGGCCGCGCTGCGGGCCGGTGCGCCGATTCTCTGCGACGCGGTGATGGTCGCCGCCGGCATCACCCGGGCCCGGCTGCCCCGCGACAACGAGGTGCTCTGCACGCTGCGCGACCCCGAGGTGCCCGAGCTGGCCCGCCGGCTCGGCACCACCCGCAGCGCGGCCGCCCTCGAACTGTGGCGGGACCGGCTCGACGGCGCTGTGGTGGCGATCGGCAACGCCCCCACCGCGCTGTTCCGGCTGCTGGAGATGATCGACGAGGGGGCCGCCCGGCCGGCGGCGATCGTCGGCGTACCGGTGGGGTTCATCGGGGCGGCCGAGTCGAAGCAGGCGCTGGCCGCGCACGACGCCGGCATTCCGTACCTGGTGGTGCACGGTCGGCGCGGCGGCAGTGCCATCACCGCCGCCGCCGTCAACGCGATCGCGAGCGAGGTCGAATGAGCGCGACCGAGCCTGGCGGTGGATCGGCGGGGCCGGCGCGGGTCGGCGCTGGTGGCGAGCGGGCGGCCGGCGAGGTCGGCGGGGGTGGGTCGGCTGCGGCTGGCGAGGTCGGTGACGGTGGATCGGCTGCGGTCGGTGGCGGTGGATCCGCTGCGGTCGGCAAGGCCGGCGGTGGATCGGCAGGGGACGGTGGCCGGCGGCCGGGCACGCTGCGTGGCGTCGGCGTCGGGCCGGGCGATCCCGAACTGGTGACGGTGAAGGCGGCCCGGCTGATCGGCGCCGCCGACGTGGTCGCCTACTACTCGGCCCGGCACGGCCGCAGCATCGCCCGGTCCATTGCCGAGCCCTACTTCCGGGACGGCCAACTGACCGAGCCGCTGGTCTATCCGGTCACCACCGAGACCACCGACCATCCGGGCGGCTACGAGGCGGCGATCACCGAGTTCTACGACGCCAGCGCCGAGCGGCTGGCAGCGCACCTGTCGGCCGGTCGGGACGTGGTGGTGATCTGCGCGGGCGACCCGATGTTCTACGGCTCCTACATGTACCTGCACGAACGGCTGGCGCACCGGTTTCCCGCCGAGGTCGTACCCGGGGTGACCTCGATCAGCGCCGCCACCGCCGTACTGGGCAGGCCGCTGGTCGAGCGGGACGAGGTGCTCACCGTGCTGCCCGGTACGCTGCCGGCCGACGAGTTGACCCGCCGGCTGGCCGACACGGACGCTGCCGCGGTACTCAAACTGGGACGGACGTTTCCGCAGGTACGGGCGGCGTTTGCCGATGCCGGACGGCTGGCCGACGCCTGGTACGTCGAACGGGCCACCACCGCCACCGGCCGGGAACTGCCGCTGGTCGAGGTCGACCCGGACGGGGTGCCGTACTTCTCCCTCGCCGTGCTGACCAGTCCCACCGGGGACGCGGTCGCGGCCGGCGTCGGCGTGGCGGCGTCGACCGCCCCGACGGCGGCGACCGAGGGCGGGGCGGCTGCCGAGGGCGGGGTGACGGCCGGCGGGGTGACGGTGGTCGGCCTCGGCCCCGCCGGCAGCGGCTGGCTCACCCCGGAGACCGGCCAGGCGCTGCGCGAGGCGGAACACCTGGTCGGCTACGGCCCGTACGTCGACCGGGTGCCGCACCGTCCCGGACAGCACCGGCACACCTCCGGCAACCAGGTCGAGATCGACCGGGCCCGGCACGCCCTGGAACTCGCCCTGGCCGGCGCCCGGGTGACGGTGGTCTCCTCCGGCGACCCGGGGATCTTCGCGATGGCCACGGCGGTGCTGGAGGTCGCCACCACCGACGGGCGGTTCGGCGCCGTGCCGGTACGGGTGCTGCCCGGGCTGACCGCGGCGCAGGCGGCGGCGAGCCGGATCGGCGCCCCGCTCGGCCACGACTTCGCGGTGCTCTCCCTCTCGGACCGGTTGAAGCCCTGGACCGTGATCGAGCAGCGGTTGGCCGGCGCGGCCGCCGCCGACCTGGTGCTGGCGCTCTACAACCCGGCCTCGGCCAGCCGCCGGTGGCAGGTCGAGGCGGCCCAGAAGGTGCTGCTCCGGCACCGGAGCGCGGACACGCCGGTGGTGATCGCCCGGGACGTGGGCCGGCCGGGGGAGCGGATCACCGTGGTCCCGCTGGCCGAACTCGATCCATCCGATGTGGACATGCGCTGCCTGCTGATCGTCGGCTCGTCCACCACCCGGACCGACCGGCGGGCGGACGGTTCGACCGTGGTCTGGACGCCCCGCACCTATCCCGGCTGACGCCGTCGGCGGACCGCCCAGGCGCACGCCGGTTCGGCCCGGCCGCCGAGCTGAAGCCGGCGTGAAGCCGCGCTGTCCGAACATTCAGTGGACCGCCCGAGGCGGGCGGTGCTGAGACAGGGGGACAGATGAGGATGTTCTGGAGGGCCGCGATGACCCTCGCGGCCACCGGCGCGCTGCTCGCCGGTGGACTCGGGTCCGGCGGAGCGGCCGTGGCCGCCGAGCGGACCGGCGTGGCCGGGCCGGTGGTCTCGGCGACCGCCGACGAGTGGGAGGGGCCGATTGACCAATGGACGACCTTCCCGTTCGAGGAGGGCTGGGAGATCTGCAACCGGACGGGACAGATCGGCGTGGCCTTCGGGGCGTACAAGGCGTACCAGTGTCGGGACAACGGCTGGTGGACGAGCTACCTGTACGTCCAGTACTACCCGTGAGCCGCTGACGATGCGCCGGGCGGTCCGCCGATCGCCCGGCGCGGCAGCGCCGTCTCCAGCCAGGCCAGCGCCGCGGGCACCTCGGTGACCGTCGCCGGCAGGGCGATCGGCGCCGGCCGCTCCACCAGCACCACGGGCAGCCCCAGCTCGCGGGCGGCGGCCAGCTTCGCCATCGTGTACGTCCCGCCGCTGTCCTTGCTGACCAGCACCTCGATCCGGTGCGCCGTCAGCAGTTCGCGCTCCGACGCCACCTGGTAAGGGCCCCGGTCGCGCAGCAGGGTGACGTTGTCCGGCAACGGGACCGTCGGCTCGTCGACCACCCGGACCAGCAGCCAGGTGCCGGTCAGGTGCAGGAAGGCGCCCAGTCCCTGCCGGCCGGTGGTGACGAAGGCCCGCCGGCCCAGCCGGGGCAGCAGCTCGGCGGCGGCGGCGAGATCGGGCACCCGGTGCCACCGGTCCCCGGGACCCGCCGTCCAGCCAGGACGCTCCAACCGCAGGTACGGCACCCCGGTCGTCTCGGCCGCCCGGACGGCCGACGACCTGATCCGCGCCGCGTACGGGTGTGTGGCGTCGACGAGTACGTCGACCCGGTGCTCGGCCAGCCAGCGGGCGAGGCCGGCCGGTCCACCGAACCCGCCGATCCGTACCTCGCCGTCCGGCAGCCGGGGATCGGCGACCCGGCCGGCCAGCGAGGAGACCACCACGGTGTCGGGGCGCCCGACCAGTGCGGCGGCCAGCTCCCGCGCCTCGGCGGTGCCGCCGAGCAGCAGCACCCGGGTCGTCACGGCGCGACGGTAACGGCCGGCTCCGGCCGGGACAACCGGGCGGTCGCCGGGTGGTGACCTCCGACACCCGAGCGGCCGGTCGCCGGCCTGCCGATCGCCGGCACCGGCCTGCCGCCTGCCGGTCGCTGGCCTGCCGCCTGCCGCCCGCCGGTTGAGACTCCGTGCCGGTCGTCGGAGCAGGCTCCGTGCCGGTCGCCGGAGCGGGTCCCCCGGTCGGCGGATCCGGCGGTGCGGCGTACGGCCGGGTCCGGCCCCGCTGCCCGGCCGGTGTCCCGGTTGACCGGCGGGTACCGCCCGGCTACGGTCGACTGGCCATCTGCGGCGGTACGAGGGAAGCCGGTGAGAGTCCGGCGCGGTCGCGCCACTGTGAGCGGTCCCGACCCCGGTCGGGGGCCCGCGAGCCAGGACGCTCGGTCGTCGCAGCCTGTCGACGGGGACGCGTCATCCCCGAGGAGGTCTCACACGCATGTCCAGCCCTGTCCCGGCCCGTCCGCTCAGTCACCCGGTGGTCTCCGCCCGGCTACTGTGGACGGCCCTCGCCGTCGTGGCCGTGCTCGCCCTGCTGACCTACCTGGTCGCGTTCGACCAGGGGGCCGTCTCGCGCAGCGGCATGTACCTGCACGAGCTGATGCACGACGGCCGGCACCTGCTCGGCGTCCCCTGCCACTGATCGACTTCCCGCCGTGCCGACGTTCCTGTCCGTACTGCTGCGTGGCCTGCTCGCAGGCCTGGTCGCCGGTCTGATCGCCGGGACCTTCGCCTACCTCGTCGGCGAGCCGCGGATCGATGCCGCGATCGCGATCGAGGAACGGGCGACCCACTCCGCACCCGAGGTCGGGGCCGACCACCACGCCGAGGAGTTGGTCGGGCGCGACGGTCAGCGCGCCGGACTGTTCCTGGCCACCGGGCTGTTCGGCGCCGCGATGGGCGGCCTGCTCGCCACCGGGTACGTCCTGCTGCGCCGTCGACTCCGCAGTTCCGACGACGGCCGGGCGGCGCTGCTGCTGGCCGGCGCGGCGCTGCTCGGCGCGGTCGTCGTACCGTTCGGCAAGTATCCGGCGAACCCGCCGGCGGTCGGCAACCCGGACACCATCGACCAGCGGACCGGCAGTTACCTGCTGCTGGTGCTGCTCGGCCTGGTGGCCGTCTGGGCCGCGGCCCTGGCGCACCGCTCGATATCCCCGCACGCCTCGGACGCGCTGCGGGCCGCTGCGGCGGTCGGCGCGTTCCTGCTGGTCACGGCGGTCGCCTACACCGTGCTGCCGTCGTTCGCGGAGGTGCCGGGCGACTTCCCGGCGACCCTGCTGTGGGAGTTCCGGCTCGCCTCCCTGGGCACCCAGGTGGTGCTCTGGACCGGGATCGGCCTGCTCTTCGCCGTGCTGCTCGGCTGGCGGGGCCGGGACCGGCCGCCGTCCGTCGACAGTGGACCAGAGCGGTCCGCCGGTCCGCCGGCCGGTGCCGAGGCCCCGGCCGGACGGTGAGCCCGACCAGGCTGCACCTGGTCGCGCACGCCCACACCGCCGCGCTGCGGCGGGCGGTGTTCGGCGGTGGCGACGACAGCCTGGACCCCGCCGGCCTGGCGGCGGCCCGCGCGCTGGCCCGCACCGGGCCGGGTCGGCGCGGGCCGTTCGGCCAGATCGACGCCTGCCTCAGTACTCCCGCCGAGGCGGGCCGGCAGACCGCGTACGCGCTCGGCCTGCGGCCCACCGCCGTGTCCGCGCTGGCCGACTGCGACTACGGCCGGTGGACCGGACTGCCGCTGGCCGAGGTCGGCGCCCGGGAGCCCGACGCTTTGCGGGACTGGCTCGGCGCGCCGGACGCCGCCCCGCACGGCGGCGAGTCCGTCGAGGCGCTGCTCGACCGGGTTGACCGATGGCTGACCGGGCAGCGTGACCGGGGTGGGCGGATCGTCGCCGTCACCCATCCGGTGGTGATCCGGGCCGCGCTGGTCCGGGCGCTGCGACTGCCGGCTGCCACCTTCTGGCGGCTGGATGTGGCGCCGCTGGCGGTGGTCCGGCTGACCGGGCGCGGACCGGGCTGGCAGCTCCGGCTCGGCGCTCCGCCCCACGGCGCCGAGGCTGACGGCGCCGACCCGGAATAGCCGGCAGGCCGACCTGGTTCCCCAGGTATACTTGACGCGTCAACGAGATGGGGGGACGGTCGTGCGGGCACAGCGGTGCGGCCTGACCCGTCGGCGCGCCCCCGCCGTGCTGCTGCTACTGCGGCAGCGCCCCCGTCCGGTGCCCGTCGGCGCGGGGGCTCCGCGATCATGAGCGGATCGTCGCTGCCCCGGATCGCCGTGCTCGGCGCCGGACACGTCGGCCCGGTGATCGCCCGGGTCGGGCTCGCCGCCGGCCATCGGGTCACGATCGCCGCCTCCGGCGACCCGGAGAAGATCGCGCTGATCACCCAGATCCTGGTGCCGGGCGCCGAGCCCCGCTGGGCCGCCGACGCCGTACGGGACGCCGACCTCGTGGTGCTGGCGATCCCGCTGCACCGGTTTCCGGCCTTCGACCCGGGAATGGTCGCCGGCAAGCTCGTCGTCGACACGATGAACTACTGGCCGCCGACCGACGGCGTGCAGGAGATGTTCGAAGATCCCCGGTACGGCAGCAGCGAGATCGTGGCCCGTCGGCTCGACCGGTCGACGGTGGTGAAGACCTTCAACCACGCCGGCTACCACCAGATCGAGGAGGAACGCCGGCCGGCGGGTGACCCGGACCGGCGTGCGCTCGGCGTGGCCGGCGACGACAAGGCGGCGACGGGTCTGGTGGCCGAGGTCGTCGAGCGCATCGGTTACGACGCCGTACCGCTGGACAGCCTCGCCGCCGGGCGCCTGCTCGAACCCGGCGGCCCCGTTTTCGGTGCCTCGCTGCGCCGCCCCGAGTTCGAAACGGCCGTCCGCGGCGTACTCCGATAGCGCGACCCGCAACGGCCCGGTCGGGACTACCAGGTGTGTTCCCGCGCCCGGCCGGCACCGCCGGCCACCGCGATGCTGAGTGCGTCGAGCCGGTCCCGGTCGCCGATCACCTCGATGGTGCGGATCCGCCCCGTTTCGACGGTGAGCCGCAGCGCGGCCATCAGCCGACCGCGCGGGGCGATCACGATCCCCGGGGTGCCGTCGACCCAGGCGGTGCCGCCCATCCGGGCCCGGGCGGCGAAGTGCCGGGTCTCCTCGGCCACCGCCCGCGCCCCGCGCAGTTCGGTCGGCATTCCGGCGGGCAGCAGCGCCGGATCGGCCCGGCGTACGACGTCGGGTGCCAGCAGGTCGAGCAGGGTCTCCAGGTCACCGCCCCGGGACGCGGCGAGGAAGGCCGCCACGAGCGGAAGATGCCGGGCGGCGAGCCGCCGTTGTCGCGGGGCGGGGGCGTGCACCCGCTCCCGGGCCCGACTCGCGAGCTTCTTCGCCGCCACCGGTGAGCGGTCCAGCACCCGACCCACCTCCTCGAACGGTACCGAGAAGAGGTCGTGCAGCACGAAGGCGATCCGCTGCGCCGGCGAGAGCCGGTCCAGCACGACCAGCAGGGCCAGCCCGACCGACTCGGCGAGCAGCACCTCCTGCTCCGCCGTCCGGGCCGGGGAGGCCGCCGGGATCGCGTCCGGCAACTCCGGGTCGGGGAGGGCGACCTCGGCCCGGCGGCGCCGAGCCCGCAGCATGTCCAGGCACTCCCGGGCGGTGACCGTGGTCAGCCAGCCGGTCAGGTTGCGCACCTCACGCAGGTCGGCCTGACTGGCCTTCAGCCACGCCTGCTGCACGGCGTCCTCCGCGTCGGGCAGCGAACCGAGCAGGCGGTAGGCGACCGCCCGCAGGTGCTCCCGGTCGCGGGCGAACCGGTCGGCGAGGGATTGGTCGGCGCTCACGGGTCACCTTCTCCAGGCGTCAGACGTCATGGGGGTGACCAGCCCGAGACGACCGTACCCGTGCGAGCCGAGGAGACCGACCCTGTGAGAGTACCGATGATGCCCCGTGTCATCCGCCCCGGCCGCCCGGCCGGAGGTGCGCGGTGCTGACCGCGTACGTCGTGGTGGCCGTCCTGACCATTGTGGTCTGCGTCTGGAGCGCCGCCGCCGACCTGGCCCGGACCGAGTTCGTGCTCGCCAACTCCGCCGAGGTGGGCGTACCGCCGTCCTGGCTGCCGCCGCTCGCCGCACTCAAGGCCGCCGGAGCGGCCGGCCTGCTCCTCGGCCTGCTCGGGGTGCCGGTGGTCGGGCTCGCCGCCGCGATCGGCCTGGTGCTCTTCTTCGTCGGAGCGGTCACCGTGCACCTGCGGGCCCGGGTCTTCCGCACGCTGGGCTACGCCGGCGGCTTCCTGGCGCTCGCCGTCGCCTGCCTGGTGCTGGAGGTCGCCGTCGCGCGCTGACCGTGCCGCCGCCCGGGACGGGCGACCACCTTGACAAGCCTGCCAGGCATCCAGAATTCTCAGTGGATTGTATCGTTTCAGCCCGGTCGCAGATCGTCCCACCCGGTGGATCGGGCCGTACCCACATTGGAGACCCATGAGATTTCGAACCAGGCGAGGCCGGGCGTTCGCCGTACTGTCGCGGGCACTCGTCGCCGGCCTCTCGGTGACCGCGTTGCTGGTCGGCAGTCCGACGGCGGTCTCCGCCCAGCCAGGCGGCGGCGCCGGAAAGCACGGACCCCGCCTCGAACGCCTCGACCGCGGGCTCGTCGCGGTCGCCACCGCCGACGGGGTGTTCCTGAGCTGGCGGCTGCTCGGCGCCGAGGCGACCGGACGGGGACGCACCGGCCTGACCGGCGCCGACTTCGCCGTCTACCGGGACGGGCGACGGATCGGCGCCGTCACCGACAGCACCAACTATCTCGACCGGGCCGGCACCGCCACCGCCGCCTACCAGGTCGCGGCGGTGGTCCGGGGCCGGACCGGCGCCCGGGGCGCACCGGTGACGGCGTGGGCCGACGGCCACCGCGACCTGCCGCTGCGCAAGCCGGCCGACGGGGTGACCCCGACCGGTGAGGCGTACACCTACTCGGCGTCCGACCTGAGCGTCGGCGACGTCGACGGCGACGGGCGGTACGAGTACGTCGTCAAGTGGGACCCGTCGAACTCCAAGGACGTCTCCCAGGTCGGCTACACCGGCGAGGTCTACCTCGACACCTACGAACTCGACGGCACCCTGCTGCACCGGGTCTCGCTCGGCGTCAACATCCGGGCCGGGGCGCACTACACGCAGTTCCTGGTCTACGACTTCGACGGCGACAACCGCGCCGAGATGATGCTCAAGACCGCCCCCGGCACCAAGGTCACCCGGTACGACCGGCACGGCGGGATCGTCTCCGAGCGGTACGTCACGATGCCCCGCGAGGACGTCCGGGCCGGCTACGCGCACACCGACGACTACCGGCTGAGCCCGGAGAAGTACCGGCAGAAGCTCGTCGACCTCTTCCTCGGCTGGCACCGGCACCCGGAGGTGCGGGCCGGAAACTGGCCGGCAACCCTGGAACAGGCCTTCGGCATCGCCCCGACGTACGCCTACCCGCTGTCCCGGGCCGACGCCGAGGCGCTGGTCGAGCACTTCGTCGACGTCTACGCACCGGCCCGGAGCACCCGCAACGCGCTGCGGGCGTTCCAGGGCTTCATCGTGGACGGGCCGGAATACCTGACCGTCTTCGACGGGGCGACCGGCCGCGAGTTGCAGACCGTCCACTACAAGCCCGGCCGGCACGACGACGGGCTGATGTGGGGCGACTACGCAATGAGCCGGATCGAGCCGGGCAACCGGGTCGACCGGTTCCTCGCCGGGGTCGCCTACCTGGACGGCCGGCACCCGTCGGCGATCTTCGCCCGGGGCTACTACACCCGCGCCACGTTGGTCGCCTACCGCTGGGACGGCCGGCGACTGCGCGAGGACTGGTACGTGGACAGCGGCTGGGTGCCGATGGCCAACCCGTTCAACGACGGCCCGCACGGCCGGGAGGGCACCGACCCGGAATACGGCACCCTGACCACCCAGGGTGCGCACTCGCTGTCCGTCGCCGACGTGGACGCCGACGGAAAGCAGGAGGTCGTCTACGGCGGCGCCACCATCGACCACGACGGCAGCCTGCTCTACAGCTCCTACGGCGTCCTGCCCCCGGGCAGCGCCAACCCGGGTGCGCGGGCGAAGGTCGGGCACGGCGACGCGATGCACGTCACCGACATCGATCCGGCCCGCCCCGGACTGGAGATCTTCATGGTGCACGAGGGTGCGACCGGTGCGCCGTACGGCTACGCGCTGCGGGACGCCCGCACCGGCGAGGTGATCTACGGCGGCTACACCGGTGTGGACACCGGACGTGGCATGGTCGGCGACGTCGTCCCCGCCGAGCCGGGCCTGGAGACCTGGGCGACGGTCGTCGGCGGCCAGCCGGACGGGCCGGGGCTGCGTACCGCCGACGGGGACCTGCTCGGCACCGTGATCCCCGGCACCAACCAGAGCATCCGGTGGGCGGCGGACATGACCACCCAGATCGTCAACGGCGCGGGGGAGGTGACCCCGAGCATCGACGACTGGCAGCGGGGCCGGCTGCTCACCGCCGAGGGCACCCGGACCAACAACGGGACGAAGGGCAACCCGGGACTGGTCGCCGACGTCCTCGGCGACTGGCGCGAGGAGTTGCTGACCCGCACCGTGGACAGTTCGGCGATCCGGATCTACCTGAGTACCGAGCTGACCGACCGCAAGCTCTACACGCTGATGCACGATCCGCAGTACCGGGTCGAGGTGGCCCGGCAGCAGACGACCTACAACCAGCCGTCGTACCCGAGCTTCTATCTCGGCTCGGACATCAACTGGTCCCGGGTGCCGCTGCCCGGACGCTGAGCGGCGGCCGTTCACCGGCCGGCCCGGGGACGGGACCCGGCGCTCCACCCGGAGCGCCGGGTCCCGTCGTTTCCGACAAACCCGGACCACCGACGGGGCCGGGAACCAGGTGGCGGGGGCGCGGCTCGTCCCCGGTGGAGGTGGTCAACGATGCGTACCCGTCGCCTGCTCGCCGCCGTCGCCGCGACCCTGGTCGGGCTGGCCGGCACCCTGCTGCTCGTCCCGACACCCGCCCGGGCCGGCAACTGGGCGGTCACCGTGCTGGACCCGCTGCCGGACCGGCTGGAACCGGGCCGGGGCTACACCGTCGGGCTCTGGGTGCTCCAGCACGGTTTCCACCCCTACGAGGGTGATCTCGGCCGGGTGGCGCTGCGGCTGGTGGACGGGAAGGGCACGTCGGTGTCGTTCGCAGCGTCGGCGCTGCCGGAGCCGGCGCACTACGCCGCGGCCGTCGCGGTACCGCACGCCGGTGCCTGGACGGTGACCGCCGTACAGGGCCGGTTCGCGGACTACCGGATCGGTACCCTCACCGTGCCCGGCGGGATGGCGGTGCTCGGCGTGCCAGCGCCGCTGCAACCGGGCCAGACCGAGAAGTACTGGCCCGGCGCGATCCGGCCGCCGACGGTTCCGGTCGACCCCGACCGGGACCCGTTCGCGGCGGTCGCCGCCCCGGCACCGGCCGACGACCGCAGTGCCGCCGCCGGGCCGGCCGGGTCCCGGCCCGCCCCGGAACCGGCGACGAGCACGCCCCGGCGTGCGCTGCTGGTCGCCGGCACGCTGCTGGTCGCGGCGGCCGTCGGGCTCGGGCTCGTCGTCGGGTACCGGCGGCGGCCCCGGCGCGCCGACCGACCCAGCACCGTCTGAGGGGGATCGGCGGCTTCGGGCTGCCCCTGGTCCCGTCGCTGCCGTCCGGCCTCTTCCTCGGCGTAGAGCCGCGTCGCGCAGGTGTGGCCCGACCGTGACAGCGTGCGGAGTGCCGGAGCTGGCCTTCGGCGGAATCCGCCAGGCCGTGCCGGCCGGCGGCAGGTCGATCGCGGTGATCCGCGACCAGCACGGCCCGACTGGCCGCGTCCGCCGGCCGCCGACACGGTGGCCCCGATCCACACCTTCCCGCGGCTGCTCACTCCGGGTCGGGTAGCAGCCCCTGCTCACGTAGTTGCTGGCAGTGCAGCTCCGGCGGCGGTTCCGGATCCCAGTCCGAGGGTCGGGGGCCCTCCGGGCCGTCCGGGCCGACCCGGACGAACCGCTCCACCCGGGTCACCCGGCAGCGGACGCCCCGGATCTCGAACTCGTCCGTACGGGGAGCCTCGAACTCCTCCATTGCCCGGGTGTACGCGGCCCGGATCTCCTCCAGCGACGCGTCTTCGTGCGGCACGATGTCACTGAACCGGAAGGCCGCCGAGTCGCGGGCGGCCTGCGGCGTCGGGTACGTGGCGAACGACCGGGGTTGCCAGCTCCCGTGCACGTACTCGCCGATGGTGAAGCCGACCGGCAGCAGCACCACGTTCGGATGGGTGGCCAGCGCCCGGCGGGAGTCGGCCCGGACGTCGTCCGGGACGATGCCGGCCTTGTAGTACGCGGGGACCATCTCGATCCGCAGCAGGCCGTCGGCGAGACCGGTGCTCGCGGCCGGGTCGATGACGAAGCCCTCCTCCTGGCACCGCACGTCGCGCGTCTTGCCCGGCGGGTACGGATCCGGGTCGGTGGGCCGGGGTGGTTCGGGTCCGTCCGGCCCCATCCGGATGAACGGCTGGGCGCGGATGATCCGGTATCGGCGGCCGTACACGGTGAGGTCGTCGACCACCTCCCAGTCGAGCAGCCGGATCGCCTCCTGGTATTCCCGCCGCTCGGCCGCGTGCCCGGAGGTCTCCGGTGTCTCGCTCAGCAAGCGCCGGAAGTACGAGCCGAGGGCGTCCCGGCTGCCCTGTGGCTGGTCGCCGCTGAGGCTGAGGATCCGCCACCGGCCCGCCACCTCCTCGGCGTAGCCGAAGACCGGTGCGCCCCACATCAGCTTCGGATAGGCGAGCGACCGGCGCCGGGCGTCGTCCTCGGAGACCGCCGACACCGGATCGTTCCGTTGCGCTATCCGGATCAGCAGATGATCCGGCACCTGCCTACCGTGATGGGTCATGCACGCAGTGTGCCCCGGTCGTATTCGATGCGCAGCCCTCCGCGCTGCCGCAATGTTGGTACAGATGCTGGCGGGGACGCGTGGGAGCGTCGGCCGCCGACACAGCGAGCGGAGGGCCCGCACGTGCGGGCCCTCCGCGGCTCCTCGTCAGTCCCCAGCGTCCACGCGAGAATCTACGTGGCTCGATGTGACGGCCGCCGCCGACCTGGCGGCGGCCACCGTTCGACACCGGCTACCCACCGGCGGCGCCCCTGGTGATCCGGCCCGCCGGCCCGCGCCCGTCCCGGCTGCCCTCTACGGTGTGCCGATCGCCGTCAGTACGTCGGTGCGGGCGGCGTTGTGGGCCGGCCACTCCGCCGCCAGCACACCGGCGACGGCCATGGCCAGGAGCAGCCCGCCGATCGAAGGCCAGGGGAGGGCGGTCTCGCGGATCGGCTGACCGAGCACGGCATGCTGGAACATCGCGCCGATCATCGCACCGACCCCGATCCCGAGCACACCGCCCACCACGGCGATCAGCACCGACTCGATCCGGACCATCGCCCGGACCTTCCGCCGCCGCATCCCGATGGCCCGGAGCAGGCCGACCTCGCGGGTGCGTTCCAGGACCGACAGCGCAAGAGTGTTGACGATGCCGAGCAGGGCGATGAGCATCGACAGGCCGAGCAACGCGGTCGACATCCAGACGAGCCCGGACAGCTGGCTGGCCTCCTCGCGGATGTACCGGTCCGCGGTGTAGAGGATCACGTCCGGCCGGTCCCCGATCGACAACCGGACCACGTCGCCCGGCGACCAACCGCGCTGCGCCGCCAGCGACTCTGCCGCGAACGCACCGTCGAAGCCGATGAACCGACCAACGACGAATCGACCGGTCGAAGCCGATCGAAGGGGGCGAGCTGATGGGCTCGGACGCGTGGACGATGCTGCTGGTGCTCGGCATCTTCACCCTGGCGACCACCGTGGTGGTCGTGGTCATCTGGCAGGCGTTCGCCACCTGGCCGGCCAGGGCGACCCTGGCCCGGGAACGGGAGTACCGCGCGCTGGCCGAAACGGCCGTTGCCACCCAGGAGAAGACGGAACGCCGTCTCGAAGAGGTAACCGGCCAGTTGGCCGAGATCCGCGACCGCGTCACCGCCCTCGAACGACTGCTCCGCGAGGTGGAATAGCCCGATGCCCCGTGCCGCCGTTGGCTGGGCCGGGCATCCGGATCACGGCCGCCGGCGTCCGGAGTCGCGGTGACCATGTCGACGGCCAGTCGAGTAACGAGATTCCCAACGATGACTATCGTCCTAGGATGCTTTAGGGAGAGTGGGCTCGACCACCTCCCCGGGCCGGCCGGGGGAGATCCCCTCCGGGCAAACACCGATGTGGCGGTATCGACCGACTTCATAGGCTCGGGCCAGGTGGTCGAGGGGGAGGAGACCGACATGTCCAAGAAGCTCAGTCGAGGCGCCCGGTGTCTGGTGGTCATCGCTGCGGTGGCCGCGATGCTCGGCGTCGCCGTGGCGCCGACGGCGTCCGCTTCGGCGTCCGTCGACAGTGCACGATGGCTGCGGACCGGCGTGGCGGACCTGCACGCCCTCGGCGTCACCGGCGTGCAGGGTCTGGCCCGGGACGGCGTACGCGACAGCTATGCCCGGGCGGGGACCCGCGACCTGACCACGGGTGCGCCGGTACCCCGGGACGGGTACTTCCGGATGGGGAGCAACACCAAGACCTTTGCCGCCGTACTCGTTCTGCAACTCGTCGGCGAGGGCCGGCTCCGGCTCGACGACACCGTCGAGCGCTGGCTGCCCGGCGTGGTGGCAGGCAACGGCAACGACGGCCGGCGGATCACCGTCCGGCAGCTCCTACAGCACACCAGCGGGCTCTACAACTACACCCGCGACCTGCCGGGTCTCTCCTCCGCCGAGGGGTACGCCCGGCACCGGTTCGACCACTACGAGCCTGAGGAACTGGTCGCGCTGGCCATGGCGCACCCGCCGATGTT
The DNA here is from genome assembly GCF_033446045.1 of Plantactinospora sp. KLBMP9567. Classification (NCBI taxonomy): domain Bacteria; kingdom Bacillati; phylum Actinomycetota; class Actinomycetes; order Micromonosporales; family Micromonosporaceae; genus Plantactinospora; species Plantactinospora sp. KLBMP9567. The sequence goes on along the minus strand of NZ_JAWQRR010000065.1, from coordinate 1,067 downwards.
CGCCCCCGGCACGAGCTGGGACTACTCGAACACCAACTACATTCTGGCCGGGATGCTGATCGAGCGGGTGACCGGCCGGAGCTGGGCGGCCGAACTGCGGGACCGCATCCTGCGGCCGCTGCGGCTGACCGAGACGTCCACGCCGGGGGACCGGGCGCACCTGCCCGGGCCGCACGCCAGGGGCTACCAGCAGTGGGAGCCGGGCGGGCCGCTGGACGACACCACCCTGTTCAACACCACCATGGCCTACACGGCCGGCGACCTGGTCAGCACCCCGTCCGACCTGGTCCGCTTCTGGCAGGCGCTGCAACAGGGCCGGCTGCTCGCCCCGGCGCAGTTGGTCGAGATGCGGCGTACCGTGCTCGCCGAGACCTTCCAGGACTTCCTGCCGGGCGCCCGCTACGGGCTCGGCATCATGTGGGCGCCGAACACCTGCGGCGGCTACTGGAGCCACGGCGGCGACGTGCCCGGGATGAGCACCGTCAACGGTGTCACCACCGACGGCCGGCGGGCGATCGTGCTCTCCCTGACGACCCAGTTGGCCGGGGACGAGGCGGCACTGCCCGTACTGCGCCGCGCGGACGAGATCGTGGCGGACGCGCTCTGCGGCAGCGCGGGGTAGCCGCGCCGCGACACCGCCGGTAGCCGGCGTGCCCACCCGCCCCGTGACCACCGGTCACGGGGCGGGTTGCCGCGTGTCCGGCCGGGCGTCGGTCCGCCGAGGTGGCATCGATCGGGGTGGAAGCGTTGACGAGCCAGTAGCACGCCGGTAACCTTTGGCCAACCTCCTGCAAAAACAGAACAGATCCCTGCTCTGTTCTCCACTCTCAAGCGGAACTTCTGTACAGGCTGCTCCTCCCGCTGGTGGTGCACCTCGGTCCGGAGAGGCCGGTGATGCGATCGGCATACCCCGCACCGGTCTGACCCGCTCCGGTGACCGCGCTGGTCACCCGTCCCGGGTCCGACCGACCGGCACCACTTCCACCGCGCTGACCCCGGCAACCGATCCGGCCGCCCACCGCTCCCCGCACGGCCGGTCTGCCGCCTACCCCCGCCGCCGCGACCGT
>NZ_JAWQRR010000064.1:0-70342 GCF_033446045.1 Plantactinospora sp. KLBMP9567 | reverse complement strand
TAGTACGGCAGCCGCCGTTTGAGATCTTGCTGGTGTGCCGGGGTGGACGCGAGGCGGCCACCGCGTGATCGTCTGTGCGTTGTGGACACAACTTCAGATCTTGCGGTGGCCGCGTGCCACAGCGTAGCGGTTGGTCGGTGGGAGCGGGTGCTGGCCGAGGTGCTGGGATGCTTCGCGGGCCGGTTCGGGCGGGTGGAGCCGCGTCGGGCGGCGGGACAATTCGTGACCGGGCTGCTGTCTGACCTTGAGGTCAAGACGTGCTGGCAGTTGGCAGAGCAGGCCGGGCATGCCCGGCCGGACGCGATGCAGCGGTTGTTGTACCGGGCGGTATGGGACGCCGACGCCGTGCGCGACGATTTGCGGGCTCTGGCCGTCGACCGGTTCGGCGCCCCGGATGCGGTCTTGGCCGTCGATGAGACCGGCGACCTGAAGAAAGGGCGTTTACACGGTCGGGGTGCAGCGGCAGTACACCGGCACGGCAGGGCGGATCGAGAACAGCCAGGTCGGGGTGTTCCTGGGCTATGCGGGCGCCGACGGGCACACCCTGATCGACCGGCGGGTGTATCTGCCGGCGTCGTGGACCGACGACCGCGACCGCTGCCAGGCTGCCGGCGTGCCCGACGAGATCGAGTTCGCTACCAAGTCGGAGCTGGCCGCTGAGATGATCACTGCGGCTTTGGATGCCGGGGTGCCGGCCGGGTGGGCCGCGGCCGACGAGGCCTACGGCAACAGCAGCGTCTTCCGCGCACACCTGCGCGAGCATCAACTCGGCTATGTCCTGGCCGTGTCCCGCAGTCACCTGGTGCCGATCGACGGCGGCAAAACCCGCATCCGCGCCGACCGGATCGCCGCTGATCTGCCCGTCTCGGCGTGGCAGCGCCGCTCCGCCGGCGCCGGATCCAAGGGGCCGCGCTTCTACGACTGGGCCTGGCTCGACGACGTATGCACCGATGCTGACCCCGACGACGGCGGCCGGCACAGCCTGCTGATCCGCCGCAACACCAGCACCGGTGAGCTGGCCTTCTACCGCTGCTGGACCCCCAGACCGGCCACCCTCGCCCAGTTCGTGCGGGTCGCGGGCATCCGCTGGAGCATCGAAGAGAGCTTCCAAGCCGCCAAGAGCCAGGTCGGCCTGGACCAGCACCAAGTCCGCCGCTGGGACTCCTGGCACCGGTTCACCACCCTCGCCCTGGCCGCCCTCGCCGTCCTGGCGATCTGCGCCGCCGACGCCACCGACGACGACCCGGCCGACAGCGGACTGATCACGCTCACCGTCAACGAGGTCCGCCGCCTGATCAACGCCTGCATCATCCGCCCGATCAGCGACCTCGCCCACCGTTTGCATTGGTCAGGCTGGCGGCGACAGCATCAAGCCCGAGCCCGCCGAGCCCACTACACACGCCGCCTCAACCTCGAACTCCAACCATGATCCCGAACGGCGGCTGCCGTACTAGAGCCGGTGGGCTACTTACGTGGGGCGAGGCTATCCGGTGGTGGCCACAAGGGCGAGGGCGATGAGTCTTCGAGTAGATCCGCCCTGCGACGTAATCCCCTCGCCGGTGTAGATGGCGCAGCACCGGGTGCTCGCCGGGTGCTCGACCGCCATGGACGGGCACGAGGTTGGCTGGACCCAGCGGGACGGCGTTTCGACGAAATCAGGCAATAGTCGCGAATAAATGGACTCTCAGGGCGTCGGTGGGACACAACGACTCGATAAAGACCAACCTCTTAATCTGCGGGACTGCCTGGACTGGATGAGACGTGTGGGAGTGTGACTGACCTGGGAATCCTGTGCGGACTGTAGGCGTCGAAGCCGCTGGTCCAGGTGGGTCTCCCGGGGATGCATGCGCAAAGTCCGCGGGTCGACGGAGCACCAGGACCACGAAGACTGCCCCTGCTGACCACGAGAACGGAGCAGGGCAGGTGTTCTCGGCATCGCCGTCGAGATTCTTGGCCCTCCGAGTGCCTGGTGAGACTGCGGATCGCTTGGATGGCGGTAGCGGAGTGATCACACCGTGCTCGCTCCCGAAGTAGGCTCCACTGGTTCCGCGAGCAGCTTCCGGGCCGGTGCGGAGCAGTCCGAAGGTTTACAAAGGATGACGACGGTGTGAGCACGGGAATGAGTCCTGGAAGGGTCGTATGGACGTCAAGCCGACCGAGGAACAGTTCGCGGCCCGGGATACGTTCCTCGCGGGCAGGGAACTGGCCCTGGTGGCCGGGGCCGGCACCGGTAAGACCTCCACGCTGGTACTGATGGCCGGGGTCACCAGGAAGCGCGGCCTCTACGTGGCGTTCAACAAGGCGATCGCCGACGAGGCCAGGCAGCGCTTCGGAGCGAATGTCGACTGCCGTACCGCGCACTCGCTGGCACACCGCGCCGTCGGGCGGAACTACCAGGAACGCCTGAACCGGTCGGCCCGCATACCCTCAAAGGAGACCGCGCGGCTGCTGGGCATCCACCAGAATCTGTGGGTCAGCTCCCGTCCGATCACCTGCGGACACCAGGCACGCTTGGTGATGGGCATGATCCGTCGGTTCTGCTACAGCACCGACCGCCAGCTGATGGCCCGGCATCTCGAACGGGTCAACGGGCTGGACCCGGCGGCCCAGGACCACGTCGCCCGCGTGCTCCTGCCGTACGCGTGCCGAGCCTGGGACGACATCTGCTCACCGGACGGCAAACTTCGCTTCGAACATGATCACTATCTGAAGATGTGGGCGCTGACCGGGCCCACGCTCGCGGCGGACTTCGTCCTGCTCGACGAGGCGCAGGACACCAACCCGGTTCTGGAGGAGGTCTTCCTCGCCCAGAACGCGCAGCGGGTGTGCGTCGGCGACCCGGCCCAGCAGATCTACGCCTGGCGCAACGCGCGGGACGTGATGACCGGCTTCCCGGCGGATCACCTGTACCTGACGAAGTCGTTCCGTTTCGGCCCACGTATCGCCCGGACGGCCAACCAGTGGCTGCGGCACGCCGAGTCGGACCTGCAACTGACCGGGAACAGTGCCACCGACTCCCGCGTCGGCTCGGCGGCGGAGATCGATGCCGTGCTGTGCCGGGGCAACGCCGACGCGATGCAGGAAGTCCTCGGCTTCCTGGAGCGGGGCGTACCGGTCGCCCTCGCGGGCGGCGGTGGTGCGTTGCGGAACATCGCGCAGGCCGCCCAGGCTCTGAAGTCCGGTCGACGTACCACTCATCCGGAGCTTTTCCTGTTCACCTCTTGGGCCGACGTGCAGGAGTACGCCGAGAACGACACCGCCGGGCAGGACCTCAAGGCGATCGTGACGCTGGTCGACACCTACGGGCCGGACGTGATCATGGACGCGGTCGACCGTCTGACGGACGAGCGCACCGCGAAGGTCACCGTGTCCACCGCGCACAAGGCCAAGGGCCGGGAGTGGTCGCGGGTACGGATCGGCCACGGCTTTGCGGCACCGTCGGTCGACGACGACGGGAATCCCCGCCCGCTACGGGCCAGCGAGGCCCGCCTGATCTACGTGGCGGTCACCCGAGCCCGCGACCACCTCGACCCGGCGGGGATCACCTGGATCGACGACTACGAGAATGCCAACGAGGCGGCCGGCGACGGCACGGTGGCCGGGCGACCGATGATCGAGCTCAGCCTGACCCGCCAGCTGAGGCACCCGAACTCCCCGATGTCGCAGTTCTTGGCCCAGCACCTGCCACACAGCGCGGCCGTCGTGCAGGACTACCTCCGGCAGATCTGCGACCTGCCCCGCCCGGTGCAGCCACTCGACGTGAAATACCCCGACTGGTCGGCGCTCGGCCACGCCATCGACTTCCGGCTCAGGCTCTGCCTGGGTAGTCCGTTCGGTGAACCGGTCAACATCGGCGTTGACGCCCTCGGCAGCGGCATGCCCCTCCGAGGCGCACCCGCGCCACCCGTGCGGGAGGCCCTGCACCGGGCCGGACGCGACCTGATCTCCATGGTCGACGTGTACCTGAACGGCGACGACGGTCTCGATGAGGAGATCCTGGGCCGCCTGTGCTTCGTGGCCGCCTACTACGAGGACATCTACCGAACCGGTGAGATCCGCCGGTACAGCATGTTGACCGGCACCACCCCGGCCACCACGCTCGATAAGCTCCTGACGGCGGTCCCCGACTATGCCATCGAGGACATCAACCGGCAGTTGGCGATTGCCGAGGAGCCGTTCCGACCGTTCCTCGAACTGCCCGCCACCGCCCGGATCTGCGGTCCGACGTTCCTCGGCAGCCAGGACATCGGCGGAGCGGACGCCGACTTCATCCTCGACGGCCTGCTGCTGGACTGCAAGGCGGCCATTCAACCCCGCGGGTTGGGCCGCGACGAGATCTACCAACTCGCTGGCTACCTGCTGCTGGACTACGACGACTGGTACGGCATCGGCCGGGTCGGCCTGTACCTGTCCCGGCAGGGCACCCTCGTCACCTGGAGCGTGCCAGACTTCCTGCGCCGCCTCGGCACCACCGGACAGGTCGGTGACCTGCGCCGGCGGCTGCGGGAACACCTTCACCGCCAGCGCAGCGACCGCCGGACCACCAGCCCGCATCCGAACGGTGACGCCAGTTCGCTCAGGTCTGGAACAAGACCTGGCGCTCACTTCTAATCGATGTGTCGCATGCCGTTGGTGCTGCGGTGAACCACCCTGGGTTCGGAGACGTGGCATAACGGCGTCCGCACTCCTTGCTACGGAGCGATGATCCTCGTTGGCGCGGCCTTGGTCGATGCGCTATCCGACGTCCTGTGTCGTCGGCTGGACACCTCGGACTAGCGTCGACAGGAATCGGATGGAGTCCTCGACGCGATGCTTGATCGTCCGGAGGGTGGGGATGTCGAAGCGGCCTGCGGTGCCGTGCGTGCCCTTGTTGAACTGGGAAAATAGATTCATCACGTCGTTGACGTTCGTTTCCATGAAGTCGCCCAGAGCCTCGTAGCCGGCGCCGTTCAGGTCGAGCAGATAACCGATCTTCTCGCGCCTTGCGACCGCCTTACCGTCGGGTCCTCGCTCATAGTTCGGCTTGGCCCGCAGCACTGCGGCGTCGGGAGCCTTCATGTTGATCAGCTCCACGATAACCTCGCGGGCGCTGGTGCAGAAGTGCCGCGCCGCATCTGGATTGCGCGGGTTAATCGCGAATAGTGCGCCTTCCCATCGGTTGTGGAGGTCCCCCGACAGCACGGACAGCTCGTCGATGATCGACGTCTCCTCGATCTCCTCCGTCTCGGCGACCGTCTCGGTCAGGAGAGCGTTGGCGACCTGTGCGCTGTTGGCCGTCTCAGCTTCCGCTAGGTCAGCCAGCTCCTGCCCGCGCTCGTTCCACAGTTCGGATTGCTCATCAACCCGGGAGTACGCGGTGTGCAGCGCGATGGCGGAGGTCTGCACCGTAACGTAGCGGGTCGTTGAGCGCTGGCGGTTGAGTCGCGCAATCTCGGCGTTGAGCCGCTGCCGGTTGGAACGCACGCGTGCGTTGTGCGCCCGCACCTCGCGGTTGTGCTTGTCGACGGCGCGCTTCACCTCGCGGTTGTACGCCGCAGCCTCACGGTTGTAGTTGGTGACGGCCTGCTTCAGCTTGCGGTTGTAATCGTCGACCATGCGCTTGTACTGGGCAGGAGTAATTTTTCGTGGCACCTCGACCTCCAAACGTCCGCGCGCGAGGTTACGCCGACCGTATGACAGATTGCACGCTGCCACTGAAGGCGTCGCGGACCTGGCCGACACCCAACTCGTCTCGGCTCTTCGCGTCGCTGAACAGCTTGAACAGCTCACGCATCCGATTCTGATCATCATGGGAACTGTCCAACCCGCTCAATCCCGAGGCCATCAATACCCTCCGCTCATCCTTCTGTACCATCGATAAGATCGCTGAGCGGACCTGTCGGCAGCGCGATCCAGCCCTCGACACGTGCGACCGTCCGCTGCTCGTCGCTCGGCTGGACTGCCTTGCCGATCGCCGCGGCGCGCGCGTTCAAGGCAGCGATCACCGAGTCGAACGCGTCATGGCTGCGCCGACACAGCCCTTCAAGAACACCAAACTCCAGCCAGGGTGCGGCCTCGCAAAGCGCGGTAACCAGATCGGCATGCTGCACGTGCTGACCCAGGCCCTTGTAACCGCGGTACGCCAACCCCCAGCGGCACAGGGCCGCCGCCGGGTACACCTCCACGATCCTGCCGCCGCCGCAACGGTCGACGTCGTGTCCGGCGGCAGCGAGCATTGCCAGCAATCCGACGCAGCGGAAGGCGGCGTGAGCGATGCGGTCCGCGGCCACACTGAGCGGGATGATGCTGGTCTCCTCGCGGACCACCTCGTCCGTCAGCCGGTAAGCCAGGTGACGCCGCCACTGGGCGCCGTCGGCATCGGCATCGACGAGGTGGCCGATTCGATGGGCCTGCACGAGCGCGACGAAAGGCTCCGGCCAGCCGAGGGGGCAGTCCAGTCCGACCTTGTCAGCGTGCTCGCTGGCCTCGACGATGCGGGCATCGCTGACGTCGAGGACCAGGTCCCGCACGACCGCGCGGTCCGGCAGCCATTCGATCGTGGCCATCGCCGTACGCTTGTCCGCCGCTGCAAGGTCGACGCCGAGGGTCAGCACCGCACCACTCTAGGTGTCGCTAGCTTAGTAGGCATGGCTCGACCGACGGTCGTTAGCCGACGTTCAGCTGTATCCGGGCTCCGAGGTGCTGAGCCAGGGCTGGGCGCGGCGCTGTCGTTCACAGCGTGAGTTTCCGCGACACCCAGATGCTGGTTGTGAGCGTCCTCTTGCAGCTCCGACTCGAATGGGCCGCGCCGCTGACCGGGGCCGGTCATGCCCATGTCCTGTACTCGTCAGAGAAACAGGGCCACGGTCGGGTACCGGCCGGTACGTCGCCGCCGAGCATCAGGGCCACCTGGCGGGACCAGCTGCGCAGGTCAATGAATTCCAGCATTAGGCTTGCGATGGCCTCTGGGTTCAACGATGTGAACCATAGGCGGTTCCCGGTGGTGGCCGCGACGCGTAGCAGCGGCTTGGTCCAATCCTCAGTGCCGTCGAGTGGCTGCATCCACTCCGCGAGTACGCCGACATCGGCGAGCTGACGGATGATCGCGTCTGGGGACATGCAGACGAAGAAGAACATTGCGTCGGCGATGAGGCTGGCGGCGACGTCTGGCGCAAGTGGGTAGATCGCCCACGGTGGTCGAGCGGGCCAGCGGGCAGCCGAATCGAGGCTGGTCATCTTTAGGGTGTGTTCGGGCGACTGTATGCCGATTCTGCGTTGGCAGCGAGCGAGGTCGGCTGAGAAACGGGCACCGAAGGTGTCCTCGCGGTAGTACTGGGCGGCGGTGTACTGGCTCGCGGCGACGACGGCCCGGCCGGGGGACACGACGCCCGCCTGGATGCCGGTGCGTTCGTGTGCCAGCCCAAGCACCTCGCGCAGCCCGCGCAGGTTGGTGACGAGTGGGATCTGGGTGCGGACGGGGGTGATGCCGCTGGGCAGCGTCCCCTCATCGGCCAACACAGTCGAGGTGTCGATCAGAAGCTGATCCTGTTTCCTAATTCGGCGATTGCTGTTGGTCTTGACCTCGTGCAGCAGGACGCTGCCGTCGGCGCGGAACACGCTGAGGTCGCCTACCCGCAATGCGGCGGTGAGGTCGTGATGTAGCACGAACTCGCTGTTGTCGCGCCAGGCCGACGCGATGACCTCACGTTCTTTGGTCAGACCGTCCTTGCCGTGCATGATCCCTGGAGAGGCGTTGCGGGACAGGGCCATGATGACCCGCCGGTCGTACCCGAACGATCGCCACGCGAGGGCATCGCCGATCGACTTGAGCTGCCGCCAGATCCGTTCGTAGACCTCGTCCTCCAGCATCCACGAGTCGAGGTCCGACGGGTCCAAATCAGTGCCGAGGTCGGGCGCGCCTTGAGGGAGGGTACCGCCCGGCTTCCTGAGTCGCTTTACGACGCGGCTGATCTCGCTACGGCGCTGCTCGATCTCCAGTACCAACCGGAACAGCTGCTCCTGGAACTCATATAGGTCGGCAGCCAACCGACAACGACGCAGGTCGGCAATCAATTCGATCAAGGTCCGCAGACCCTGCTGATGACGCGGATGGGTCAAGATGACATCGATCTGATTGCCCGCTGCACGGTCCATCAACGAGTTACGCATTTTGCTCCCACGTCGGAGGTCGGAGCCACATCATCGGCAGCCGCATGGGTGATTCGCAAGCAGGATTCGTTCGGTGATCTCAGCACAGTCTTGGATCGCCTCGCTCGCTGCTTCGGCGGCGTGTACCGGGGCGGCGTGAAGGCCGCTGGGGTGGTTTGGGTGACGGTCAGATGGGGGGCGCCCACGCCGGGCGCTAGCAAATAGCGCCGTACCTCATCGCCCTCCCATCGGCGCAACCGGGCAGCATGGGTGCTCGTCGGGTGCTCGGTTGCCGTGGACGGGCCGAGGTTAGCTGGACCCATCGGGACGCTGTCTCGATCAAAGAGGGCAATAATCGCGAACAGGTGGACTTTAGGGTGCGCCGCTGGACTGGGTGACTCAACCAAGATCAGGCTCTTAATCCGCGGGTTCGGGGTTCGAGTCCCTGGCGGCGCACCAACGATCAAGGCTCTGACCTAGGGTTTCGCGCTGGGTCCGAGCCTTTTTCGTGTCCCGTGCCGTGGCCAGGTGTTCGACGGGTGCTCGGGAGCCGTTGGACGGATACCGCTGGCGTGGGATTGCCTGCGCTGTCGTGGACAGGCCGGAGAATGAGCGCCCGACGTCCCAGGCCGTCAGTCCTGATCATCAGTAGCCGCGTGCGACTCCTAGGCGAGCCGGGCCGCTGTCTCGAACGCCGCCGTCCAAGGGTAGACGCGTTGCCACGCCCGTAGGTGCCGTAGTCGACTCCGTTGGCGGCGGCGGGGGTGCTCGATGCTTTCAGCACATCAAGGGTCAGTCACGCGGGTCCTCGGACGTTGGCGGAGTGCTGCACGTCAGCGATGGCCATGACGTGGGTGGTGGGCCAAATGCGCGCCGACTGGCCCGCACAGCCAGAGTGGCGAGGGCAGCGTTGGCGCCACCACCGATCACCGCGCCGATACCGAACGGCGCCACCCGACCGAGAACGATGATTCCCTGTTTGGTCCCGTACTTCGTGACGAAGTGTTTTCCCAAGATCCCGTTGATCTGACGCAACGTCTCGACAGGCACCTTGGCGACAACCTGACGTCCCCAGTGTTGCCCCGTACGCTCGGCGACTTTGGCAATGGTGGCGGAGCCGGACCCGCCGAGCATGATTCCCATCACGATCGTTCGGCGGCGTTCGATCTCGTCGATGCGAACCCCGTGGACCTCGGCGACCGAGAGCGCGAAGAGGGCGCTCAGCTCAAGAGATGAGAGAGCCTCGCCGGCCGACAGTGCCAGTGCGACGCCTGTGCCGACGCCGGGCGCCGCTGCAGCTCCGCCAACCGCCGCGCCAGTCCCGGTCAAGGCGCTGACGTACATCCGTTCCAGATTGCGGATTACCTGTGCTGGTGTCGCTTCCGGATTTCGCTGGCGGGCCCGGGCGATGTTCTTGCTCACCAGCGGGCCCTGGACGGCGATCGCCTTATCGACGAGGTCGAGGACCCGCTGCCCACGTACGGCTGCTTCCGGAATCGGTCCGTCGTGGGCGCCTGTCGCCATGCCTTGAACTCCTTGAGCCGTCGGGTCCCAGCTGAGTCCCCCATTCGACCAGCCGAGTGGCCGTTGCGCTAGACGATTGAACGGTGGACGTCGTACTGCCTGTGAGTTCCATCGAGGACACCTGGACGGCCACACCTGTTGGGCTTCACGTCGAGCTTGTCGCGAACCTGGCCCGTCTCGTCGAGAACCGATCCAATTCGATCACGGCGGTTGGTACTCAGTTGCCGAGCTGCCGGGAGCGGTCCGGCATGCGCGCCTGTGCTATGGCGGCTCTTCGAAGTTGAGCGGGGTTCGCGGGTGATGGCGACCCGGAGATAAGGGGCTCGCAGCCCATCGGTGATCATCTGAGTGTCTAGTTCGGATGGTCACAAGTGAAGAGCTGCGAGCATGGTCAACGATACGACCCGGCTGCTGGGCCTGGATGGCCTGGTAGCCGAGCGGGTCGAGGTGGACGCCGGCGGTGTCCCCGTGGTGGATCTGTCCACCGGTTGTGAGCAGGCGCGATGCTGCCCGAAGTGCGGGCAGCGAGCGGTCCGGGTGAAGCAGTGGACCACGACCCGGCCGCGGGATCTGCCGGTCGCCGGGCGGCCGGTGCGGCTGCGCTGGCGTAAACGGCGCTGGTACTGCCCGACGCCGGCCTGCCCGCGCAAGTCGTTCACCGAGCAGGTCGCCCAGGTCCCGGCCCGATCACGGCTGACCATGCGGTTGCGGCAGGCGGCGGGCGCGGCGGTCGTTGACGGCGGGCGCACGATCGTGCAATCGGCCCGCGATCACGACGTCTCCTGGCCGGTCGTCGCGGACGCATTCACCGCGCATGCGAACCGTGTGTTGCCGGCCGAGCCGCAGCCGGTCGCGGTACTCGGCATCGACGAGGTCCGCCGCGGCAAACCGCACTGGATCTGGGACGAACAGGCCGGCTCGTGGACGGTCACGGCTGACCGCTGGCACGTCGGCTTCTGCGACCTGTCCGGCGGCCAAGGCTTGCTCGCCCAGGTCGAAGGCCGCACCACCGCCGCAGTCACCGGCTGGCTGGCCGCCCGCTCACTGGCATGGCGCGCACAGGTCGAGGCGGTCGCGATCGACATGTGCAGCGTGTTCAAGGCCGCGATCCGGCAGGTCCTGCCGCATGCGCTGCTGGTCGTCGATCACTTCCATGTCGTGCGACTGGCCAACCGGGCCGTCACCGAGGTCCGCCGCCGCGTCACCCTCAGCCAGCACGGACGCCGCGGCCGCGGCAGCGACCCTGAGTGGCGGATGCGGAACCGGCTGACCCGATCGGCGGCACGCATGAGCGGCAAACACGTCGACCGACTGGCCGATACCCTCCAAGCGCTGCCCGCCAAGATCGGCGCCCCGATCCTGGCAGCGTGGAACGCGAAAGAGGATCTACTCGACCTGCTCGCGACCGCCCGCACCCGGCCCGACCGCGAACTCGTCCATCGGCTGTTGCACCGTTTCTACACCCGCTGCGCCACCTCTGAACTGCCCGAACTTCACCGGCTCGCCACCACGATCGAAACCTGGTGGCCACAGATCCACGCGTTCCTGACCACCGGCATCACCAACGCCGGCAGCGAAGGCACCAACCGCGTCATCAAAACCGTCGCCCGCGACGCCTACGGCTTCCGCAACCCCGAAAACCAGCGGCTACGCACCCACACCGCGACAACCCGACGCCACCGCGGACACCTCAACCCCGCTTAACTTCGAAGAGCCGCTATGGCGCCTCCGATGTCGACGGATCGCCGCCGAGCGGTCCTGCCTCTGGGCGGCTTGACGCCAGGATCGAGAAATCGATAGCATCGCCGGCCGCGCTCAGCGGACATTCAAGGAGACGTCGTGGCGCTGGACAGTCCTAAGCTCCAGAAAGTCCTGGAAGAGATCAAGAACGGTGTGATCCAGCTTCCCGACTTCCAACGCGAGTGGAAGTGGGACGACCAGCGAATACGCGAGTTGATCGCGACGGTGACCCTGGACTATCCACTCGGTGTCGTGATGACCTTGGAGACCGGCGGCTCGTCGCCGTTCCGGGCGCGTCCGCTCACCGGAGCGGAGGATGCCGGCACTGCCACCCCTGGTCTGCTGCTCCTCGATGGTCAACAACGGCTGACCTCGCTGTTCCAGTCGCTGCACCTCGCCCGACCGGTCGGACGGTCGACGACCGGAACAAGGAACTCAGGCGCTGGTACTACGTCGACATCGTCAAGGCCGTCGGCTCACCCGCGGACAGGGACGACGCCATCGTTTCCGTACCCGAAGACCGCATGCTGCGCTCGGACTTCGCCCGAAGGGTGGATCTCGTCTTCCGCAGCACCGAGATGGAATGCCGGGCCGCGTACTTCCCGCTGAGCCAGGTCTTCGACGGCGACAAGATGACGGCCTGGCAGCGAGAGTTTGTCAGCATGGACGCTGGCAACTGGAACCTGTGGGCTCAGTTCTCGCAACAGGTGTTGAACAACATCTGGTCCTTCCAGATTCCCATGATCAGACTCGGTGCCTCGACTACCAAGGACGCTGTGTGCTCGGTGTTCGAACGGGTGAACACCGGCGGCGTCCCGTTGAACGTCTTCGAACTGCTGACCGCGACCTACGCGGGTGACCAGGAATACGAGCGTGAGCAGGGGGACCCACTACCGCCTCCCAGACGTGTGGCACGACATCAAGAAGAGGCTGGCTACCTCCTATCCGGTCTTCGGACGTCTCGAGTACGGCCTCACCGACGGACTCAGCAGCAGCGACTTCCTTCAGGCCGTCACGCTGGTCGTCACCTGGGAACGGAAGCAGAACAGGCGGGTGGCCGGCGTCGCCTGCAAGCGGCGTGATCTGCTGGGCCTCCCGCTCGACGACTTCCGTCGCGTCGCGCCCCAGGTCGCGGACGCATTCGAATGGGTGGGCGAGTTCCTGAATCGGCAATGCATCGTCCGCTCCGCCGACCTGCCCTACCGGACCCAGCTCGTGCCCTTGGCGGCGGTCCGCACCATCCTCGGCGAGAGAACCGACGAGCCGGAGCTACTGGAGCGCATCGTGCGCTGGTACTGGTGTGGCGTTCTCGGTGAGATGTACGGCGGTTCGACGGAGAGCCGGTTCACCCGGGACGTCGAGCAGCTCATCGCGTGGGCGCAGGGTTCGGGGGCACACCCGACACGATCACTGAAGCGGCCTTCCTCTCCGACCGCCTTGACAGCCTGATCACTCGTAACAGCGCCGCCTACAAGGGCATCTACGCCCTCCTGATCAAGCAGGGGGCGGTGGACTGGCATCACAGCGAGGCTCCGTTTACGCCTGGAACCCTGGTACAGAACTCCGTCGACATCCACCAGGTCTTTCCAAAAGCGTGGTTCGCCCGGCACGCTGGTCAGGATCGGCGCGGCAATTCCATCGTCAACAAGACTCCGCTGTCGTACCGGACCAGCCGGAGCATGACCGGCTCGCCTTCGGCGTACCTCAAGGTGCTGGCACAGGAGTCTGGTACCCGGCCTGAACGGTTCGACGACGTCATCGCGACCCACCTGATCGACCCCGCGACGTTGCGGCACGATGACTTTGAAGGCTTCTACGCCGACCGCTCCAAGCGGCTGCTCGAGCTGGTGAACGAGGCAATGGGTAAGCGTACGGTCTTCCGCGACCAGTCAGATCGGTGACGACAGTGATCACCCAGCCACCTACGCCGCAGCAGATAGGTGCACTCAAGGGCAAGAAGCTGCCGGTCTCCGAGCTACTTGCCATGTTCGGCGTCCGTGTACGCAACCACCAGACAGTCCCGGTCATCGTCGACGCGTTGCGGCAGGTCGGCCTTGACACCGTCCCGTCCTTCACCACCTGCAATCTCGGGGCAAACGTGTTCGTGGTCGCCGCGGAGAAAGCAGACGCGACCGAGGCGGAGGTCGAGGAGGAGGACTTCCAGCCCGGGACGCTGCCGCAGCAGTCGTTCAAGATCGGAGACGTTCCCTCCGCCCGTGCCGGAGTCGACTCCGTCCCGTCGACCGCACCACTCCACCACGCCATCCACATGATGCGCCAGAAGAACTACTCCCAACTACCCGTCATCGACGGGACTTCCCATCTCAAAGGCGTCATCACCTGGAGCGCTGTCGCCGCCTGCTACGAGCAGGGGAAGACACCCAGCCTCGGCACCACGATGTTGACAGACGACCTTCCGGTCGCCGAAGTTCATCAGGCACTCTTTCCCCATCTGACAGCCGTCGCCGAACATGGCTACGTCCTCGGGTTGTTGGACGGTGAGCAGTCCAACAAGGAGTTGCGGGCCAACGCCGACAAGAACTGGGCTACCCTCGGCTGGAGCAGTGTGAACCGGCCGCATTTTGTATACCAGCTGGATCAGGTGCGACGCATTCGCAACCGGATCGCCCATTTCGACGACACGCCGCTTACGCCAGAACAGATTGATGAGCTCATGCAGTTCTCCGGCCTGCTCAAACAGTTCATTTAGCTGACGATCGAGGTCACACGCACGGCCAGTGCTTGGTTGTGGGCTGACGCTCCGGGCCGGCGGAGTGGCGTTCATCGTCGCGTGGCGTCGGTAGCTCCGGCTGCGCCATGTTCCCCGCAAGTCGGAGTCGGGTCAGGATGTCCCCGATCTCGTGAGTTTCCTCGTGGTCCGGCCCATACAAGACCAGGAGATCTTCGTGTAGCGGGACGAGTTCGGCCTCTGCCTGCTCGACGTCCCGCTCGGCGAGCAACAGCATGGCAATGTCGCGGCGCAGTTCCAGAGCGGTACGGGAGGCATCGCCCTCGGCCGTGCGTACCTGGGCCAGGACCTCGCGGAACTGACGTAGTGCGATCGTGGACTGGCCGAGGTTGGCACGGCAGAGGGCCGCCTGCCGGAGGCAGGCCATCGCCTCGTCGCTTTTCGGTCCTCTCGTCCGGGTGAACGCTCCGACGAGCGCGTCGAACTCGGGCAGTGCCTCGCGAAAGTCGCCTCCGACGACGAGAACCGCCGCCCGGCGTTGACGCAACTGCAGTACGCGCGGGCTTTCCCGCCCCAGTTCGGCAGTGGCCGGCTCGATGACCTGGCGCAGCGCCTCGGCGGCCTGGGTGTAGCGGTCGTCGTCAAGCAGGTCGTTCGAGTACGCGACAGCCTCGTCGATCAGGTCCCGTAGTGCCGTGCCGGCGGTGGTGTCCGACCCCTGGGGCGGGACCGACGGCTGCGCCAGGGCGGCCGACCCGGGTGGGAGACGAGTTGGTTCGCTGCGCGGGCGGGGGGCGTTGGGGCGACGGTAGAGCAGCGTCGGGTCCGGTACGTCCGCAGGCTGCACCACCGTCGACGGCATGGCGCCGGGCAGCGGGAGAAAGGGCAGCAGTTGCTCGTAGACCTCGTAGGCATCGCTCGGCCGCTGCTCCGGTGCCTTCGCGGTGAGCCGGAGTACCAGCTGTTCGATCTCGTCGGGCAGGTCGGCGCGGAGTTTCCGCAGTGGCACGGGGGCCTGGGAGACGTGCTGGAGCATGAGCCGGAACGCGTTGTCACCGTCGAACAACGGTTTGCCGGCCAGCAGCTCGTGTAGCACGCAGCCGAGGGCGTACAGGTCGCTCTGCGGGGTTATCTGCGCGCCGCGAACCTGCTCGGGCGGCATGTACCGGTGGCTGCCGAGAACCTGGCCGGTCACTGTGAGCCGGGTGACGTCGGTACGCAGGATCGCGGCGATGCCGAAGTCGAGCACCTTCACGGTCCCGGTCTCGGTCACCAGGACGTTCTCGGGCTTGAGGTCGCGGTGCACGACGGGGATGGCATGGGCGTGCGACAGCACCGTGCAGATCTGCGCGGCGACCGCAACAGCCCAGCTGACCGGCAGCGGTTGCCCCGGCGTGAGGTAGGCCCGCAGTGACGTGCCGGGCACGTACTCCATGACCAGGTAGACCCGGTCGTACGACTCGTCGAGTACCGCGTCGTACACCTGTGGCACGCCGTGGTGCTGGATGCGCGCCGTGACGCGGGCCTCGCGCCGGAAGCGTTTCGCGAACTCCTCGGCGGCTTCGACCGAGGCGATCACGTCGGTCCGGATCAGCTTCACGGCGATCTCGCGGTCGAGCACGGCATCATAGCCGCGCCAGACCTGGCCCATGCCACCCGAGCTGATCTGCTCGACCAGTTCGTAACGGTCGGCGATCGGCTCTGGCCGCACTGCCACCCCTCCAGCGTTCGGCTATGTCCGCTGCGGAGAACAGTCTTCCCTCCGGCACGACAGCAGTCCAGAGCCACCGGGTCACCGAACGTAGACGGGTGGCCCGTTTCTCCGGGCCGATGGTGGACGTCAGGCCGCGTCGTCCGTGACGCCTTCCTGCTGGCGGATCATCCGCCAGGCGGCGCTGCGGGCGCTGCGGTTGAGCGAGCTGCGGAAGTCGCGGTCAGGCCCGAAGTACTTGCGGCCGAGGTCGGCGACGGTGTCGAAGTGGTCCATCATCTTCTCTTCGAAGACCGGCTCGAAGACGTGGCCGAAGTTCTCCTCGTCGTCGTTGGCGACAGCGGCGAGCCGTACCTTCGGATCGGCGACCGCCTCGTTGAAGGGCGTGACCACGTCCTCGTCGGTGAAGCTGGTGCCGAACCGTTCGTTGAACCGCTCGATCAGCTCGGAGAGCAGCGACTTCTCCGGCTCCTTCGCACCGCCGGCACCGTCGCCGAAGCCTGGCATCTCGGCCGGACCTTCCGGGTTGAGGCTGATGTTGTGCTCGCCGGTCTTCTCCACCCGCAGGTGGCTCAGGTCGACCTCGCCGATGTCGACGCCGCCGTCGCCGAGCCGGGGCAGCTTGTTGAGCAGATGCCGGCCGTAGAGGTAGAGCCGTTCGAGGTCCGGGTCGGCGTAGGGGACGATCTGGGCGAGGAAGCCGTACTTGCGGACGTAGTCGTTCAGGTCGGCCCGGAACGCTTCGGCGCTGTCCCGGTCCTCCTCGTCCTCGCCGTGCAACAGCGCGGCGAAGCGCTCGACGGCGGGGGCGAGGTGCCGGTACAGCTCGGCGTGCAGCTTCGCCCACTTCGCGGTGTTGCCGGCGGCCTGCTCCTCGGCCGCCAGGTACGCCTCGACGAGCGCCCGCATCTCCGCCTCGACCAGCAGCGATCGGGACATCACCCGGCTCTGCGCGGTGTAGAGCAGGTTCGGGTCCGAGGGCAGCGTCTCGGCCTCCTCGAAGTACGGCCGGAACGCCTCCTTGATCTCCTCGGCGTCATTGACGAAGTCCAGCACCGCCAGGTCACCCTGACTCTTTCGTTCGGCGGTGCGGTTGAGCCGGGAGAGGGTCTGCACCGCGGAGATGCCGGCGAGCTTCTTGTTGACGTACATGGTGGTGAGCAGCGGCTGGTCGAAGCCGGTCTGGTATTTCTCCGCGACCACCAGGATCCGGTACTCGCGCTGCCCGGCGGCGGTGCCGGCGCGGGCGCTCCGGTCGTCGGCGCGGGCGTAGCCGAACGCCTTGGGCAGGGACTTCTCCGGCAGCCCGCCGTTCTCCTTCGACTCCGTGACCTCCTCGCCGTCGTAGCTGAGGGTGCCGGAGAAGGCGACCAGGACGCCCGGGTCGGGGTAGTCGCGGTCGCCGAGGTACCGCTTGATGGCCCGGGACATCTGCACCGCGCTGTGCCGGGAGGCGGTGACCACCATCGCCTTGGCCCGGCCGCCGAGCCGACCGGCGGTGTGCGCCCGGAAGTGCTCGACGACGATTTGCGCGTGTTGGGCCACCGTGGACGGATGGGTCACCGCGTACCGGGCAAGTTCCTTGTTCGCCTTGGAAGAGTCGACCTCGCGTTCGTCCGGCTTCTGGCTGATCAGCTTCCAGTACGTGGCCCAGGTGACGTAGTTGCGCAACGGGTCGAGGATGAAGCCCTCCTCGATCGCCTGCCGCATCGAGTACGTGTGGAACGGGTGGTATTTGCCGTCCTCGCCGAGGGTGCCGAAGAGTTCGAGGGTCTTGTGCTTCGGCGTGGCGGTGAAGGCGAAGTAGGAGAGGTTGCCGCTGCGCTGCCGCCTGCGTGCGCTTGCCGCCAGCTTCTCGTCGGTGGTCTGCGGCCCGGCGGCGCTGGCGGCGCCCGCGTCGTCGGAGTCGGTGTCGAGGCCGAGGTCGCGCAGCACCCGGCGGACGTCGGTGGCGGCGTCGCCGGACTGTGACGAGTGCGCCTCGTCCACGACGATCGCGAACCGGCTGCCCCGGATCTCGGTCGGGCTGCGCCTCAGGTAGTCGACCAGGGCGGGGAAGGTCTGCAGGGTGACCGTGACGATCTTGCCGGTTTCCTGGGAGAGCGCCTTGGCGAGCTGTTCGGATTTGGCGCCGTAGTTCTCGTCGATCGTCACGACGAGCCCGGCGGTCTGCTCGAAGCTGCCGACGGTGTCCCGGAGCTGGGCGTCGAGGTTGCGCCGGTCGGTGATGATGACGATCTTGTCGAAGACCGGCGTGCCGGGCCGGAGGCCGGCGGCGAGCGCGTCCGTGTCGAGCGCGGCCGGATCGGTCGGGGTGTGCAGCGACGAGAGCCGGTGCGCGAGCCAGGCGATGGTGTTCGATTTGCCGGAGCCGGCCGACGCCATCACCAGGTAGTTCTGCCCGGCGCCGTGCCGGGCGGCGTGCGCGGTCAGCTGCTTCACCGCGTGCCACTGGTGATAACGCGGGAAGATCAGGACCTTTCGGGTACGCCCGTCCGCGCCCTTTTCCTGGTGCAGGTGGGCGAAGCGTTCCAGCAGGTCGAGCCAGTTGTCCCGCTGCCAGATCTCCTCCCAGAGGTAGGAGGTGGCGTACTTGCCGAACTCGGTGGCGGGCGGGTTGCCCTTGCCGCCGGGGCGTCCCGGTCCGGCGCTGCCGGTGTTGAACGGCAGGAACCGCGTCTTCGTGCCACGGAGCTGGGTGGCGACGAAGACCAGGTCGGGGTCGACGGCGAAGTTCGCGATCACCCGGCGCGAGAAGATCAGCTCGGTGGGGTCGCGCTCGGTCCGGTACTGCTCCTTGGCGTGCTCGACGCCGGAGCCGGTGAGCGGGTTCTTCAGTTCGGCGGTGGCGACCGGAATGCCGTTGAGGAAGAGCGTCAGGTCGAGTTCGTTGCCCCGGTCGGCCTGCTTGGTCGCGTACGCCAGCTCTCGGACCACGGTGAGCCGGTTGTGCCGGTAGTCCGTCAGGATCGCGTCCGATTCGACGAACGACGGCCGGAAGTACGCGAGCCGGATCCGTATCCCGTGGTCCTTGACGCCGTTGCGGAGTACGTCGAGCAGCCCGTCGCTGGCGATCGCCTGGTCGAGCCGCTTGGCGAAGCCGCGCTCGGCGTCGGCTGGGTCGCCGCCGTAGTAGGTGACCAGGTCAGCCCACTCGTCGGGCTGGGTCGCCCCGATGAAGGTGAAGAGCTGGTAGGTGTCGAGTCCGAGTTCGGGCCGGTAGTCAGCCTTGCTCCCCTCCGCCCAGCCGTTGTCGAGCAGGGCGGCGACGATCGCGTCGCCGAAGACCCGTTCGTGGTAGACCGCCATCTCGCCTCCCGCACCGGGTCCGCGTAACGGCCGGACCCCCCGCTGGAGCCTACTGCGCCGCGACCACCCGGGTCCGTGGTCCGACGTCGGCTGCGCCGAGGATCTGGCTTGCGGGTGTTGACCGGGTGGGACACGCTGGACGTGGCGTGTTGACGGACGGCGATGAATCGGATGCTCTGCGCGTCTGACGGCTGCTCCGCTGCGGCCTTGGCGTGGAGGGATGGCGCGTGCTTCGGATGTACGGGGATCCGGACGAGTTGGATCGGCTGGCGGGCCGGCTGCGGCAGCGGGCCTTCGAGGTCCGGGAGCAGGCGGCCGACCACGAGCGGCGGGGGCAGGCGGCGCGCTGGGTGTCGGTGTCGGCACAGGCGTACCGCGATCAGGTGGGCCGGGACCGAAGGCAGGCGGACCAGGTCGCGGACGAGCTGGACGCGGTGGCGGACGCGGTCGTGGCGCACGCCCAGGAGGTACGTGAACTGGTCGCGCTGATCGCCCGGATCGAGGAGCAGGCCAAGGCGTGGTTCGCCGCGACCGCGGAGCGGATGAGGGAACTGGCGCCGCTGGTCGGCGGCCCGTTGATGAAGGCTGCGATGGAGGCACCGTGGGCGGGTTGGCCGGTGCAGCCCGGCAACCTGCCGGCCTCCGGGGATCGGCGCTGGCTGGAAGTCGGCGACTTCCTCCGAGGCAGGGGAGTGCTCTAGGTGAGTGCCGACAGTGACGTGCTGCCGGCACACCGGCTGGTGCTGGCCGCTCCGGAGTGGACTTTGCTGGTCCGCCGCACGGGGTTGGCTCCGCCACCCGGGTTCGCCGTGCTGGACGAGCCGGAGTCGGACCTCCTGCGCGTCGCCGGGCAGGCGTTGGCCGCCCGCGGCGTGGTGACCGTCGACGACGATCCGCTGGAGTGCCGGCCGGTGGAGCCGGTGGCGGCGAACCTGGCGACCTTCGTGGCCGCGCGGGTGGTGATCCGGGTCGAGGCGTCGGTCCAGGGACGGTCGGCACGGGCGGTCTTGGCGGTGGCCGGGCCGGCGGGAGCGGCTCTCGTCGGGCTCGCCGAAGGTGCCGTCGAGTTGTCGATGTTCGAGGCGGTGGCACTCGGGCGTGAGCTGGTCCGGGTCGTACCGGCGGAACGGGACCTCGCGGGGACGACGACACGGCTCGGCCAGGCGTTCGGCGGCGGCGACTCGCGGGTGTCGGGGCGGCTGCCGCTGGCGGCGCTGGTCGAGTACACCCGTTCTGGTGACCTGGCGGGGGCGGCCGGGCGTGCCGAGGCGGTGGCGGCGTTGGGGTTGACGGCGGCGCAGGTGCGGCTGGTCGAGCAGGTGCAGGCGAGTACGACCGGGGTGTTGCGGGTGTTGGTGAGTGGCCGCAGCGGCGCCGGGGTGGGGATGGCGCAGGTGGTCTGGCTGGCCACCGAGGACGGCTGGCTCGGGTTGCAGGCGGAGCCGGATGGTTCGGGCCGGCGGATGGTGTCGGTGCGGCCGGTGGCCCGGGAGGAGATCGGGGTGTGGCTGGCGCCGTACCTGGGACAGCTCGTGGAGGGCGGCGATGGGTGATCCGGAGTTCCAGGTCAGCGGCGGTGCCGGTGGGACGGGCGCCAGGTACGAGGACATCGGCCTGCTGGCCCGGCACAGCGACGACCTGGCCCGCGACCTGGCCGGGATCAGCGTGCAGGGGCACGGCATGCTGGCCGACCCGGACCTGGTGGCCTCGGCGGTGCTCAACCCGGACGGGTTCGCCAGGATCGAGGCCGGCCTGCTGCGGGCGTTGGACGGCCCGCAGGGGTTGACCGCGTTGTCGTTCGGGTTCGGGCAGCGGGCGGTCGCACTGCGGACCGTCGTCGCCTCCTACCAGGCCGTCGACGAGGAGCGGGCCCGGACGATCGAGACCCTGCGTTGGGTCCTCGGCTACGGCCTCGGCACCGGGATCAAGGCCGGCGTGCTGGGGCCGGCGACGCTGCTGCCTTTGGCGCCGCTGGCCGCCGCCGGGGCGCTGGTGGCCGACGACGTCGACGGGGAGCAACTCGTCACCGACCATCCCGGGATCGTCGACACCCTCGTCGGGCTGGGGCCGGGGCTGATCAGCAGCCTGCCGGGCGCTCCGATGGTCGGTGACGTGCCGGGTGCGGCGGACCTGCTCGGCGAGTTCTACGACGACGGCACCTACTCGGTCACCGCGCCGGACGTGAACGGCACCGGCACCAATACCGACACCTCTATCCTGATGGTCAAGCCGCCGCAGGGCTTCGGCGACCTGATCGCCGGGCTCAACTACCGCAATGGCGAGTCCGACGCTGGTGAGCCGGATCAGATCGACGTACGGGTGATCACGCATCCGGACGGCAGCACGGCGTACGTGGTCGACATCCCCGGCACCAAGGAAATGAACATGCCGTGGAGTGCCGACAGTCCCTTCCTCAACGACATGGGCACGAACGTGCACGTCCTCGGTGGCGACACCACCTCCCGGCAGCACGCGATCGCCGAGGCGCTGCGGATGGCCGGGGCGGGCGCCGACGACCCGGTGATGCTGGTCGGGCACAGCCAGGGCGGCATGGTCGCCGCCCAGGCAGCCCAGGACACCGCGACCGGCGCTTTCCCCTACAACGTCACCCACGTCGTCACCGCCGGGTCCCCGATAGGAAACACGGACATCCCGGCCGGCGTGCAGGTGCTGGCCTTGGAGAACGCGCGCGACATCGTGCCGCACCTTGACGCAGGCGACAATCCTGACCGGCCCAACCTCAGCACGGTCACCTTCGACGACCAGCGCGGCACAATCGGCGAGAATCACAGCACGAGAGCGGCGTACCTGCCCGCCGCACAGGCACTGGACCGGAGCACGGACCCGTCGGTGCAGGCGTACCGGGACAGCGCAGACGCGTTCCTGAACGGCGAGGCCGTGGAGTCGAAGGTGTACGAACTACACAGGGTGCACTGATGCGAACCGACGGGAGAGCGACGATGCGGCGGTCGAGAAAACGCCGGCAGATCCGTGCTGGCGGACTGGTCGCGTTGGCGGTGAGCATGCTGGTTGCTGTCGCCTCCTGTTCCGTACTGGGGGACTCGGACCAGGAGCGGGCAGAGTCGGACGCGATTGCCACCGCGATACAGGAAACTCTGGCGCAACGTCCGGACGTGGTCCGGGTGAAGGTCGGGTACCAGAACAACATAAGCAATTCCGCGAGCGCCTCCGTCACCGCGTTCCTGAAACCCGGAGCCGACTTCGACCGGTTCATCGACGAGGCCGTCCGGCTGCTCTGGCTGAGCAAACTCAGTCCGCTCAGCGGAATCAGTGTCTCGGTCTCGGACGATGCCGACGTCCACCGCGGCACCACCCGGTACGTGGCACCTGCCGACGAGGACAAGGCTGAGCTGGAGCAGAAGTACGGGCCCCGCCCGCCGGGATAGTCGCGGTGTGCTGCGGTCACTGTCGGGTCAGGCCGATGGTGGCGGCGAGTCGGGTTACGTCGGCGGGGGTGGGACCGGTGCGGAGTACGGCAGTCAGTGCGGCGCGGGCGGCGGGGCGGGTGCGGGTCTCGGCCGGGGCGATGCGATCGGCGATGACCAGGGCGCGTCCGGCGGCCTGCGGGTCGCCCGCATCCAGGTGGGCGCGGACGATGTCGATCAGGTGGGCTGCCCGGTGTTCGGCGGGGAGTCGAGGCCAGCCGGCGCTGGTGGTGGCGTGCTGGTGCGTGGTGATGGCCTGCTGACTGTCGCCGAGTTCGGTGGCGATCAGGGCTCGGGCGAGGTCGACGGTGGTGGGGCCGAATCCGATGTCGCCGTTGTCGGGGCGGGGGTGGTCGCCAAGGACGGTGGCGAGTCGGGTGGCGCGGTTGGCGAGGTCGCGTGCTGCGGTGGCGTCGGCGCAGGTGGCGGCGGCGATGGCGGCTTCGGTGAGGAGGGTTCCGGCCAGGGCGAGATCGTGCGGCGCGGAGGCGCGGGACGGTGCCGGGAGGAAGCGGTGGGCGGCGGTTATGGTGGCGGCCATCGCGAGCCGGCCCCGGTCCAGGGCGCGGAGCGCTTGGGCGAGGGGGATGGCGGCGATTGCGGTGCGGCGTGGGTCGCCTGCGGTGGCAGCCATGGCGCGGTCGGCAGCGAGCCAGGCCAGGTCGGCGGCGTCGAGTTTGACCAGTGTTTGGCCGGCGAGGCGGTAGACGCTTACCAGAAGATCGGCGGTGTGTTCGGTGCCGGCGGTTGTTTCGGCGTGCCGGATGTCGGTGAGCAGGTCGGGGAGTAGTCGCATCACCTGTGGGTGGTGGGCGTGCCGGTAGGCGGCCCAGGCGTGCCGTAGTCGGCGGTCGAGGTCTGCCGGCGGTGGTGGTGGCTGGGGTGGTGTGTCGGTGGTGGTTGTGGGGGTGGGGTAGCAGGCGAGGGCGGCGCGGACGCGGTCGATGGCGGCGGTGAGGCCGGTGACGGGTACGCGGTGGGTGGGCTGGGGGAGTAGGACTTCCGGGTCGACGCCGAGGACGGCGGCGACGGCTTCGATGACGGAGAGCCGGTCGAGGGTACGCACGCCGCGCTCGATCTTGTCGACCCAGCTTTTGGATCGGCCGAGGCGGTCGGCGAAGACCTGTTGGGTCATGCCGAGTCGGGTACGGAGTTGGGCGACCCGGCGTCCGATCGGAAGGTCGGGACTGTTGGGTGGGTCTGGTGTGGTCATCGGGCCTGCGTCCGGTGGATGGCGTGGGTGGACTCGCCGCAGCGCGGACACCAGCGGGACTTGACCCGGAACGCGAAGAGGCCGAGGACGAAGCCGGGGAGCATGCCGCCGAGCGCGATCAACGAGATGCGGAGAACCACGATCACTCTCACCTTCTGGCGAGGCCGGAGGCCGGGCGTTGCCGCGCCCCGCCTCCGGCACTACTGCGACTCGAACCAGTTGCCGCTGATTCGCATGGGCCAGTTGACCCGAGCGGGGCGGCGGGCAGGGGAGGTGCGTGCGGTGCCTATCGGTGTGGATCAGTGCGGAGGACCCCAGCCCACGGAGGGTTCCGATACTGTGCGTATGAGTTGCCGCTACGCATGAAGGATCGGGGAAGGTGACAATCAGCGGAGAGCCGATAGCCCGTCTGCTGGCCGAAGTCGGCTGGCAACCCGAACAACTCGCCAGGCGACTCAACGAGTCCGCCGAACGGCATGGCCGCGCAGAACGGCTGCACCCCAAGACGCCGTACAAGTGGAAGAAAGGCGACGTGCCCCGCAGTCCTTGGCCGTCCCTGACAACTGCGCTGTTGTCCGAGCAGTTGCAGCGGACGATCACCCTTGACGAACTGGGCTGGCCCGACGATGGATTCGAAGCCGCGCCGGCCTCTGCGGGTCTGGAACTGCCCTGGTCATCGGCGGGGGCCTTGCGGGCGGCTGATGTCGTCAGCGAGTCTGAAGGCATGTTGCACCGGCGGATGTTCCTCACCCTGCTCGGTTCCGCACTGACGTCACCAGCGCACGAGTGGATGATCGCTAGGCCTCCCGAAAGCGTCGCGTCTGCCGCCGGTCGGCCGCTATCCGGCGAGGTCGTCGATCACATGGACGCCGTGACAGCCAGCCTCCGACGCATGGACGACCATCTCGGCAGCGGTCAAACCCTGGGCCTGGTCCGCCAGCACTTGAGCAGCGTGATTGACGTGCTGCGCAACCGCCGCTACACCGATGCGGTCGGCCGGCGCCTCCACTCCACGGCCGGTGAGCTACTACGCCTCGCAGGCTGGCTCTCCTTCGATGCTGGGCAGCACAGCCAGGCACAACGATTCTGGATCGCCGGTCTCTACCAGGCCAACGCGGCAGGCGACCGTGGACTCGGCGCAAACATCCTCGGCTTCATGTCCTGCCAGGCCAAGGACCTCGGTCAGCTCCGGCAAGCAGTGACCCTCGCTGAGACGGCGAGAGCGAGTTACCCGGGAACGAGCCCGAAGGTGTCGGCGATTCTCGACCTGCGGGCGGCTGAGGCATACGCCAATGAAGGGTCGGCCGTCAATGCCCAGCGTGCGCTCGACAGTGCCTTCGGCCGGCTCACGGACAATCGACCCGACCACGGCGACCCGGACTGGTCCTACTGGATCAACCAAGCACAGGCCCACGCGCAAGCCGGCTACTGTCACGTCAAGCTCGAAGACTGGTCACACGCCCGAGAGCACCTACGGACAGCGTTGCGCATGCAAGGCAACGAGTACACCCGCGAGGGGGCGCTGCGGAACGCCCTACTCGCCACCACGTATGTCCGGCAAAGCCAGCCCGATCTGGACAAGGCGCTTGCCCTCGGCGACCAGGCGGTTGGGACGTTGACCGGCCAGGTCACCTCCGCACGGTGCATCAAGCACGTGCGCAACCTGGTCGGCACCTTGACCCCTTACCGACGTACGCCCGCCGTTCGCCGGTTCTGCCAGGATGCAAAGGATCTCATCGCGACGTGAGGACAAGGAGTTGAGCAAGTATGGGCCGTAACGCCTGGCGCAAGTCGAGCCGCTCCGGCAGCAACGGCCAGTGCGTCGAGGTACGCGACCGAGGCGCCCAAGTCGACTTACGCGACTCCAAGGCACCTACCGCCGGGATGCTGACATTCGACGCCGCCGCCTGGACCGCGCTTGCCAGCATCCTGAAGGCTGCCGGCACCCTCCGGTAACGCACCAACTATCCAGGCGATGTCAGCCAGTTTGGGTCACTCCGTCAGCGTCGCTGCCGTTGTCGTCAACGACCGCACCCAGATCCTCGTGATCAGGCGCCGAGACAACGGCCGTTGGGAGCCTCCGGGCGGCGTTCTCGAACGCGGAGAGTCGATTATCGACGGGCTGCGTCGCGAGGTCCGGGAGGAAACCGGCCTGGAAATCGAGCCCGAGCGGCTCACCGGTATCTATCAGAACATGCCGCGTGGCATCGTTGCACTCGTCTTTCGCGCCCGGGTGGCCGGCGGTCAGCTCCATCCAACGGAGGAAGCCACCCGGGTCGAGTGGTGGGCCCGCGATCGCGTCAGCAGTCACATGGCCGAGGCGTACGCCATCCGGGTGCTCGACGCGCTGAGCGGAACCGAGCCGGCCGTACGCTCGCACGACGGCGTGTCCATCCTGCAGGGGAAGCCTGCGCTACCGAGCTGATTTTCTCAAGCCCGACAGTAGTTCTCGATCCGCACCCGGCTTATGAACGGCACGGGACCACGTGCTGGTGTACTGTCACGACACTTCAACGCTTTCCGGGGTGTAGGGCGACGGCTGCGCCGAGCTGCTGGTAAGTAGTCATGACGAGGTCCCCTCCGTGACTCCGCGCCCGCTAGCGGTGGAGACATCAATCTGCCCCGTCACTGCCGCTGTAATCAACGCCTGTCGCCTGTCGGCGATCAACGCGATTGATTGTTGGATCGCCCCTTGAAGTCGCACCGCAGGTTCTGTCTCCTTAGCGATGGCCTTCACGATTCGCTCCTGTTCTTGCCGAGAAGGAATCGGTGCTTTCAATGCGAGGAATGACTCCGGATAGAGGCGGAGGCGCGATGTCCAAACTCCCTTGGAGTGTCTTGTCATCTCGCAAACGTACTCGGGCGTTCGGTAGAGGTGGTCGAAGTAGCCGGGCACAGTCTCGTCCGAAGTGAAGCGATAGACTCCATAGGCTGGGCTAACGATCCCGCTATATTTGGACACTCCAAGTGCTCCCATCCAGGCCCAAAGTGTATTTATGACAAGATCGCCTTTTCGGCAAATTTTGTAACCTGTCAGGGAATCGGCCATAAACATGTACACTGTTTTTTCGCTGCGAGGCGTCACGCCAGTCAGGTGGGAGACGGAAAGTAGCTCCTCCTTGCCGTTCTCTGACAGGTCGGCTACCTCTGCAAGGAAGGACTTGTTTCGAGCAACCCTCCAGCTAGATGGGATTTGCCCGAGTGGGCCAATGTCGCTATCTCGCATTTTTTCGCAAGGGTTTAGGCCGCGAAGGCATAAGTGGCTAGCGAGCGAATTCCGGCGTTCGTCGATTAGCAGCGATGCGCGCCTCTTGGTCGCCACTAGCTTGTCGATATGGAGAGTTTCGGCGTCGAGGAAGTCGGCGATGCGCCGCTGTTCATGCAAGGGCGGATATGGAATGGGTAGATCGAGGATCTTCGAGCTGCTGGTCGAAGCGAGATTAGTAGTCCTGGTTCCTGTGCTTTCGAAATAGTGGCGGCTGGGTGACGCCTGGGTCACGTAAGCAAGGAATCTTGGGTCGAGAGCATTCCGGTGGGGTCGAAGGGCGAAGACATGATTCTGGTGCAGGCAATCGGATATTTCTTCCCGCCACATCGTCCCGCGCCCGAGTTTGTCGAGGTCGCCTCCCTCGGTCATTAGGACGTCACCAAATTGAAGTGCGCTTGCCTCCGCCATTCGCCGCGGCACGCTGATCTCGGTGACGGAATCTAGTTCCAGCCGGCCTGCTTGCACATTGGCAACGCGCAGGTAGGGCCGTGTCGCGACATCCCCAGTGACATCCCGCGACGCGTCAACGGTCAGCCCTCCCTGCAATCGGCAGACGCGTTTTAGCCGAATCATAGGGAATGTCACTCCGTCACCTCGCCCAGGAGTGCCTGAATCTCGGCCTCAAGCGCCCTGAGTTCGGCGTCGATCTCAGCCAACGGCCTCGGAGGCTTGTACACGTAGAAATGCCGAGTAAACGGGATCTCGTACCCGATCTTGGTTTTGGTGTGGTCGATCCAGGCGTCCGGGACGTGTGGCAGCACCTCGCGGCGCAGGTATTCCTCGACGTCCTCGTGCAGCGGCACGTTCTCGTAGTCGCGCAACTCGGGGTCCGGCTCCGGCTCGCCCTTGACCATCTGCACCTCGCCCTCCGGGTCACGCACGCCCAGGACCTCCCGCAGCGCCTTCTGGAACGGGGCGCCGCTCGGCCAGAGCACTCCGGCCTCGGCCATCGCCGACCGGACCGCGTCCCAGGCCGCACGCTTGGTCCCCCACGACCGCCCGACCAGCGGCTTCAACGCGGTCTCGAACGCGTCGACGTCCAGCGCCTTCCCGATCGGCTTCGAGTCGCGGGACCGAGTCAGGGTCTCCTCGGTGACCTCGAAGCGGAGCTTGAGTGGCCGCTCGACGGTGATCCGGCGATAGCCGAAGTCCTCGTTGGCGAAGACCTTCACCTTCTGGTGCTGCGGGTGCTCCGGGTCGGCGGCGGCGTGCAGCGCCTCGCCGTAGAGCCGGGTGATCTCCTTGATCTGCTCGTCCGTCAGGTACTTCCGCTTGTCGCCGAGCGACTTGCGCATCTTGGCGAAGTAGTCCCGGGCGTCGAGCAGGATCACCTTGCCCCGGTGGTCGGGGAGCTTGCGGTTGGTGAGGATCCAGAAGTACGTCGAGATGCCGGTGTTGTAGAAGAGCTGGTCCGGCAGCGCGACGATCCCCTCCAGCAGGTCGCTCTCCAGAATCCACTGCCGGATCCGGGACTCGCCGGACTCGGCCGCCCCGGTGAAGAGCGGTGAGCCGTTGAAGACGATCGCGATCCGGCTGCCACCCTTGCCGTCGGCGGTCACCGGTTTCATTTTTGAAATCATGTGTTGCAGGAAGAGCAGCGACCCGTCGTTGATTCGGGGCAGGCCGGCACCGAACCGGCCGCTCTCGCCCTGCTGCTCGTACTCGCGCTCGACATCCTCCTTGACCTTCTTCCACTCCACCCCGAACGGCGGGTTGGCCAGCAGATAGTCGAAGTGCTCGCGCTTGTGCCCGTCGTCGCTGAACGAGTTGCCGAACTTGATGTCCTCCGGGTCCTGGCCCTTGATCATCATGTCGGATCGGCAGATCGCCCAGGACTCCGGATTCAACTCCTGGCCGAAGACCCGCACCGTGGCGGCCGGGTTCAGCATCTTGATGTGCTCCTCGGCGGCGGAGAGCATGCCGCCGGTGCCGCAGGCCGGGTCCATGACCGTCCGTGCCACTCCCGGCACGCTCAGCGCGTCGTCGTCCGGGGCGATCAGCAGGTTCACCATCAGCTCGATGACCTCGCGCGGGGTGAAGTGCTCACCGGCGGTCTCGTTCGACTGTTCGGCGAAGCGCCGGATCAGCTCCTCGAAGACGTACCCCATCTGGTGGTTCGAGACGTTGACCCTGGGCTGACCGCGGTCGTCGAGCAGGATCTCGCCGGTCTTCGGGTCGCGCTGGACCGGGTCCAGGTCCAGGTCCGCGAAGCGGCCGACCACCCGGTAGAGCAGGTTCGCGCCGTCGAGCCGGCGGATCTGCTGCGGGAACTCGTACCGGTGCAGCACCTCCTGCGCGTTCTCCGAGAACGCCCCGATGTAGGCGAGCAGGTGCTTCATGGTCTGGGCCGGGTCGGCGGCGACCGACTTCAGCGTGTAGCCGCTGATGTTGTAGAAGCTGTGCCCGGCGGCGCGGCGCAGGAACCGGGCCACGTCCACATCGTCCCGGCCCTCGAACTTCTGGTACGTCTCCCGCACCTTGTCCCGGGTCGGCGCCAGCACACACTCCAGCCGGCGGAGCACCGTGAACGGCAGGATCACCTTGCCGTAGTCGGACTGCTTGTAGTCGCCGCGTAGCAGATCGGCGACCGACCAGGCGTGGTTAGCCAGTTCGGTGTGTTTCCTGGTGCTCAACGGGGTCCTTCCGAAGTGCCGTCGGGTGGGAGCAGGGCGCCGCCGGTGAGGCCGGCGGCCAGGGTACGGGCGGTCTCGTCGGCGAGCCGGTTGGCGAGATCCGCCGCCGTACGCATCACGTGGAGCTGGCGGAACGCCCGGCCGTACCGCTGCTGTTCGGCGAGCGGGAGCAGCGGGATCCGCAGCCGGCGCGGATCGACCCGCACCACGGAGGTGCCGGACGACGCCGCGCTCAGATTGTCCTCGGCGGAGAGGAATCCGGCGAGGAACCACGGGTCGAGTCGGGCCGGATCCGGCCGAAGGAGGTGCAGGGCTCGGCCGAGCAGGCAGCCGGCATCGCCGGAATCGGCGACCCGGGCGGCGCCGGCACCCTCGTGCAGCAGCTCGGGAAAGATGACGTCTCCCGGCCGGATCTCGATGTCCTCGTCCGAGGGTTCGTCGTCCGCGGCGCCGGAGGCAGGCCGGCGGGACACCACGTCCCGGGAGGTGAGGACGCGTGCCGGGCCGGTCTCCCGCCCGGCGGGGGCGGGGCCGCGGATCACCGCTGGGGCGCGGAGCAGCGTCAGCGCCTCGCCCCGGAGCAGGTCGGCGACGCTTGCGGTACGCCAGGAGACCGCCTCGGCGCCGGCCGGTGGCCAGGACTGCCCACCGCTGAGCCTTGCCAGGCCGCTCGCCGCCCGCCGCAGCCGGCTACGCAGCTCGTACGCCAGCTCGGCAAGCTCGTCTGGCTTGGCCGGGACCGGCGCGGCCCGGACATGTCGAGTCGGAGTGAGATCCACCGCCTCGTCGAGCAGGTCGACGACCGGCACCGCCCGCGCCGTGCCGGGGATCGGCTCGAAGTTTTCCGGCTGCCGGTCGAAATCGTGCCAGGCGCCGAGCACCGCGCCGCGCAGCGCGGACCAGTCCGACCCGGGGCGCCCGCCCGACCCGTCGGCGACGCGACCCGGCTCCGGGGAGGCGGCGTCCAGCATGAGCACGGTCGGCGGCAGGACCGCCTGCGGGTGCGGCCGTTCGAGCAGCCACAGGTGCAGGCTGATGTGCAGCGGTTGGGCGACACCGACGGGCAGCGCGAGCACGGCACGTAACGCTCCACTGCGGACCATCTCGGCCCTGATCCGCCGGCCCGACGGTCGGAATGCGGGACCGGGTGGCATCAGCAGCACCGCACGACCGCCCGGACTCAGGTGCGCGAGACAGTGCTGTAGCCAGGCGAGTTCCGGTTCGCCCTTCGGCGGCAGACCGAACAACCAGCGCGGGTCGTAGGCCAGGTCCTCGTGGCCCCAGTCGCGCTGGCCGTAGGGCGGCGCGCAGAGCACGGCGTCGGCGGCCAGCGCCGGGAACGCGTCGTGCCGCATGCTGTCGCCGACCTCGATCTGTGGCCTTGTTCCCTCGGCCTGGATCGCTAGCCGGGCGGCGGCCTGCGCGGCCACCGCCGGCACGACATCCTGGCCGTACACCTCGGCGGCCCCGCGTGCGGCGGCGGCCAGGAGCAGGCTGCCGCCGCCGCACGCGGGGTCGAAGACCTTTTCCGGGTACGGCTCGCCAGGGCCGGCGAGGAGGTCGGCGATCAGGTCGGCCACCGGCTGCGGGGTCAGGTACTGACCACTCGCCTTGGGGTCGTTGAGATCGCCCTCGGCGAGCACGTCCAGCGTCCGCGCCGGCCCCTCTTCGGCGATGCAGCGCAGCAGCGCGCGAAGTAGCCCGACCTCGCTGGCGTGGTAGGTCAGATTTCCGGTGCCGGGGATGCCTGCGGCGTGCGACCGGGCTGTCCGCTCTGCCCATCCGGGTAGCCGGTCATCGGTAAGTTCGGCGGCTTTCCGCACTGTGTCGGCAACGCGACTCACGGCGACGACGAGCGGGAGGAGTGTGCTGCGGTGTGCGACGTCGGATGCGGAGGCACGCAGGGCGGTGCGCAGGTCGTCGGCCGAGGACGCTGCGGGCAGTTGACCGCGTGCGGCGAGCCAGGCCCGGACCGCCGCCAGGTCGTACGCCGGGCTCGTCTCCGTTCCGCCCGTCGGCGCGGGGAAGTCCGGGTGACGCCGACGCCAGTTGCTCACGGTGGCACGGGTGACGCCGGCCAGCCGGGAGATCTCGGCGGCGGTCACCTGGCTGGACTGTGGCATGGGCGTCCTGTTCGGTCGTCTGCACTGCTCGTTCGCACACCTTACACGACCTCGGAAGCGTGTAAACGCTTTGACAGTGCTTTCATTTGACAGTGGTGCTACGGTGTTTTCAGTGACGGCAGACTGGGCTCCCCGCTCGGTCGCCGCTGATCTCCCCTGTCCGCGTACCGGACAGGCCTGTTCACCCCCGCCTCTGGAGGACCCTTCGTGTCCATCACCATGCCCACCGCTGCCGTCGAAGGCATCCAGCTCACCGTCACCCCGTTCCGCGCCGACGCGGTGGTCGGCACGATCGGGCTGCCGGCGCTTCTTCAGCTCGTCCCGTCGCCGAAGGTCGAGGAGGACAGGCGGGCGATGAAGTTCTCGCCGGGGGCGATCCGCCGCCACGCGGAGATTCGCTCCCTGGTGCAGCGCACCCTGAAGGCCAGCCAGAAGGGGCGCAACGTCGCCAGCTACGCCCGCTACATCGCCTCCGGCATCAACGGAGACTTCGGCTCCGGCTGGTCGACCCCGCCGATCACGCTCTGGCTCGCCGACGACCCCGGCGCGGTCAGCGACGAACTTGTCCCTGGCAGCGGCATCCGGCGCATCACCCTGCTCGCCGGATCGCCGGTCGTCGCGATCGACGGCGAGACCCAGGTGACCGCCCTGCACGAGCTCTACGACGACCCCGACCGGTACGGCACGACCTATCAGCAGCTCAACACCGTCCGGCTGCCGTTCGAGCTCTACTGGGGACTCGGCGTCGAGGACGCCCGGCAGATCTTCTACGACCGCAACGTCGAGGGCGTCTCGGTCGACAAGAACCTCGCCATGTCCATGGACCAGCGGGACTTCGGCACCCAGCTCGCGCACCGGGTCGCCGAGGCGGTCAAGGTCGAGCACGACGGCGAGATGGTCCCGTTCACCAGGCTCGTCCAGTCTCGCAAGCGGCAGCTCACCAAGACCGACCCGGAACTGGTCACGCTCTCCGCGCTGCGGGTCCTCGTCGTCACCACCATCTACGGCCGACCCGGGCTGGCGCTCTCGTCGGCCACCGTCCGGGCCGACGACCTTCCCGCTGGCTTGACCGCCGAGCAGGTGCGGCGGCGGGTCGTACCGCTGCTGTCCGGACTGCTCACCCAGCTCCACCCGCAGCTCGCCGGCCGGTCCGCCGCCTCCGCCCCGGCGGTGCTGGCCGGGATCGGCATCGCCGCACACCAGGCCACCGGCTGGGCCACCACCGGCCTCCCGCTGGCCGACGCGGACCTGTCCGACCTGCTGGCGGGCGTCCGGTGGGAGCGGGAGGCCCGGTACTGGGACGGCGTGGCCGCCAGCGCCAACGCGGCCGGCGTCCTCAACTTCGGCGGCGGCGCCAAGGACTCCGGCGGCCGAGTCGCCGACGCCATCCTCTACCCCGACTCGGAGAGCGGGCGCAAGATCCGGGGCCGGTAGCTCCGGTCGGTCCGAGTACCCCTGACGGCACCTCAGGACGGGATGCCGCATCACCGCCGGCCACCGCCGGTGATGCGGCCCGTCACCCCACCCACGTGATGAGGAGGCACGACATGACAGCCGACCCACACACCACCGTCGACCAGTTCATCCTCGATCACCTCGACCAGGCAGCCCTGCCCACGACCGCCGAGAACCTCATCGTCGCCGCCCTGCTCGGCGAGGAGGAACTTGGCGCTGTTCTAGGCGGGATAACGCCGCGGCGACCCCGGGCGCCCGAAGCGGACGGCGAGCCCGCCGAGCCGATCGGCACCTATCTCGCCAGCATCGAGGTGACCGGGTTCCGTGGCATCGGACCCACCGCCACCCTGAACCTCCACCCCGGACCAGGGCTGACGATCGTCACCGGCCGCAACGGTTCCGGCAAGTCGAGCTTCGCCGAAGCCGCCGAGTTCGCCCTCACCGGTGACAACAAGCGCTGGGCCGGCCGCAGCAGCATCTGGCAGCAGGGCTGGCGCAACCTGCACGCCAGCGGCGAATCCCGGATCCGGGTACGCCTCGGGGTGGAAGGGCAGCGCGACGGTGCCCTGGTGGAGTGCCACTGGCCCGGCGACGCCGGCCTGGGCGACGGCACCACCTTCCTCCAGGCTCACGGCCGGCGCCGCCAGTCCGTCGCCGATCTCGGCTGGGACAGGCCGCTGGAGCTCTACCGCCCCTTCCTCTCCTACTCCGAACTCGGTGGGCTCATCGGGGGCAGGCCCAGCGAAATGTACGACTCGCTGCAACGCATTCTCGGCCTCGGTCGGCTCGTCGAGATCGAGACCATGCTGAAGGCTGCCCGCCGGAACATGGACCAGCAGCGGAAGCAGGCCGGGGAGAGCCTTCCGACACTGCGGGTTGTGCTCGCCGAGCACCCGGATCCGCGCGCCCGGCTCGCCGAGCAGGCTCTTGCCGGCCGGACCGCCGACCTTGACCAACTTGAAGCCCTGACGACCAGCGCCGAGGCCGCCGAGGACGCGATCGTCGTACCGCTGCGTCAGCTTGACCTGCTGCACCTACCCGACCGGGACGAAGTCTCCGACCGGGTCGAGCGGCTCCGCGACGCACTGCGCCAGATCGACGACCTCGCTGGCACTCCGGTCGACGAGGCCAGGGCACTCGCCGGGCTGCTCCGCGACGCGCTGAAGCACCACGCCGCCCATCCCGACCAGCCTTGCCCGGTGTGCGGGGGTCGCACCCTGGACGAGGCCTGGGCCGCCGACGCGCAGGCCCAACTGCACCGGCTCACCCAGCGAGCGGAGCAACTCGAGGCCGCGTACCGTGCCGAGCGCGAGGCACGAGCGGCACTGCGCCGCGCGGTGCCCGCAGCACCTCCCGCGCTCGCCCTCGACCTCGGTCCGGAGCAGGTCAGTACCGCCGACCTCCGGGCAGCCTGGCAGAGCTGGGACAAGCTGCTCGGCACAGCCGACCCCGGCGCGATCGCCGCGTCGGCGACCAGGACGTTCGGTACGCTGCTCGGCGCCCTGGCGCCGGCGCAGGCCGCCGCCCGCGCGGCGCTGGAGCGTCGCCGGCAGGCGTGGCAGCCGGTTGCCGACCAGATCCGGAGCTGGACAGAGACCGAGCGCGCCAGCCGGCACGCCGCCGACATGTTCAGGGCCTTGAAGACGGCGGTCGGTGAACTTCAGACGATCGGGGCGAAGATCCGCGACGACAAGCTGGCCCCGGTCGCCGCCGAGGCCACCAGCATCTGGAACACCCTGCGCCAGGACAGCAATGTCCAACTTGGCGCGATCAGGCTCGCGGGGACCGGCAACGCCCGGCGGGTCGACCTCGACGTGCAGGTCGACGGAGTATCCGGTGCTGCCCTCGGTGTGATGAGCCAGGGTGAGCTGCACTCCCTCGCCCTGGCACTCTTCCTTCCGCGCGCCACGATGCCGGAGAGCCCGTTCCGGTTCCTCGTCATCGACGATCCGGTGCAGTCCATGGACCCGGCAAAGGTCTACGGTCTCGCCCAGGTGTTCGCCGCCGTCGCGAAGCACCGGCAGGTCATCGTCTTCACCCATGACGACCGACTCCCCGCCGCTGTGCGGCACCTCCAGCTCGATGCCCGGATCCTGGCGGTCAGCCGACTCGCCCGGTCACATGTCACCGTCACCGGTGGCGGCGACCCCGCCCAGCGCTACCTGGACGACGCCCGGGCCATCGCCTGTGACGAGGAGATGGCCGGTACGGTGCAAACGACCGTCGTCTGCAACCTGGTCCGGGACGCGATCGAGTACGCCTGCCACGAGCGGATCCGGATCCGGGGCTTCCGTACCGGCACCTCCATCGCCGACATCGAAGCCGCGATCGGCGAGGCACAGGGTCTGCGGCCGACGCTCGCGCTGGCCCTGCTCGGCGACCGCAAGCGTCTCGACGAGGTGAACGCGGAGCTGAATCGGATCGACTCCGCCGCGACCCGGGTGGTCCGCGCCGCGAACACCGGCACGCACGGCGGTCCCACCGCCAGCCTTATCACCCTGGTCGACGACGCGCGGCGCTTAGTGCGGAGGTTGAGCCGGCCATGACTCCGCAGCAGCTTCTCGACGAGGCAGCCGGCCTGCTCGTGGGGCCCAGACCGAGCATGCGCCGGTGTTGGCAGCGCGGCTGCGCCTGCCTCACCCGACTCGCCCTGGAAAAGGGACTACGCCGCTACTGGGACCGGGCCGCTCCGACCGTCGCGGGTTGTCCGATGCGGCACCAGCTCCTGGCGCTGCCGTCCTTCGCGGGGGCTCCGACGGCTCAGCTCGCCCGTACCGCATGGCACGGGCTCTCCCGGGCCATGCACCACCACACGTACGAGTTGGCGCCGACCCTCGCCGAACTCCACGCCTGGCACCACGACGTCGGCATCCTGCTCGAACGGCTGACACAACCGAATCCGTGAGTGCCGTTCGCGACCGGGACCATCACATCCCACTGTCGGAAACAAGCGTATTGACGAGCCTTTCCGAAGCCCTATTCTGGAGGGCTTTGCCTCCGCCGGCGGTCCGGCGGGATTCCTGCGCACACCACATCACATCAGACGGAGACGAGATGATGTTTGATCAACCGGATGCGCTCAGCATCGTCCGGCAGGCCGCGAGTCGGTGGGCGGATCGACTGATCGACTTCGGCCCCCGAAACACGCTGCTCTACTTCAAGGAGCGGCAGGCCAGCACGCTCGACCTCGCCGGAGCGGTCGAAGACGGGATCGTCGACCTGCTGCGCGGGCAGAAAGTGCGGCTGCGGGCACTCTTTCCGGACCAGGGCCGGCACAATGCCGCCTGCACGACGGCCCGCGGACTTCGGCGCAAACTGGTCGAGTTGGAGGAGGAGCAGGGTATCCAGGCCGGATGGGTAGCCCGCGGGCTTGTCTGCATGGTCGGGTCGTACACCCGGGGCTCGGTGCCGATGCAACCGCTTCGGGCGCCCCTGATCTTGCATCAAATGGCGTTGGAGAGCCGGACCGCCACCGAGAACGACTTCACGCTGGAGCTGCCCGAGGCGCCCGAGATCAACCCCGTCCTGCTCTACGCGCTCGAACGACAGTACGGCGTGGAGGCGGACATCAGCGCGCTCGGCGACCGGCTGACCGCGATGCTGGCCGAGACCTCCGATCCGAGGCGGCAGCTGAACACCGCGTACGAGCTGATCGCCAAAGCGGTTGCGCCCAGTGGCCTCGTCCTCCAGCTCGAACCGGCGGTGCTCGCCGGCGTCTTCAGCTTCGACAAGCTGCCCATGGTCGAGGACCTGCGAAACTCGGCCGAACTGCTGGCGCTCCACCCCGTGATCGGGGCGATGGCGGGAGACCAGACCGCCCGACAGGGGTTGCGTACCCAGCCCGCATCCGAGCCGAGTTCCAGCGCCGATCGGATCGACCCGGCTAACGAGTTCCTGGTCCACGACGCGGACTCGTCGCAGCAGCGTGTCATCGACGCCGTGCTCGCCGGACGGCACGTGGTGATCGAGGGGCCACCCGGCACCGGCAAGAGCCAGACGATCGCCAACATCATCGCCTTCATGGCGGCGATGGGCCGTAGCGTGCTGTTCGTCTCCGAGAAGCGGGCCGCCATCGAAGCGGTGATGAACCGGCTCGGGGACGTCGGGCTCGACAACCTCGTGTTCGACCTGCACGACCGCAAGATCAGCAAGCGTCGGGTGGCCGAGCGCATCGCGAAGGTCCTGGCCCAGGCCGGAGCCGAGCCTCCGGTCGAGGCCACCGAACTGCACCACCGGCTGCGGAACCGTCGCCACGCCGCGCAGCGGCACCCGGCCGAACTGCACGAGGTCCGGCAGCCCTGGGGCCTCAGCGCATTCCAGGTCATCGAGAAGCTGCTCGCCCTGCCGACCTACGACGTGAGCCGCTACAACCTGCGGGCATCCAACCTGCGCCAGCTGGACCGGAACGCCATCGAGATGGCGCGGGAAGACCTCCGGGCGTACGTGGACAGCGGTGGCCTGCGGATCTGGCGCGGGGAGTCGCCCTGGGCGAAGGCCGCGATCCGCACTCCCGACGACGTCGCCGGAGTTCTGGTGCACCTCGACCAACTCGCCGCTGGCGCGCTACAGGACGCGCAACAGCAGATTCGGGAACTCGTCGACCGGGCCGGGCTGGACGTCCCCGACGACCTCGCCGCCTGGACGGAGCTGTTCGACCTGCTCGGCAAGGTGGATCGCAGCATCGCCAGCTACGGTGCCGATGTCTTCGGCCCGGGCCTGGACGACTTCGTGTACGCCGTCGCGCCGAGGCGGCTCCGGCCGCGCCGGCCGGAACCGATCGGCCTGCTGCGCCGGATGCGGCTGCGCCGCGAACTGCGGCGAACCTGCCCGGCCGCGCCGCGGCAACGTTCCGAGATCTATCGAGGTCTGGTCGCCGCGATGGACCAACGGGAGCGGTGGCAGAAGCTCAGCCGGAAGGACGGCGCACCGACCGCGCTGGCCGGTGCCGACCTTTGCATGTCCTCCTTCGTCCAGGTGCGCAACCATCTCGCCGCGGTCGCCGCCTGCGCGCGTATCGACGGCCTCGATCGCGGGCCGGCGACCAGCGCGTCCAGCACCGTGGCCGATCTGGCAGCCGACCGCGACACCCTGTTCCGGATGCCGGAACTCAACAAGCGGCAGGAGCGGCTCCGCGCACTGGGGCTCACGCACCTGCTCAACGATCTCGCCAGCCGGCAGGCTTCGAGCGCCGAGGCGGCCGACAGGCTGCTGTACGCCTGGCTCCAGGTGGTTCTCGACGAGATGCGGATGCGGGTGCCGTACCTCGGCCAGTTCGTCGGCAAGCAGCATGCCAGCGTGGTCGAGGATTTCCGGGTGACGGACGGGGAGCACATCGGCAGGACGGCCGCACGGGTCCGGCGCAACGTCGCTGTCAATCTACGCAAGGTCCGTGACACCCACCCCGACCAGAACACCCTGGTACGGCAACAGGCGGCGAAGAAGAGCCGCCACCTGCCGCTGCGGAGGCTGCTCGGCGACGCGCCGGAGGTGCTTCTCGCCGCCTTCCCGTGCTGGGCCATGTCGCCGCTCGTGGTCAGCCGCATCCTTCCCGCCGCGCAACTGTTCGACATGGTGATCTTCGACGAGGCGAGCCAGATCGAGCCGCACGACGCCGTCGCCTCGATCATGCGCGGCAGTCAACTCGTGGTGGCCGGGGACCCGAAGCAGTTACCCCCTACGCCCTTCTTCCGGCGGTTGGCGCAACAGTCCGCGTCGGGCGACGACGAGGATCTCGTCGAGGAGAGCCTCGACGACTACGAGTCGGTCCTCGACGTCCTGGGCGGCCTGATCTCGGACCGGTACCGCCTGACCTGGCACTACCGCAGCCGCGACGAGCGGTTGATCGCGTTCTCGAACGTCGAGATCTACGATCGGTCCCTGGTCACCTTCCCCGGCGTACGGGTCGACAGTCCGCTGCGGCACGAGGTGGTGGACGGTCGGGTCGTACCCGGCCAGGGTTCCTCGCCGGAGGAGGTCGACCGGGTCGTCGACCTGGTCCTGGAGCATGCGGAGCAGCGGCCCGACGAGAGCCTCGGCGTCATCACCATGGGACAGAAGCACGCGCTGCGGATCGAGGCGACGCTGCGCAGCCGACGTCGGGAACACGAGCAGCTCGACGACTTCTTCTCGCAGGACCGTGCCGCGAGCCAGCGCTTCTTCGTCAAGAGTCTGGAGAACGTCCAGGGCGACGAGCGGGATGCCATCATCCTGAGCATCGGTTACGCCAAGACCCGGGACGGGCGGCTTCCCCTGCGGTTCGGGCCGCTGAACCAGGAGGGTGGCGAGCGGCGGCTGAACGTGGCGGTGACCCGGGCGCGTAGCCGGATGACGGTGGTCAGCGCCTTCTCGCACCACGACATGGATCCGAGCCAGACGACGGCGACGAAGAACCGCGGTCCCGAACTGCTGCGCCGCTATCTCGAGTTCGTCGCGCTCGACGGTGACCTCGGCGCGCGACAGCACACCGGAGTCGAGCTGAACGGCCTCGAACGCAGCGTGCTGCATGCCGTACAGCAGCAGGGCATTCGCGCCGTGCCGCAGTGGGGCGTGTCCGGGTACCGGATAGACCTGGCGCTGGCCCACCCGGAGCAGCCTGGCCGAATGGTGCTCGCGGTGGAGACCGACGGCCACACGTACCACCGGGCACACAGCGCCCGGGACCGGGACCGGCTGCGTCAGCAGCATCTGGAGCGGCTCGGCTGGGAGTTCCACCGAATCTGGTCGACCGACTGGTACGGGGATCCCGCCGGTGAGACGGCTCGGCTCGTGGCTCGGTGGAAGCAAGCGGTCGACCGGGCCGACCGCGCAGGCAAGCTCCAGGCGCGCCCAGCGGAACCGACCCGGACGGCCCCACCGCCACCGCCAGCGCCACCGGCCTCCCGCCGCGGCCCGCGCCCGATGGTCCCGAGTGGCCTCCGGATCACCGAGTACACCCGGGAGCAGCTGGTGCGGCTCAGCGCGTGGTTGCTGAGCGACCAACTTCAACGGGACCGGGACGAACGCCTGCAGGAGGCCATGACCGAACTCGGGTTCCGTAAGCGGGGCTCCGTCATCATCCAACGTCTGACCGAAGCACTCGAGATTGCGCAGCAGCGCGCCGACCGGGAGGCCTACTGATGCTCGTCGTCGACCCGCTGACCCTCGAACGGGTAGCACGCCTGATCTGTGACATCGACGGTCCGTACGAACGGACCGGAGCGCAGACCGAACGGTTCCTCCACCGGGTTCGCTGGCCCGGCGATCCGCAGTACGACGGCTCCCCACGGTTGCCCTGGCTCACCGAGATGCTGGTCGCGCGCGCCGACGACAGCGCGGCGCTCGACCGGCTGCTCTGCCGGATCTGCGACCCGCTCGAATACGACGGAGGGCTCGAGTCGGCAGAGCCAGTTGCCGAGGAACTCAACCGGATCCTGGCTCCCGAGCGGCTGACCGTCACCTACGTCGGTGGCCGTCCGGTACTCGGGCAGTTGGATCAGGCGGGCGACGCTCCCTTGTACGGGCAGCCGCCAGATCTCCGACAGCGGATAGGACGACTCACCGGGCACGGTGACGACAACACCGTCGGCATCCTCATGGCTCGTGCGGACGAGGCGTCGATCTGCCAGAGCAATGGCGCGTTCGCGTTGGCAATCATCGGTATCGGTAGCTTCGTGGAAGGCCTGCTTCATTCGATCGTCGTGCGGCACGATACGGGGGCCCGGGCGAGGGGCCTCGTCGATCGGCGGGGCCGCCGGATCCCCATCGACCGTGTGGGTCTGCATCTCCTGTTGGATCACGCCCACCAGCGGCGGTGGATCCAGACGGATGCCAAGGACTTCATGGAAAAGGTGCGCGACTACCGCAATTTCGTCCACCCCCGCCACCAGGCGCAGTACGGGCTGGTGCCGGACCTGGACACCGTTCGGATGTGCTGGGCCCCTGTGCATGCCCTGCTCAACGACCTGGAATCCGCACTGTTGGCGGACGACCCAGGTCCCGTGTCGCCCTGATCAACCCGATGAGAGCGCCGATCCGTGTCCGGAACGTGAGAGCGACGAACCAACGGCGCTGCACCATGCGGCCGACGCGGCAGACGACCTGGATCTGCGGACGGTTGGCCAGCCAGCCGGCGAGCGTGGCCGTTTCCCGGTCAGGTAGCAGGTCGATCGGGCGGCGGGTCGCGAGGGCGACGAACTACAGAAAGGCCCTGTCCGGTTCAGGCGGAGCCGAAGCCAGTTTGGCGCAAGGGTCACATCCACTGCCGCCAGCCATCAGCTCATCACGTACGGGCCGACCCGGCCAGCCTCACCGTCAGAACCGCTCCGGCAGCGGCAGCAGCGCGAGGGGGACGTGATGCTGCCCTGCGTGGATGTCGCGGTCGCGCAGGCTGCCCTGCGCCACGGGACGCGGGAACGAGATCTTGACGACGTTCAGCTCGGGTATCCGGAAGATGCGGATGGTGTCAGCCGGTACGCCGTAGAGGC
Organism: Plantactinospora sp. KLBMP9567; assembly: GCF_033446045.1. Classification (NCBI taxonomy): domain Bacteria; kingdom Bacillati; phylum Actinomycetota; class Actinomycetes; order Micromonosporales; family Micromonosporaceae; genus Plantactinospora; species Plantactinospora sp. KLBMP9567. The sequence continues at coordinate 28,642 of NZ_JAWQRR010000064.1, read as the reverse complement.
GGGCGATCACCGTCGCGTCCAGGAAGCCGGGGTCGGCCACCACGGCGTACCCGGCAGCGTCGCGCATGAACAGCTCCATCGTCACCCAGAACGGGCCGGCGTTCTTCGACCGGACCTCCAGCGCGAGGTCGACGACGGTACGGGGACTGGCGTTACCGGACATCGCTGCCCTCCGGGAGGTGGATGCGGAACAGACTGGTGGGCGAGTCCACGTCGACGACGTGGTTGAGGACGAACTCGTACGCCGCCCCGCGCTCGGTCTCCGCGGGGGAGAAGGGGAACGCGAGGCTGGGCAGGTAGTCCATGTCGGGCGTGGGCAGGTGCAGCATCAGCGGATTGGCAATCTTCGCGATGGCGGTGGCCGTCTGCTGATCCGCGGCGCTGACCAGGAGCATCACGCCGACCTCGCGGGGCGGCCGGGTGTCCGGGTCCTTGGCCTCCAGCACGGCGTCGTAGCCGTAGAGACGGATGTCGAAGGCGTAGTCGTCGGTGCCCAGCCCGAGCGTCTGGGCGACCCGCTCGACGGTGACCCGGCGCAGGAGCTGCGCCCAGGTGGTGATCTGGCCGAGGATGTGCGGGTCGCGGATGGCGGTGAACGACATCGTCTCGTAGCCGGTGATCCGGGCGCCCTCGAGCTTGTTCGTGTACGGGGCCGGCTCGAACCGGGAGCCCTCCACGCGTACCCGTCGCTCGTCGAGGGCCCGGTAGGTGGCGTCGGCGACCATCAGCGTGCCGGCCGGCTCCCGCATCGAGAACGGGTCCGCGGTCTCGTAGAGCATGTGCGCCGCGACCGAGGTGGGCGTGCAGGCGACGGCCGGGTCGAGCGGCTCGATGGTGAAGCCGGTGGCGTCGATGGTGGCGAAGACCCCGCTGGAACGCGGGTTCGTGGTGCACTGCGCGCCACACTCGACGATCTTGGCGGCGTGCCAGGTCGGGCCGGCCGGCATGCCCGCCATGAGCGGGAACGCGGCGGCGACGGCCGTGTCGGTGGCGCGCCCGGCCAGCACCACGTCGGCCCCGCCCGCCAGCGCTTCCGTGATCGGCTCGTGGCCCATCATCGCGACGATGTGCCGGCAGCTCTCCAGCGTCGCCGGGTCGAGGTCGCCGGCCGGCGGGAGTGGATGGATCCGGCCCTGGCCGAGGTATTCCTTGAGGTCGGTGGCCTGCTGCTCGCTGTAGATGGTGGCGACCCGCAGTTCCAGCCCCTCCTCGGCCAGGATGCCGCGGGCGATCCCGGCGACCCAGTCCACGCCGGAGTCGGTGCCGCTGGTGCCGCACGAGCCGACGATCAGCGGGATGCGCGCCTTCGCCGCCGCCCGCAGCAGCAGGCGCAGGTCGCGGGCCACGGCCGCGGCGGTGGTCTTGGCCGTGCCGGTGCCCAGATAGTACGGGCCGGAGTCGGTGGACCCGCCGTCCACGGCGATGACGTCGGCGCCGAGGTCCAGTCCACGGTCGACGATCTCGGGCGGGAACCCGGAGCCGAGCATGCCGGAGGGCACGAGAATGTGTACGGAGTCGCGGGTCACGGTTTCCTTCTTTCGCGGGTACGGGCCGGTCATGCGACGGCGGTGGCCACGGCGCGGCCTGCCCGGCGTCCGGAGAAGAGACAGCCGCCCAGGAAGGTGCCTTCCAGCGCGCGGTAGCCATGCATGCCGCCACCGCCGAATCCGCTGGCCTCGCCGGCGGCGTAGAGCCCGGGCACCGGCTGCCCGGCTCCGTCCAGCACCCGGCCGTCGAGGTCGGTGTGCAGGCCGCCCAGGGTCTTGCGGGTGAGTACGTGCAGGCGTACGGCGATCAGTGGCCCGGCCTTCGGGTCGAGGAACCGGTGCGGCGCCGCGGTACGCATGAGCCGGTCGCCCCGGTAGTTGCGGAAGTTGCGGATGGCCGCGATCTGCATGTCCTTGCTGAAGCTGTTGGTCAGTTGCCGGTCGCGGGCCTCGATCGTGCGCCGGATGTCGAGCGGGTCCAGCAGTGGCTCGCCGGTGAGCGCGTTCATGCCCTTCACCAGCTCGTCCAGCCGGTCGGCCACGACGAAGTCGGCGCCGTGCCGCTTGAAGGCCTCCACCGGTGCCGGCGCGCCGGCACGGAGCCGGCCGAATACCTGCCGGACGCTGCGGCCGGTCAGGTCCGGGTTCTGCTCCGAGCCGGAGAGCGCGAACTCCTTCTCGATGATCTTCTGGGTGAGTACGAACCAGCTGTGGTCGTGGCCGGTGGTGCGCAGGTGGGTGAGCGTGCCGAGGGTGTCGAATCCGGGGTAGAGCGGCACCGGCAGCCGGCGTCCGCGCGCGTCGAGCCAGACGGAGGACGGCCCGGGCAGGATGCGGATGCCGTGCGCGTCCCAGACCGGGTTCCAGTTCTGGATGCCCTCGACGTAGTGCCACATCCGGTCGGGATTGATCACGGCACCGCCGGCGTCCTGCGTGATGGTCAGCATCCGGCCGTCCACATGGGCGGGTACGCCGCTGATCATGTGTGCGGGCGGGGTGCCGAGCCGTTCCGGCCAGTTGCGGCGGACCAGGTCGTGGTTGCCGCCGATGCCGCCGGAGGTGACGATGACGGCCTGCGCGGTGTAGGCGAAGTCGCCGGTCTCCTCCCGTGAGCTGGCGGTGCCGCGGGCGGCCTCGCTCGGTTCCAGGACGCGGCCCGAGGCGCCCACCACGGCGCCGCCGCTGGTGGTCAGCGCGTCGACCCGGTGCCGGAAGGCGAACCGGACGAGGCCGCGTCCGGCCGCCTCCCGCACGGTCGCGATGAAGGGTTCGAGAACGCCCGGGCCCGTACCCCAGGTGACGTGGAAGCGGGGCACCGAGTTGCCGTGCCCGGTGGCGTCGTAGCCCCCGCGCTCGGCCCAGCCGACGATCGGGAACAGCCTGATGCCGAGACCCCGCAGCCAGCCGCGTTTCTCGCCGGCGGCGAAGTCGACGTACGCCTCGGCCCAGCGCCGTGGCCAGGCGTCCTCGGGTCGGTCGAACCCGGCGCTGCCCTGCCAGTCCTGCCAGGCGAGTTCGTGCGAGTCGCGGATGCCCATCCGGCGCTGCTCGGGCGAGTCGACCAGGAACAGTCCGCCGAACGACCAGAACGCCTGGCCGCCGAGGCTCTGCTCGGGCTCCTGGTCGAGCAGCAGGACGGACCGGCCGGCAGCGACGAGTTCAGCGGTGGCCACCAGCCCGGCCAGGCCCGCGCCGATCACCATCACATCCGCGTCCGCTGTCCTGGTGGTCACGCCGGCTCCTTCGGTTCGGTGAGCGAGTGGGCGGGCCGGCCGTCGAGGGCGGCGACGAGTTCCTTGGCGCCGGCCATCCCCGCGGCCAGCCGGGCCTCGGCAGTCTGCCCGGCCATGTGCGAGTAGACCGTGATGCCGTCGACGCCGCGCAGGATGCTGTCGACCGGCAGTGGCTCCACGTCCACGACGTCGAGGGCCGCGCCGGCCAGCCGGCCGGACCGGACGGCCTCGACCAGGGCGGTCTCGTCGACGATCGGCCCGCGCGCCGTATTGATCAGGTGCGCGCCCGGCTTCATCCGGGCCAGCGCTTCGGCGCCGATGAGGTGGTGGGTGAGCGGGGTCAGCGAGGTGTGCACCGACACGAAGTCGGAGTCCCGCAGCAACTGGTCGAGCGGAACTCGGATGACCGGCACGGGCAGGCTGCCGGTGCACAGCACCGTCATGCCGAAGGCGGCGGCGAGCGGCGCCACGTGCCGGGCCACCGCGCCCCGCCCGATCAGGCCGAGCGTCTTGCCGCGCAGTTCGTGGCCGTCGGTGCGGGGCCAGCCGCCGGAGGCCACCCCGGCGGCCGTCGGCACCAGGCACCGGGCCTGGGTGAGCAGCAACCCGATGGTGTACTCGGCCACCGCGTTGGCGTTGATCCCGGGCAGGTTGCTCACGCTGATTCCGAGCCGGCCAGCCGCCGCCACGTCGACGGAGTCGTACCCGACGCCGGTACGCACGACGGCGCGCAGGTCCGATGCCTGGCGCAGTACCTCCGCGGTCATCGGCTCGTTGGCGATCAGCGCCCCCTCGACGCCGGCCAGGGCCGCGATCAGCCGCTCCGGCCGGCGTGGTCCCCGCATGGGGTCGTGCCGGGTCGTGAAGCCGAGGCCGGTCAGGTAGGTGTCCACCTCGTCGCCGGGGGCGAGGTAGTCAGTGGTGATGAGGATGGTTGACATCACTTGCTTTCGGTGAGGGTGACGGCCGGGGTGGCCCGGTGCAGACGCTGCAGGCGTCCGAGGCGTACGACGACGAGGACGGCGAGCATGGCGAGCACGGCGATGTAGAGCAGCATCCCGTCCCAGCCGACGAGGTCGACCACCGCGCCGATCACAGCGGGGCCGCCGAAGCCGCCCAGGTACCAGGTGACCGCGTACAGACCGGTGTAGGCGCCGAACACCCGGCTGGACGGCGCCAGGTTCCACAGTGCGACCGCCGCGTTGATCGTGAAGGCGGCGGCGCCGGCGGAGGCCACGCAGAACGCGACGACCGTACCGGTGGCGGTCTGCACGACGGTGCCCGCCGCCAGCGCGACGGCGAAGACGGTCATGCCCCCGGCGATGGTCCGCAGCAGTCCGAAGCGCTCGGCCAGCAGCGCGGCCGGATAGGCGGCAGCCACGTAGACGATGCCGCTGGGCAGGGTGAGCCCGCCTGCCTCGCCGCGGGTCAGGCCCAGGGCCTCCATGCCGTACGGGGTGATCAGCGACCGTGAGGCGAACCACGCCCCGCCGAAGAGCAGGACGGTCAGCAGCAGCAGTAGCCGGCGGCGGTCCTGGTCGGTGACCAGGCCGGCGACGATCTGCCGCAGCGGGAGGCTGGCCGGGGCGGGACCGGCGGACGCATCCTCGGCGACCGCGGCTTGGTAGGCCCTCGACCCGCTGTCGCGCACGTTGGCGAGCAGCACGACCGTCGCGGCCAGCATGATCACCGACGGGATGACGAAGGCCGCGTTCGGATGCTCGTCCACTACGAGCAGGCTGATCAGCGACGCGACGATGATGGTCAGCGCGGTCGCGATCTTCACGGCGGCGTTCGCCCGGCTGCGCCGTTCCGGGGGCAGGAAGTCCGGCACCAGCGACTCGGCCAGCGGCCGGGTGGAGTTGGCGATCAGCGCGTAACAGAACATCACCACGACCAGCGTGACCAGCGACGTGGTCCACGGCAGCAGCACGAAGACCAGCGCGGCCAGCGGCATGCCCACCGCGAGGTACGGGATCCGCCGCCCCCACCGGGTCCGGGTGTTGTCCGACCGGTTGCCGATCCAGGGCTGGATGAAGATCCCCAGCAGGTTGTCCATCCCCATCAGCGCGCCCACGAGCGCCGCGCTCGCCACGTGCTCGCGCAGCAGGACGGGCACCTGATTGTCATAGAAGTTCCACGTCGACTCCTGCGCGAACAGCGCGAGGGCGATGAAGAACGTGATCCGCCGGTGGGACACCCGTCCACCTCCTTGTGTCCCCGGTCACGTTAAATTGCTGTAGCAAACTCGTCAACAGTTGCAAACAGGCTTGCTATCTCTTGCGCTAGAGTGCCACCCATGACGACAGCCGGGACGCTCGCCGATCAGGCGTACCGTCAAGTTCGCACCGCGATCGCCACCGGCGAGCTCGCGCCGGGGGAGAAGGTGACCGAGCGAGGCATGGCCGAGCGGCTCGCGGTCAGCCCGACACCGGTCCGCGAGGCCCTGCGCCGGCTGGAACTCGACGGGCTGATCGAGCGGATCGGGCCGCGTACCGTGCTGGTCGCCGCCATCCGCGACGCCGCCATCGACGACCTCGCGGAGGTGGAGGTCGGCCTGCGCGGCCTCGTCGCCCGCTTCGCCGCCCGACACGCCACCGCAGACCAGCTCGACGCGCTGGACGCCATCCTCGACCGCGCCGACGACCTGCTCATCCTGCTCAAGGAGCGGAGTGCGCAGGGCCGGCCGGTGGAGCGGCACCTCACCGAGCTGTTCGACACCATGCAGCAGTTCAACGACACGGTCAGCGCCTGCGCGCACAACCCGGTGCTGGTCCGGATGCTCGAGCAGAGCCGCGTGTTCTCCCGCCCCCAGCGCCGCGAGCTGCTGCTGCAACGGGTGGCGGAGGACGACACGTTCGGCCTGGAGCGATACGCCAGCCATCGTGCCCTGGTCCGGGCGCTGCGCGCGGGCGACTCCGCCACCGCGGAGCGCCTGGCCATCGAGGACTCCCAGGGCGGCCTCGCGGCGCTGCGGGAGGCGCCGTGACCACACACCGGGTCGCGGTCATTCCCGGCGACGGCATCGGCAAGGAGGTCGTCCCCGCCGGCCTCGACGCGCTGCACGCCACCGCCGACCGCTTCGGCCTGACGCTCACGTTCGAAAGCTTCGACTTTGCCAGCGCCGACTACTGGCAGCGGCACGGAACGATGCTGCCACCCGACTGGGCGCAGACGCTGCGCGGCTACGACGCCATCTACTTCGGCGCGGTCGGCTGGCCGGCGGTCGTACCCGATCATGTCTCGCTCTGGGGCAGCCTCCTGCAGTTCCGGCGGGTCTTCGACCAGTACGTGAACCTGCGCCCCTGCCGGCTCATGCCCGGGGTCCGCAGCCCCCTGGCCGGCCGGGAACCGGGCGACATCGACTTCGTCGTCGTCCGGGAGAACACCGAGGGCGAGTACTCCAGTGTGGGCGGGCGGATCTTCGAGGGCACCGACCGGGAGACAGTCCTGCAGGAGACGATCATGACCCGCGTCGGTGTCGACCGTGTCCTGCGCTTCGCCTTCGAGCAGGCGAGCCGCCGGCCGAAACGGCACCTGACGTCCGCCACCAAGAGCAATGGCATCTCCATCTCCATGCCGTACTGGGACGAGCGGGTCGCCGCGATGGGCGAGCAGTTCCCCGACGTCCGCCTCGACAAGTTCCACATCGACGCGCTCGCGGCGCAGTTCGTGCTCCATCCGGAGTGGTTCGACGTGGTCGTGGCCAGCAACCTGTTCGGCGACATCCTTTCCGACCTCGGCCCGGCCTGCACCGGCACGCTCGGCATCGCCCCGAGCGCCAACATCAACCCCGAGGGTGATCACCCGAGCCTCTTCGAGCCCGTGCACGGCTCCGCCCCCGACATCGCAGGCAAAGGCATCGCCAACCCGATCGGCCAGATCTGGTGCGGCTCGATGATGCTCGAGCACCTCGGCCACCCCGAGGCCGCCGCCCACCTGCTCGGCGCGGTCGAGGACGTCCTGGCGTACGGGCCCGGACAAGCGCCCCTGACCCCCGACCTGCACGGAACCGGGACGACGGCGGAGCTGGGCCGGGCGATCGCCGAGCGGGTCAGCGAACGCTGACCCGCGACCGGGATCGTCGCTTTCCGCAGCCGGCGGTTCCCAGCGTGACCTGCGGGAGCAGTTGGCGGAGGCGTCCGGTGATGTCGACCGGTACGTTGTTGGGCTGGTCGCACACCGATCGGTCGCGCGGTGCCCTGGTCGGCATCCTCCTCGAGGACGGTGACACCGAGGCCGCGCTGCAGGTGCGCTGGGCCGAGAGGAGCGCGCTCCGACGAAGATGATCGATGGGCCTGGAGTTTGATCGATGAGCCTGGAGTTGCGGGTCCGCGCGTGGGATGATCGTCTAGCCGTACTTCACGAGTCCTACAAGGCCGCAGCCGACCTCGCTCTAGCAGATGGATGAGAAATCGTGGAGGTGCTCATGCCTGGGGCGGATGCCATCGCAGGCCGGGCTAGGTCGATCCCCCTACACCACGCGTTACCGCGCCTGCTTCGGGACCCGATGGCAGCGCTCGTCGACTTCGGGAACCGGTACAGCGGTGAGATCGTGCGGTTGAACCTCGGCACCTTCCACCCGTACCTGGTTACGCATCCTGACCACCTGGTGCAGATCCTGCGGGACACGAACAGTTACATCCGCGACGGTGAGAGCCTGCTCTGGCGACCTATCCGCAGAGCGGTCGGAGACGCGATCCTCGTCACCGAGGGAGCGTTGTGGGAGTCCAGCCGCGAAACCCTGCAACCGCTCTTCACCGCGAAGCGGGTCGAGACGCTGGTCGACCGGATGGCGGGGGCGATCGGTGAGGCGGTCGACGCGTTCGACGAGCCGGCGCGTACGGGGGAGCCGGTCGACGTCGCTGCCCTGATGTCGCAAATCGTGTGCCGGGCTACCACGCGGGTCCTGTTCGGCCGGAAGATCTCCGTCGAGGATGCGTTGCAGATCAACGTCGGCCTGGAGACCATCACCACGACGATGATCCCTCGCCTGCTCGCTCCGCGCGTGCCCTACAACATTCGCATGCCCGGCGATCGGGCCTTTCACGACGCCGTGCGGCGCATCGACGAGGTGATCCTGCCGATCATCCGGAAGGCGCGCCGGGAGCCAGATGACGGCGACGACATCATCGCCGCGTTGTGCCGGCCGCGTCAGGACGGCACCGATCCCGGTGAGGCGCAGATCCGTGGCGACGTCGTCGCCATGTTCTCCACCGCCACGGAAACGACAATCGCCGTCCTGTCCTGGCTGTGGCCGGTCCTCGAAGCGCACCCCGAGGTAGCCGCTCGGCTCTACGCCGAGGTCGACCAGGTGGTCGGGAGTGGACCGGTGGACCGGACCAGCCTCGCGGAGCTGCGCTACAGCCGAATGGTGTTGGACGAACTGCTGCGTCTCTGGCCCGCCGGGTGGATGATCCCACGCACCGCCGTCCGAGAGCAGGTCTTGGGCGGTGTGCGGCTTGAGGCCGGAGCGACCATCCTGGTCAGTCCCTACGTGACACAGCGAATGGAGGCGTTCTGGGAACGTCCGGAGGCGTTTGATCCAGAGCGGTTCTCCCCCGATCGACCGAAGCGGCAGTATCGCTACAGCTACTTTCCCTTCGGGGGCGGCCCGCATCAGTGCATCGGGCAGTACCTGTTCCTGCTTGAGGCGCCGATTATCATGGCCACGCTCCTGAGCCGGTTCCGGTTCCGGCTGGGCAAGGCAGCCGATCTCAGGCCACGGCTCGGTGCCTCGTTGAAGCCCCGCGCCAACCAGCTCACACTGGTGCCCCGCGATCGCTCCCCAATTCCATGACGTCGACCAGGCACATATCGGTCGCCGGCGACGACCTGCTCAGCGCGGCGGACCACGGACGAATCTGTGCGCTCGCTGTCAGACTCGAACGTGATCTGCACCTGGTCGGAGCCGGCCACGAGGACCTGTTTTCCGGCCGCCCCTTTGATTCGGGCCTGTTCAGCAGCATCGCGATGTCGATCGCGTTCACCGCGCCGGAGTACACGGCCGAGCAACTGCGGCTAACCACCCGGACACTGCTGTGGGTGTTCGCCGCCGACTGGCAGATCGACTATCTGGCACAGGCGGCAGACGACGTACGGAAGATCGCCGCCGACTGCCTCGCCGTTGCCGACGGCGCGCCGCCCTCCGACGGTCATCCACTGGCCCGGATGCTCGCCGAGATCCGGGACGAACTGGCGGTGGCGCCGGCGTTCGCGACCCTGCGGTCCGCATGGCGGGACGAACTCCAGCGGATGTTCGCGGCGGTCGCGCGGGAGTGGGAGTGGAAGACCGCCCGCGCCGCCGCCGCGCCGGACGCGCTCGCCTCGCCGACGCTCGACGAGTACCTCGGCAACTCCGACAACCTCGCCTGCTCGCTCGTCAACGTGTCGCTCTGGATCTACGCCGGCGATCAGGACTGCCTGGACCACCTTGCGGACCTGATGGTCGCGAGCCGCGAGGTGCAGCGCGTACTGCGGCTGGTCAACGACCTGGCCACGTATCGGCGCGACCTGCAGTGGGGCGACCTGAACGCGCTCATGCTGGTGGACGACCCCGCCGAGGTGACCGACCGGCTCGCCGCGCTCATCGAGGGCTGCCAGGAAATCATCCGGCCGCTGGAGACCACCTGCCCCCGGCAGGCCAGGTACATGAAGCGCCAGATCGCGTTCACGAGCGGCTTCTATCAGGTGTCGGACTTCTGGGGGAGCCTGTGAGCATCGAGGGCGAGGCGGGCCGGGTCGCGATCGCCGCCGGCCGGGACGAGACGGCCGCCGTACCCGCAGGTGCTGACGACGGCGGAGTCGACTCCGCCGTTCGTGACCTGATCGACGGTCTGGTGGCTGAGCCGTGGGGTCAACTGGCCCCGTCGGTGTTCGAGACGGCGCGGCTCGTGACGCTGTCGCCGTGGCTGGACGGGCACGCCGAGCGCATCACATTCCTTGTGCAGAGCCAACGGGCGGACGGTGGCTGGGGTCCGCCAGACGGGTACGCCCTGGTGCCCACGCTGAGCGCCACCGAGGCACTGCTCGCGACACTGCACCCGACCGGATCCGGTGCGCAGCGGTACGGCGGCACGGCGGACCTGGCCACTGCGGCTGACCGCGGCCTGCAGGCGTTGACCAGTTGGCTACGGAGAGATCTGCTGGTGCCGGACACTCCCGCGGCAGACCTTATCGTGCCGTCCCTCGTGGCAGCGATCAACCAGCACCTTGAGCGGGTTCCGCACCCGCAGACCGCACGCCCGGACGGGGGGCAGGGATTTCGTCTCGGCCTGCCGGCGGGAATGGACGAGACCCGCCTCGCCAAGGTCCGGCATGCGTTGGCCACCGGTGTCGCGCTTCCGCCCAAGCTGCTGCACTTCCTGGAGGTCCTGGGGCCAACCGCCCGTCCCGCTGCGGGCATCCACCCGGTGCCCCCTGGCGCGGTCGGTGCCTCGCCTGCGGCCACTGCCGCGTGGATCGGCGACCCTGACACGCTCGCCCCGACCGATCCCGCCCGGACGTTCCTGGCGACGGTCGCCGCTGGACACGGTGGACCGGTACCCTGCCCGCTTCCGATCACGGTGTTCGAACGGGCCTGGGTGATAAGCGGACTGAGGCGGGCCGGTGTCCAGTTCGCGGTGCCGCCGAGCCTCGTGGCCAGTCTGCGCGGCGCGCTGGGCCCGGTCGGCAGCCCAACCGGTCCGGGTCTGCCTGCCGACGCCGACACCACGTCTGTGCTGCTGTACGCGCTTGGGCGGCTCGGCCAACATGTCGATCCACGAAGTCTCTGGACGTATGAGACCGCGGACGGTTTCTGTACCTGGCCGGGCGAGGACGGCTTCTCGATCAGCACCAACGCCCACGTGTTGGACGCCTTCGGTCAGTACGTGCGCAGCGGTGTCGACCCCGCGCCGCGTTACGTGGCTGCGATCGACCGGCTGACGGCCACGCTGCGCGAGCACCAGCAGGTCGACGGAGAGTGGCGCGACCGATGGCACGCCTCGCCCTACTACGCCACCGCGTGCAGCACGCTCGCGCTCGACGACTTCGGTTCCGAACCCGCGGCCGAGTCGGTGACGAAGGCGGTCCACTGGATCCTGGCCACCCAACGAGACGACGGATCATGGGGGCGATGGGGCGGCACCCCTGAGGAGACCGCCTACGCCATGCAGGTACTACTGGCAACCCGGACGGGAGTTGCCGGCGTTGGCCCGGCGGCGAAGCGCGGCTACGCGTACCTGCGCGAAGCAGCCACCCAAACCATCGGGCCGGCACTCTGGTACGGCAAAGAGCTCTACCGGCCGACCGCGATCGTCCGGGCCGCCGTGCTCGCCGCCATGCACCTCGCGCGGCAGCACCCGGAATTGACCGCGCCAGCGGGCGGGCCGGCTCCCGCCACGGCGGCCACGGTTCAACCCAAGCCACGACAAACCAACGAGAAGCCGGTGATCAGGGCCGCTTGAGGGATTCTTCGGACACTGCTAGCGTCCCCTGTTGTCGCGCGCCGGACACTCGTACGCGCCCAGGTACCACCGATTCGCAAGCGGTAATGCCGCTGTTTCAACGGCCGACTGGGGACGGTGTAATGCGTTCTCGCAGTACAAGTATGCGCACCAAGGTTGTCGCGATGTTGGTGTCGCTAACCGCCCTGTGGGCTTTCGCGGCATGGGTAACCCTGCGGGACGGACTGAACCTGCTCTGGGTGAACACGCTGAACAGCGCCGTGTACGCGCCGAGCGAACCCCTGCTCAAGGCGTTGCAGGACGAGCGGCGACTCACGCTCGCTCACCTGGGTGGGCGTAACGGCCAGCCGCAGCCTGACCTGGAGGCCCAGCGACAGGAGACCGAGCGCCTTGCCGCGCGCTTCAAGGAGTCCGCACAGACCTGGCAGGCGGATCTGGCCGGCAGCGCGAAGCTGGCGCAACGGCTCGACGCGACCTACGCGAGTTTGGACGGCCTCGCAGCCACCCGCGAATCCGTCGACGCCCGGACCGTCGACCGCGCAACTGCGGCGAGCGCCTTCACGAACACGATCGACTCGATCTTCCACATCTACGACGCCACGGCAAGCCTCGATGACCGGGAGATCACTGGTTACGCCAACGCCCTCATCCAGCTCAACCGGATGTCGGAGCTGATCTCTCAAGAGGACGCGCTGCTGACCAGTGTCCTGGCCAGCGGGCGGATGACCGCCGCCGACCACACACAGTTCGCGCACCTCGTGGGTGCCCAACGATTCGTGGGTAGGGAGACCTCGGTCAAGCTGTCGTCCGACGACCTCGCCAGGTACGAACAGATGCTCGCCAGTACGGCCTTCAAACGTCTCCGGTCACTCGAAGACCAGGCGGTCAGCGGCTCGGCAGGCGCGAAGCCACGGGTGGATTCGGGACAGTGGCGCACCGCCGTGGACGAGTCCCTGGCCGAGCTGCACAAGGTCGTGACGGCGGGTGGCGATGGGATCGTCGGCAGCGCCACAACCGTCGCCATCTGGGTCATCGTCCGGCTGCTGCTCGCCGTAGGCCTCGGAACCACCGCAGTTCTCGCCTCGATCGTGCTTTCGATCACGACCGCCCGTAAATTGGTGGCACAGCTCGAACGGCTGCGAAACGCGGCGAACGAGCTTGCCGACGAGCGGCTGCCCGGCGTGGTCGCCCGGCTCCGCCGAGGTGAGCAGGTGGATGTCGCCGCCGAAGCCCCGCCGCTCAACTTCGGCGATGATCAGATCGGTCAGGTCGGCCAGGCGTTCAACCGCGTACAGGAGACCGCGATCCGCACCGCCGTCGAGCAGGCCGAGCTTCGCCGTAGCGTCCGCGATGTCTTCCTCAGCATCGCGCGCCGCACGCAGGCGCTGGTGCACCGGCAGGTCCGCTTGCTAACCGACCTGCAGCAGGGCGAACTCCCGCCCAAACAGCTCGAAGGCTTGTACACGGTTGACCACCTCGCCACCCGGATGCGGCGGCACGCGGAAAACCTGATCGTGCTGTCGGGATCCACACCCGGCCGGGCCTGGCGTCGCAACGTGCCGATGATCGACGTCCTTCGTGCCGCCAGCCAGGAGGTCGAGGACTACACCCGGGTCACCGTTCAGCCGCCCGGAAACGTGGCGCTGGCCGGCCGGGCGGTCGTCGACGTGATCCACCTGCTCGCGGAACTGATCGAGAATGCGTTGTCCTTCTCGCCCCCGCACACCAGCGTTCAGATCAAGGGCGAGATGGTCGCCAACGGGTACGTGATCGAGATCGAGGACCGCGGGCTCGGCATGCCCGAAGAAGTACTCCAAGCGGCCAACGAGCAGATCGCCACCGACCAGGAGTTCAACCTGGCCAATGCCAGCCAACTGGGCCTGTTCGTGGTGAGCAAGCTGTCCCAGCGCCACGGCGTGCGCGTGCGGCTGAAGGAGTCGCTGTACGGCGGCACGACGGCCGTCGTCCTCCTCCCGCAGGACCTCGTCACCGATATCACGGGGGGGAACGAGACGCCCAGCGCCGGCCCGAACGGGCGGGCGTCGTCGATCGGCGGCTCCACAGCGGGAGTCCCGCCGCGGACAGGGGCGGCGCGGCCGGGCACGTTGGCCAGACCCACACAGACGGCCGCGGACGCGTCCGAGATCCGCCCCCCGATGCAACGGCGGGAGCCGCGCCACCAGGCGTGGAGGGACCTCAGGATCGAGCCGGAGCTGGACCAACCAGTGAACAGAGACCAAACACCCGCCGGCCCAACCGCGCAGACCCAGCCCGGGCAGACACCGTCCGGACTGCCCGTCCGGGTTCGCCAGGCCAGCCTCGCCGCGCCGCTGCGCGGGCAAAGCCGGACCCCCGCAGAAGACACCGCGGCCGGCGACGGCCAAGCGGCGCGACCGCCGGAGCAGATCCGCAGGATGATGAGCTCCTACCAGAGCGGCACCCGACGCGGCCGGACCGACGCGACGCTCTTGCCCGATGAGGACAACGACGTCCCCTCGTCCACAGCGGTGGAGAGCCCGCCCGGGAACACCCCGCTCACCTGATCAATCTATGAGATCGACTCGGCGGTTCCCCGCCACCCAGAAAGAGGACATCGAGTGGTGCAGAAGACAGCTGCGAGCGCTGACCTGGCGTGGTTGCTGAACGATCTGGTCGGACGCGTGACACAGGCCGAGAACGCCATCGTCCTCTCCGTAGACGGTCTGCTGATCGCGACATCGGAGGGGCTGAGCCGTGACGACGGGGAGCACCTCGCAGCCGTGGCGTCCGGCATCCAGAGCCTGGCCAAAGGCGCCGGCAAGCGATTTGGTGGTGGCGCCCCACAGCAGACCATCATCGAGATGCAATCCTCGTTCCTGTTCGTCACCGCGGCCGGCAACGGGGCGTGCCTGGCGGTGCTGGCTGCGGAAGACGCGGACGTCGGACTCATCGCCTACGAGATGGCCATGCTCGTCAAGCGCGCAGGCAGATACCTCGCCTCGCCGTCGCGAACCAATGGCCAGCCGGCCGCCGAAATCTAAGGTGCCAGAATGCCCTTTCCCCCCGACGAATCCGCAGAGGACCAGTGGGTTGACGACCACGCCGGCCCACTGGTGCGGCCGTTCGCGCTAGCTCGCGGGCGGACCACGCCCGCCACGGGTAAGTTCGACCTGATCTCAATCGTGATCGCGACCCGATCGGCGCCGACACACGAGGTCGGCATGGGGCCCGAGCACCTTGCCATTGTCAGTCTCATCCAGCGGCCCTTGTCGGTGGCCGAGGTCGCGGCACATCTCAAACTTCCTCTCGGCACAGTCCGTGTCCTGCTCGGCGACCTGCTTGAGCGGCAGCTCCTCCGGGTACGCGAGCCGCGGCCGACTTCCAAGCTTCCCGACGACGACCTGTTCGAGGCGGTAATCAGTGGACTCAAAGCACTCTGACCAGGCTGACGGCCTCCACATGCCCGATGCCGTCAAGATCCTGATCGCCGGCGGCTTTGGAGTCGGCAAGACCACTATGGTCGGCTCGGTCAGCGAGACCAAACCCCTTCGCACGGAGGAGCTCCTCACCGAACAGGGTGTCGGGGTTGATGACATCTCCGGGGTGGAGAAGAAGACCACCACCACCGTGGCCATGGACTTCGGCCGGATCAGCATCAAGCAGGACCTGGTGCTCTACCTGTTCGGCACCCCCGGGCAGGACCGCTTCTGGTTCGTCTGGGACGAACTGGCGCTCGGCGCGCTCGGCGCGGTCGTCCTCGCCGACACCCGCCGGCTGGCCGACTGCTTCCCCTCCGTCGACTACTTCGAAAAGCACGGCACCCCGTTCATCGTCGCCGTGAACTGCTTCGAAGGCGCTCGCCAATACAGCCTCAGCGAGGTCCAACTCGCACTCGACCTCGATCCCGACGTCCCGGTAATGCTCTGCGACGTTCGGAAGAAGGAGTCCAGCAAGGAAGTACTGATCGCCTTGCTCCGGCACTCGAGGAAGAGCCGCGAGCAAGCACGCAGGACGGTTCCCGCGCCGGCCCCATAGATGATGGGAGCGGTCCGGGAGTGACCGCCTCCCGCCAGTTGGCGGCCGTCGTTCCGAGTCACCCGGGTCAGCGGTACCGGCCAACGCGGGCAAGTGCTGCGGCCCGGGTGGCATACCGGTCAGCCGGGGTCCAGCACCTCGCGTAGCCGCGCCGCGAACTCCTCGGGCCTGCCCGCGTAGCCGAACTGGCCACCGAGGAATCCGCCGTGGTGACTCGGGAACACAACGGCCTCTTGGCCCAGCAATGCCGCGGTGCCCACGGCCGTACGCGCGGTGTAGGTGCCGGCCGACTCCTCGCCGACCGCGATCACGATCCGGGTCGGTGTCGAGGCGAGCACGGCCGTGTCGGGACGGTAATCGGTGATCGCCCACGAATTCTTCGACAGCAGCGGGTCGTCGCGGCTGCCGTCGTCGTCGGCCGAGAGGCCGAACATGGCCGGCTCGGGTGCGGGCCGGGCAAAGTAGTCGTCGGTGAACTCGCCCTGCCAGGACGTCATCGCGATGAACGCGGCCATGCCCGCGCCGGTACCCCTCGCCTGGTACGCCTCGTGGAAGCCGGCCCGGGCGCGCTCGGCCGCCACGGCGTCGGGGAGCACGGCGTTGATCGGCGGCTCGTGCGCGACCAGCGTGACGACGTCGCCGGGGTAGGCCGCCACGAGTTCGAGCGCGGTCACCGCGCCGCCGCTGCTGGCGAACACGTCGACCGGGCCGGCACCGAGCGCCTCGATCAGCAGGTGCAGGTCGGCCGCCTGCTGCTGCGGCGTGTGATCGGACCGGCCGTCCCGACGGATGCTGCGGCCCAGGCCACGCGGGTCGTAGGTGACGACGGTGCGGTCCGTGAAGTGCGCGGCGAGCGCGTCGAAGCCGTCCGCCGTCATCGGCTGACCGATCATGAGCAGCGCGGGGCGCCCACCGGACGGTGGTAGCGGGCCGCGGACGTCGTAGACCAGGCCGGCACCGGGTACGTCGAGGGTGTGCGTGTGCTTCAGATGCATGCCGGTGAGACTACGGCCGCCGGGGGCGGATCGGGTCGTACCTGTCCTGACGCTGTCCGGTCAGCCGAGCGGCGCGATCGAAGCGCGCGTCCGGACCGTTCCGCCGCGCCCGATCCGCCGAGCAGGGCCGGGCGAGCGGGTACGGCAGGCCCTGGGATTGTTGACCCAGATGGCAGATGCGGTGGGGCCAGGCGGATCGCCCGACCCCACCGGTCGGTCTGGCCATGTCAGCCCAGGTACTTCTCCCAGGGGCCGGTGATGGCGAGGGTGAGGCCGGGGTCCTGCATGTTGACGAAGAGCACCTTGCCGTCGGCGCTGAAGGTCGGCCCGCAGAACTCCGAGTCGTTGAGTTGGTTGCGGGCGATGGCGTAGGTCGGGCCGCCCGGGACGGCGCTGAGCACGTGGGAGGCGCCTGAGCCGTCCTCGGCGAGCACGAGGCTGCCCCACGGGGTGACGGTCACATTGTCCGGGCCGTCGAAGGTGAGGTCGCTGTACTTGACCGGCGCGCCCTCCTCCGACGCGGTCTGGTGCGGGAAGTACGTCACCAGCTGGATGGTCTGGGCCCGGTAGTCGTAGAACCAGACCATGCCGTCGTGCGGAGCGGCGTCCGCCGGGAGGTCACCGTCGTCCCACGCGTAGGAGTTGACCACGTAGACGCCCTCGTCGGTGCCCCAGACGCCCTCGAACTTGCGTCCGCGGGTGACCTGGCCGTCGGTGAACTGCTCGCGTACAGGCGTGGTCCGCGCGTCGCGCTCAGGCACCTCGATCCACCGCACGGGGAAAGGGCGACCGAGCTGTGCGGAGGTCAGGTAGGCGACGTCCGGCAGCACCGAGCCGTCGTCCATGATGATCTGCATCGCGGCGAGGACGCCGGCGTCCGGGGCGAGGCGAGTGAGCACGCCGGGACCCAGCTTGACGCCGCGGGGCGCGGTCCAGCGGTAGAAGAGGCCGTTGGGTCCGTCGGCGTCCTCGGAGAGGTAGATTCTGGTGCGGTCCTTGTCGATCGCCAGGGCCTCGTGGGCGTAGCGGCCCAGGCACTTGATCGGCGTCGGGTGTGCGCGGCCGTCGGCCCAGACCTCGAAGACGTAGCCGTGATCCCTCTGGAAGACGCCGGATCGGCCGTCCTCCTCCCAGTCGTCCCCGGCGCGGTCCTCGGTCTCCTCGCAGGTCAGCCACGTCCCCCACGGGGTAGGTCCGCCCGCACAGTTCGCGACGGTGCCGGAGAGGGCGACGAACTCGCCGAGGTTGCGGCCCGAGCGGTCAGTCCTGATCACGGTGCAGCCGCCGGCGTCAACGGCACCGGGATCGTAGACGGTGCCCGCGACGTGTGGTACGCCGAACTCGGCGCCCGGGTCGATCTCGTGGTTCTGGATCAAGGTGTAACGGCCGCGGCCGCCGTCGTAGACGGCCATGCCGTCGTGGTCGGCCGGGGTCAGTCCTTGGCCGCCGTCGAGTCGGGTGACACCGGTCCGGGTGACCACGGCGTAGCTGAAGCCCTCAGGCAGCGCCAGGATGCCGTCGGGGTCGTCGACGAGGGGCGGGAAAGGCACATGGCCGGTGCCGGCCGGCGGGCGGGGTCGGCTCGGGTGGGCCTGGGCCAGGGACGGCAAGCCGCCGGCGACGGCAAGGCCCACGCCGACACCGCCAGCGAGGAAGGTACGACGAGAGGGAGGCACGAAGAATAACTCCTGTTCAAGACGACTGCGACGACTTGACAACCAACTCCTGCCGGCCGACACCGATGCGTCATTCAAACGATGGCCCGGCGACATCCGGGTAAAGAGTCGGGGCTACTCAGGCATCGCCTGGGCGACGGCGTACCACCCGAAACGCGGCGGACCGCAGAGCCGACGTCACCGAGAACTGAAGGCCATCGACGAATCGGGCGCTGTCGAGGCAGGCCGTTGCCGCAGCGGACGCGAGCATCCCGCTGCTGGTCAGTGTCATCGTCGCCGTCCTCATCGGTGCGCTGGCCGGCCTGATCGGCGATTCGTTCGGTGTGGGGATCGAGGTGGCCGTCGTCATCGGGGTCGCGGCCACCGTCGCCGCACTGGCGACCCTGGCCCTCGCCGTCGTCCGGCACGTCAACCGCACCTGGGACCGGCGCCGCGCCGCGAGCCGCAGCGACAACGCCGGATGATCATGCTCGGTCGCGCTGGTCGAGCCCGGTGTCGGGGCGGCCGAGTTTGGCGTGTACCCGCTCGGCGTCGGGCTCGCGGAGCTGCTCCAGCACGTCGAGCGCGTCCCGCCACGCGCGCCGGGCCGCTTCGGCGTCGCCGCGCGCTTCGTAGGTGTCGCCGAGGTGGTCGAGGGTGTTGGCCACGCCGTACCGGTGCCCGACCTCGCGGCGTAGCCGCAGCGCGGTCTGGTACGCCTCGACGGCCAGGTGGTGTTCGCCGAGGTGGTGGTGGGCGTACCCGATGCTGTCCCAGGTGGCCGCCTCGGCGACCCGGTCACCCGTGTCGGCGAGCAGTTCGAGTGCCTCCCGGTTGACGTGCAGCGACTGCCGGTGATCGCCGAGTTGGCCGTGGCACCAGCCGACGGTGCCGAGGGCGCGGGCCCGGTGCGCCCGGTTGCCGTCCGGCGGGAAGAGGTCCAGGGCACGCTGGGCGTGCCACAGCGCGGCGCGCGGGTCGCCGCGCCGCTCCAGGACGTACGACAGGCCGTGGTGCGCGCGTCCCCGGCCGAGCGGGTCGCCGAGTTGGGTGTACAAATCGAGGGCGTGCCGCAGGTGCAGTTGGGCGTCGTCGTTGCGGTGCAACCTGGTGTACGCGTACCCGAGTCCGCGGTGGGCGCGCGCCTGCTCCGCGCGGTGGTCCAGCCGGCGGGTGGCCTCCAGCGCGGCCTGCAGGCTGGCGGCCCGGTCGTGCCAGAGGCCCCGCCACTGCTGGAAGTCGGCAAGTGTCCACACCAGTTGCCAGGTGTGCGTGTCGAACGTCCCCCGACCGGCCCGCTCGATCGCGGCGAGCAGCCCGGTGTACTCGGCGCCGAACCACGCCAGCGCCTCCGCACGCCCGGCCGGTGGCCGGACCGACACGGCGGAATCGGCCGGGGCGAGGGGAATCGGCTCGCGTAGCGGCTCGATGAGCAGCGCGGCGGCGTGCCCGGTCTGCACGTAGTGGTCGAGCACGCGGCGCAGTGCCGCGGCCCGGTCGGCCGCGGCGTCGTTGGCGTGCGTGAGTTCGGTGGCGTACGCGCGGAGCAGATCGTGCAGCGTCCACCGGCCGTCGACATGTTCGGTCACCAGGTGGGCCGCGTCCAGTTCGGCGAGCAGGGGACGCAACTCGGCCGGGGGCAGGCCGGCGAGACTGGCCAGTGCGTCCACCGCGATGTCCGAACCGGGGTGCAGGCCGAGCAGCCGGAACAGCCGCATGGCCGGTTCGCTCAGTGTCCGGTACGAGTAGCAGAAGACCGCGCGTGCGTCGGTGGCCGCGTCGGGGGAGGCGAACTCGTCCAGGCTGTCCCGGGCGGCGCGTAGCTGCCCCGCGAGCGCGGCCAGCGGCAGCGCCGGGCGCTGGGCGGCACGGGCGGCGACGAGCGCGAGGGCGAGCGGCAGCCCGGCGCACCGCTCGACGATCTCGCGTACCGCCGTCGGGGCGGCTTGTACCCGCTCGGCGTCGAGGCGGCGGGCCAGCAGCTCGTGCCCTTCCGCAGCGGTGAAGAGGTCCAGCTCGACCGGGTACGCGCCCTCGACGGCGACCATGCCGGTGAGCTGGTTGCGGGTGGTCACGATCACCGCGCTGCCGGGGCCGCCGGGCAGCAGCGGCCGGACCTGCTCGGCGGCGCTCGCGTTGTCCACGACCACGAGCACGCGACGCCCATCCATAACGGACCGATACAGTCCGGCCTGGCTCTCCACCTCCGGCGGGATCGCCTCGCCGGGTACCCCGAGCGCGCGCAGGAAGAGCGTGAGCGCCTGTCCGGGCGTCATGGCCGGGCGGTGGTCGTACCCGTGCAGGTTGACCCAGAGCTGACCGTCCGGGAACCGGTCGGCGGCGCGACGCGCCCAGTGCAGCGCGAGGGAGGTCTTGCCGACCCCGGCGGTGCCGCTGATCACGATGATGGTGGCGGCTGGGCCGGAGCCGAGCGGCAGCGCGTCGAGGCGGCCGATCTCACGGTCCCGCCCGGTGAATCCGGACACCTCGGGCGGGAGCTGCCGTGGCACCGCCGGCAGCAGCACCGTGCCGCTGGCCGGCGACCGGAAACCGCCGAGGATGGTCGCGTGCACCTGCCGCATCTCCTCGCCCGGGTCGATGCCGAGCTCCTCGGCCAGGTGCCGCCGCCCGTCGTGGTAGGCGGCGAGGGCGTCGCCCCGCCGTCCGCCCCGGTGCAGGGCGGTCATCAGCTGCACCCAGAACCGTTCTCGCAGCGGGTGCTCGGCCGTCGCCTGCACCAGTTCCTGCACGACCCGTTCGTGCCGGCCGAGCCGCAGGTCCACGTCGAATCGGCGTTCCAGCGCGTACAGCCGCTGCTCGCGCAGGCGGGGCAGGGTCCGCTGCTGGAGGGTGTCCGAGGGTACGTCGGTGAGCGGCTCGCCGCGCCACTCGGACAGGGCCGCGTGCAGGGCGTACGCCTCGGCCACCGGGTCGGACCGCTCGGCGGCCCGGTCGGCGTCGGCCAGGCCGCTGCGGAACCGCTCGACGTCGACCCGTTCCGGCGGTACGTCGATGAGGTAGCCGTCCCCGTCGGTGACGATCGCGCCGGAACAGCCGACCTCGTCCAGGAGCGCCCGCAGCCGCACCACCGCGAGCTGGACGGTGCGGCGCGGGTTGTCCGGCTGGCGGGCGCCCCACATCCTCTCGACCAGCTCGCCGACCGGTACGGCCCGTCTAGCCCGCAGCACCAGGGTGGCGAGCAGGATGCGGTGCTTCGGGGAGCGGACCGGCAGCGCCTGGTCCGCCACCCGCATCTGGAAGGGACCGAGCAGCCCGAACGCTAGTGCCACGGGTCCGGGCGGGCTATGGGGGCGAGCGGGCCGTCGACCGCGCCACCCCGTTCGGCCAGGTTGCCGACCGTATCCGTCGAGGCGATCGGCTCGGCGGCGCCCGAGGTGACGTGGCTGACGTCGGCGGCCACGAGCAGCGTCCCGACCGCCGCGTCGCCCGCCCAGCGGATCCTTGACACCGGGCTACTCCAATTCATCGTTTATGTCCTGCAAGCACCATCCTGTGTACATCCGCTGGGAGTGTTCCAGAGGGCTGTTTCAGGTCGTATTCATCGCCGGTGGTCGGGCCGCCGGCTCGTCGCCGGGCCTTGTGCCGTCGGTCGGGATCGAGCCTCACCCGCTCGTACCGCCGAAGCAGGAACCTCTCGGCGGCGGACCGGCGCTGGAGCGGCAGGCGACAACGGTGGGGTTCTGGCTCGCGCCGCTGACCGCCGGCTCGCCGTAGACGGCTGAACCGGGCTATGGGGATACTGAGGGTACTTTCGGGCGATAGTATCCGGGTCTGGCGTCGGCCGACGTCGGTGGTCACCGAGGGCGCTGGCGGGGCGGCTACCCGCTCGGTGCCCCGAGGCAGGCGTCAGACGCCTCACGTGGCCCTACGGTTCGCGAACACGAGGTCGAGGACGGACGCCCGATACTTGATTGGTTCCAAAAAAAGGACGAGACTTCACGGGGTGCCAACGACGCCGGACCTCGACAGCACGATGTGCGGGACCGGGTCTGGCGCGGCGTTGCCAGCCGATCGGCTCGGCGGCGCGAACCGGGGAGAACCACCACCAACTCGTCGGTCCATCCCCGGGGCCAAAGCCGCCGTCGAGGTCGCGGTCGGCCAAACCGCCTGCCTGACACCCGCCGGCCCGCTGAGACGTCCGGGTTACCGGAGGGCCGAAGTCGAGGCCATCCCCCGAGGCAGGTGCTTCAGGGAGTCACGGCAACCTCCGCCGAGCCCGACGGCCGGTCGCGGCGACGCGGCGCTCGACACCACAGGCCCGCACAGCCGTGGACCCAAGCAACCGACGGCAAGAGCAACCAGTCACCAGAGCGAGACAGGAAGGACAGACGTGTCTGACAAGAAGGCCGCGACCGAGAGCATCAGCGAAAGCGAAAACCCCGCAATTCCCGCACCTGCTGTCAAGGCGACCCGGCCCAGGACGAATCGGGACTGGTGGCCGAATCAGCTGGACCTCTCGGTCCTGCACCAGCACTCGCCCCGGTCCAACCCGATGGGCGAGGACTTCAACTATGCGGAAGAGTTCAAGAAGCTCGACGTCGACGCGCTCAAGCGGGACATCTTCGAGCTGATGACGACGTCGCAGGACTGGTGGCCGGCCGACTACGGCCACTACGGGCCGCTCTTCATCCGGATGAGCTGGCACGCCGCCGGCACGTACCGGATCGTCGACGGCCGGGGTGGTGGCGGCAGCGGTTCCCAGCGGTTCGCGCCGCTCAACAGCTGGCCGGACAACGCGAGCCTGGACAAGGCGCGCCGGCTGCTCTGGCCGATCAAGCAGAAGTACGGCCGGAGGATCTCCTGGGCGGACCTGCTGGTCTTCGCCGGCAACTGCGCGTACGAGTCGATGGGGTTCAAGACCTTCGGGTTCGGGTTCGGGCGCGAGGACATCTGGGAGCCCGAGGAGATCTTCTGGGGGCCGGAGGACACCTGGCTCGGTGACGAGCGCTACAGCGGCGACCGGGAGCTCGCGGATCCGCTCGGCGCCGTGCAGATGGGGCTGATCTACGTGAATCCGGAGGGACCTGCTGGCCACCCGGATGCGCTGGCGTCGGCCCGGGACATCCGGGAGACCTTCGGCCGGATGGCGATGAACGACGAGGAGACGGTGGCGCTGATCGTCGGCGGCCACACGGTCGGCAAGGCGCACGGTGCGGTCGACCCGCAGTACCTCGGGCCGGAGCCGGAGGGCGCCCCGGTCGAGCAGCAGGGTCTCGGCTGGAAGAACTCCTACGGCAGCGGCAAGGGCGGCGACACGCTCACCAGCGGGTTGGAGGGCGCCTGGACCAACAACCCGATCAGGTGGGACAACGGCTTCCTGGACAACCTGTTCAGGTACGACTGGGAGCTGACGACCAGCCCGGCCGGCGCGAAGCAGTGGAAGCCGAAGGACGCCTCGGCCGACGGCACCGTGCCGGACGCCCATGACCCGTCGAAGCGGCACGCCCCGATGATGCTGACGTCGGACCTCGCGCTGAAGATCGACCCGATCTACGAGCCGATCGCCCGGCGCTTCTGGCAGAACCCGGACCAGCTCGAGGAGGCGTTCGCCAAGGCGTGGTTCAAGCTGCTGCACCGCGACATGGGGCCGGTCTCGCGCTACCTCGGCCCGTGGGTTCCGGAGCCGCAGCTCTGGCAGGACCCGGTTCCCGAGGTCGACCACGAGCTGATCACGGAGGAGGACACCGCCGCGCTCAAAGGCAGGATCCTCGACTCCGGGCTGTCCGTCTCCCAGTTGGTCGCCACGGCCTGGGCTTCGGCGGCCAGCTTCCGCGCCACCGACAAGCGCGGCGGCGCCAACGGGGCACGGATCCGCCTTGCGCCGCAGAAGGATTGGGAGGTCAACAACCCGGCCGAGCTGGCCACCGTGCTGGGGACGCTGGAGCGGATCCGGCAGGACTTCAACGCCGCGCAGTCCGGCGGCCGGAAGGTCTCGCTCGCCGACCTGATCGTCCTGGCCGGGTGCGCGGCCGTGGAGCAGGCGGCCAGGAACGCCGGGCACGACATCGCGGTGCCGTTCGCGCCGGGGCGTACCGACGCGTCGCAGGAGCAGACCGACGTGCAGACCTTCGCCGTCCTCGAACCGAGGGCCGACGGATTCCGCAACTACCTGCGTACCGGGGAGAAGCTGTCGCCGGAGACCCTGCTGCTGGACCGGGCGTTCATGTTGGACCTGAGCGCCCCCGAGATGACGGCGCTGATCGGCGGCATGCGGGCGCTCAACGCCAACACCGGGCAGTCCCCGCACGGGGTCTTCACCGACCGGCCCGGGACGTTGACGAACGACTTCTTCGTGAATCTGCTCGACCCGCGCACGGAGTGGACGGCGGCCGAGTCGGCGGAGAACGTGTACGAGGGCCGGGACCGCGCCACCGGCGAGGTCAGGTGGACCGCCACTGCCGTCGACCTCGTTTTCGGTTCACACTCCCAGCTCCGCGCCAACGCGGAGGTCTACGCGACCTTCGACGCGAGCGAGAAGTTCGTGCGTGACTTCGTGGCCGCGTGGGACAAGGTCATGAACCTCGACCGGTTCGACCTCGCCTGATTCCCGACGTCCGGGCCGGCCGTCCATCGGCCGGCCCGGACGCCGTCAACGCGTCCCAGGTCACGACGGCATCGCATCGCCTTGCAGGTGCCGTCGGCGGGGTGTGCGGGGACCGCACGGAGCGGCTTTGAGGACCGAGGTTCGGTGCTCGATAATTCGGTGCATGGACACGGCGACCTGGCGGCTGGTAGGGCGGGCCTTTCCCGGTCCGGTCGGGTTGGCGCTGTGGATCATGGTGACCGTGCCGGCCCCGTTGGTGTTCCACGAGTGGAGCCACCGGTGGGAGGAGGACCAGGAGGTCTCGACGGCGCTGTGGTGGACCGTAGCAGCACTAGCGGTGCTCAGCGCCGTGGCGGCGTCGAAGGCCCGGTACGCCCGCCAGCGTGGCGGCGCTGCCGGCCTCGTCCCGGCCGTGGCGGTGGCCATGCTGGTCAGTGCGGTGTTTCTGGGCGCGTCCATCGCGGTCTACCGGTGGGTCATCCCGATGAGTGGTGCGGTCGGATGGTGGAGTGTCCTGTTCGGCGGCGCCGTGTCGGCGACCTGCGGTGCGGCGGTCGGTCACCTGCTCGGGCCGAGGCTGCTGCGTCGTCGACTGTCGGATCCGTACGGCTACCTCGTCGGCGGGATCGTTGCCGTGCTGGGCATCCTGCTTGTGCAGCCGACCGTACGGCTGGGTGCCGAGGCCAGCACCGTGCGGTACGACGTCAACGGCTACGGGGGAGTGGGGCCGTACTCGACATCAGCCGGTACGCCGGGAGAACTGACGTTGCCGGCGGCAGGCCGCTACGGGATCTATGCGGTGGGCTTCGCACCGCGGGATCCTGCCTGCCAGGTCACCGGCGCCGGCCTGCCTGCTCGATCGGCGGAGTTGGTCACGACCCCGCCCGGTGACTACGGCGGCGACGCTGCCTCCTACGCCTGGGTCGCCGTCTTCGACGTTCCCGGACCCGGTACCTACGCGCTGACCTGCCGCAGCTCGGACGAGCAGGCGTCCTATTCGGTCGGGGACGTCCCGAAGATCCGCGGGGCGGTGGGTGCGCTGATCCATTGGCCGCTGGTCGCGATCTGGTTGCTCGGCGCCGTCCCCGGTCTACTGATCGTCGCGGACGCCGTCACCCGACGCGCCAGGCGACCCTCCCGACCCGTGCTCGCCCGGCCACGCTGAGCTGCGGACCCGTGCTCGCCCGGCCACGCCAGATCCGACGAACTCGACCCGGGCCCCGCGTGCCTCCCGCACCGTGACCGCACGACACCAGCACCGGGCAGGACGGCAGCCCGCGCTACCTGAGCGAGCCGGACGACTGGTGCCCGACCAAGCCGAAGCCGATTCCGGACCCGGAACCGTGGACGGTGTTCGGGATCCACACCTCCGGCCCGCACGGCGGTGGGCCCGGCGCGGTCAACAAACCTCGCCACCCGGATCACCCAGGCCGCGTACCGGAACTCATGTCCTGGCGGTGACCCTGACCTCGCGCGGGTGGGCGGCACCGGGTGTGCTCAGGGCGGTGACCCGTCCGGAGCGCACCCGGCGTCCGCCCGTACCCGGGCCTCGACCTCGGTACACAGCCTGCTGCGGAGTTGTTCGGCGTCCGGGTGACCGAGCCGGTCGAGGATGTCGAGGGCCTGCTGCCAGGCTGTCCGGGCCGGCACGGCGGCCCCGGTGGCGTGCCGGGTGTCGCCCAGATGGGTCAGGGTGGTGGCCTCGTGGTAGCGCTCGCCGGCCTCCCGCCACAGCGCGAGCGCCTGTTCGTAGCAGTCGACGGCCTGCCGGTGATCCCCGAGGTGGTGGTGCGCGGTGCCGAGGCTGTCCCAGGTGTGCGCCTGCCAGTACCGGTTGCCGACCCGCTGCTGTTCGACGAGGGCCTGCTGGCAGTAGCCGAGCGCCCGCCGGTGGTCGCCGAGCTGGATGTGGTACCAGCCGATGTTGTTGAGCGCGTTGGCCCGGCCGGCCGCGTGGTCGACGGCGTCGAACAGGTCGAAGGCCCGCCGCGCGTGGTGCAGGGCCTGTGGGTAGCGCCCCCGGCGTTCGGCCAGGATGCCGAGATTGAGCTGGGTACGGGCACTGCCGACCCGGTCGCCGAGTGCGCCGTAGAGGTCGAGGGACTGCCTCAGGTGGTGGTGGGCCTCGTCGAACTCGCCCAGTCGCAGGCACGCGATCGCCCGGTTGCGGTGGGCCCGGGCCTGGCCGTTCCGGTCGCCCACCCGCGAGGCGGCGAGCAGCGCCAGGTGCTGTGCGGTGGACTGGTCCTGCCAGGCTCCCAGCCGGTCCAGGTAGGTGTTCATCGTCCAGGCGAGCTGCCACGCGTGCACGTCGAAGCCGGTGGCGACGGCCTGGGTGACCGCGGCGAGCAGTACCCGGTGCTCGACGGTGAGCCAGCTCCACGCCTCGGCGCCGTCGGCCAGGTCCGGCAGCACCGCACCGGGCTGTGCCGGTGGCAGGCTGATGTCGTCCCGGTGGCGGTGCACCAGCAGGTCCGCGGCGTGTGCGGTGTGCAGGTAGTGGTCGAAGAGCCGGCCCAACGCGGCACGACGCGCCGGGTCGGAGTCGTCCGGGCCGGCCTGCTCGGCGGCGTAGGCCCGGAGCAGGTCGTGCAGGGTGTACCGACCGGGGGTGTGCTCGGTGACCAGGTTAGCCCGGGCCAGCGTCGCCAGCGACCGCCGGACCTCCGGCACGGCCCGGCCGGCGAGGCTCGCCGCCGCCGTCACCGACAGGTCCGGTCCGGGGTGCAGGCCGAGCAGCCGGAACAGGCGCGCGCTGGCCGGATCCAGGTTCCGCAGGGACCAGGAGAAGACCGTCCGGATGTCGATGCCGGTCTCGGCTCCGGCGAACCCGTCCAGGCTGGCCCGGGTGTCGCCCAGTTCGTCGGCGAGCCGGGCCAGCCGGAAGTCCGGGTGGGTGGCCGCCCGGGCGGCGACGATGGCCAGCGCCAGCGGCAGCCCGGCGGAGGCGGCGACGATCCGGTCGGTCGCCTCCGGCTCCCGCGCGACCCGATCCGGACCGAGGCGCCGGCCGAGCAGCTCGCGCGCCTCCGGCCCGGGCAACGGGTCCAGGACCAGCGGGTACGCGCCCATCTCGGCGACGAGTGTCGGCATCTGGTTGCGGCTGGTCACCACCACCAGGCAGCCCGGCGACCCGGGCAGCAGCGGGCGTACCTGGTCGGCGTCGTGGGCGTTGTCCAGCAGCACCAGCACCCGCTTGCCGGCGAGCAGGCTGCGGTAGAGCCCGGCCCGGGCGGCCAGCCCCACCGGGATCCGCTCCGCAGGCACGGCAAGGGCTTCCAGGAAGTCCCGCAGCGCCTGTTCCGGCCCGGTCGCCGGCCCGGTGGGGTCGAAGCCGCGCAGGTCGACGTAGAGCTGCCCGTCGGGAAACCGGTCGGCCACCTGGTGCGCCCAGCACACCGCGAGGGCGGTCTTGCCGATCCCGGCCGTTCCGCCGATGGCCGAGATCAACACCGCCCCCGGCGGGCCGGCCGATTCGGCGAGCAGCTCGGTCAGGGCGGCGACCTCCGCCGCCCGCCCCGCGAAGTGCCGCAGCGCGGCCGGTAACTGCCGGGGCACCGGCAGGTCGGCGGTCGGCGCCTCCGTCGCGACCGGCTCCGCCGGCCGGCCGGGCTCCGCCGGGTCGGGCGGAGCCGGTCGCACCGACGGGTCGACCCGGGCGGTATGGCGGCCGATCTCGGTGTACGCGGCGACGCCGCCCCCGGGGGCCCCCCCGGGGGGGTGCCCCCCGCGCCCCCCCCCCCCCT
>NZ_JAWQRR010000063.1:0-73872 GCF_033446045.1 Plantactinospora sp. KLBMP9567 | reverse complement strand
CCCGGACCGGTCCTGACCGCCCGCACGAGGCCAGCGGCGGATCGTTCCCGGGTTCAGTGCCGGAAGGTGGGAGGTTTCAGCGCCGGAAGGTGAACCAGTTGAGGTTGGCGAAGTCCGCCGGCTGCCCGCTGCTGAAGGTCAGATAGACCGTACGGACCCCGGTCACCGCCGAGACGTTGCCGGGAATCGACTGCCAGCTCTGCCAGCCGCCGGTGTTACCCATGGCGAAGCTGCCCAGCACCGGACCGGTCGGGCTGTCCACCCGGACCTGCACCAGGCCGCTCACCCCGCCACCCGCCCCGGAGGCGACCCGGGCCACGAAGTCCCGGGGCGGCGTCGAGCCGAAGTCGACCCGGTCGTACCGGACCCAGTCACCGTTGGCCAACCAGCCGATGTTCTGGCCGCCCTCGCTGCACGCCTCGACCGCGACACCCTGCTGCCCGTTGAACGCCTCGCCTTGGATGGTCGAGTACGCGCTCACCGTGCCGCCCGGCGGCGGAGTGGTCGGCGGCGGGGTCGTCGGCGGGTTGGTCGGGTTGGTGCCCCCGCCCCGGCTGTACACCGCGACGTAGTCGACCAGCATCGGCCGGCCGGAGACGGTCGCGGAGGTCGGGGTGGTGCCGCCGGCCACGCCGTTCGGGAACGAGCCGCCCATCGCGACGTTGAGCAGCAGGAAGTAGCCGGCGTGGTCGGTCATCTGCGACCAGTACGAGCCGACCTGGGTCTGGGTGACGGTGTGGTAGTGCTGGCCGTCGACGTACCAGCGCAGTTGCTGCGGGCTGACCGAGGCGTCCCACTCGAACCGGTAGGTGTGGAACGTCGACTGGCAGGTCGAGCCGGGGCAGGCCCGCTGGGCGCCGATGCCGTTGAACTCGTTGCACGGCCCGCCGGGCGCGACCCCGCAGTGCAGTACGCCCCAGACCGAGTTGATGCCGTTGACGTTCTCCATCACGTCGAACTCGCCGATCCCGGGCCAGTTCTGGTAGTTCCCCCGGTACGGCGCGCCGAGCGCCCAGAACGCCGGCCAGTAGCCGGCCGCCTCCGCGCCGGTCACGTTCGGCATCTGGATCCGGCCCTCGATCGCCAGCACGCCGCCGGCCGGCGCCTTGAAGTTGGTGCGGACGGTCTCGATCCGGGACGAGGTCCACTGGCCGGAGGCGTTGCGGATCGGGGTGATCCGCAGGTTGCCGCCGCCGTCGTGGCTGACGTTGGCGGTGCTGTTGGTGTAGGTCTGGATCTCGCCGGTGCCCCAGTTCGGCGGGCCGCCGGGATAGCTCGTGCCGGTGTCGATGATCCAGTTCGCCGACGAGGGCAGCGTGTTGGCGGCGCCGGTGAAGTCGTCGCCCCAGACCAGGCTCCAGCCGGAGGCCGGGGGTGGAATGGCGGCGCGGGCGGTCACGGTCACCGTGCCGAAGACCGTGGCGAACAGGGTGGTCACGGCCACCAGCAGGGCGAGGCGGCGTCTGGTGGTCCGGCCGGTGAGGTCCGGCCGGGCGATCCCGGTGGTGTTCATCTGCGGGCCTCTCTACAGGGGACGGGGAGCCCTACGGGGACGGGGAGCCGAGAGAGCGCTCTCTCAGGAGTTGTACGTCCCGGGCCCCCGCGTGTCAACACTTGTCGATGCGCTACCCCCGCCGCAGTACCACCTGTTCCAATCCGGTCCATGCGGTGGTGGTGACCAGATACAGCACCGCCGCCAGCGGCAGCACCAGGGCGACCAGCACGGTCCCGTACGGCAGCAGCGGCAGCAGCCTGGCCAGTACCGCCGCGCCGGGCACCTCCGCACCGCCCGCCGAGGTGTCGGCCGGCCCCGCCAGGCCCGCCGCCCGGCGCATCCGCCGGGAGGACCACCAGGCCAGCAACACCAGCAGTCCAAGCAGTACGCCGAAGACCGGCCCGGCCGCCCCGGCCAGCCCGTCGCCGAGGTGCTGCCCGAGCGGCACCCCGTACAGCCGCTCGGCGAGCAGTCCGCCGGCACCGGCGGCCGGGCCGGCGTCGCCCGGCACGGCGAACAGCCGGTACATCAGGAAGAAGAACGGCGCCTGGGCCAGCACCGGCAGGAAGTTGCCGAACGGCGAAACGCCGGCCTCCCGGTGCAGCGCGACCAGTTCGGCCTGGAGCCGGGCCGGTTGGTCGCGATGTCGCCGCCGGAGTTCGAGGATCCTGGGCGCCAGGGCCGCGCGGCGCCGCTCGCCCCGGATCTGCGCCCAGCTCAGCGGCGAGATCAACAGCCGGATCCCGATGGTGAACAGCACGATGGCGGCGGCGGTGGCGCCGGTCCCGGCCAGCGGTTCCACCGTGGCGGCGAGAAGTGTGACGACGTGTGCGGCGGCGTCGACAGCGCCGTCGAGTGGTGCGAAGGCAAGCATGGCAGAACCCCTCGGCTCGATTCCGGAACGCCGGACGGGGCTCGCCCCCGGCCGGGCGGGACGGCCCGACGCCGGAACCGCCGCCGAGGCGCCGGGGCGGCTCCGTCCCGCTCGCAAGAGCGTCCGGAACGGAGCCGCCCGGGCGCCTGGCGCGGAAGCGGGCGTACGGGCGGGTTACGCGGAACGGAATCGACCGGCGTGGCAGCGGACGGTGCTGCCGCTAACCGGCCGAGGGGTGTACCGAGGGCGCCCGGGGCCGGGGTCGGCCGGCGGCGTCCGGATCGAGCTGGCGGGGCGTGCGGAACCGACGGGACCGCTGCCGGATCGTGGCGGTCTGGCCTGCCTGGTCGACGTCGGCGTCCCGAACGGCCGGCAGGCGGCCGGCCAGGGCGACCGCGAGCAGGGACGCCGCGGCCAGCACCGCGGCACCGGCCAGCGCCTCGACCGCCGGGCCGGTGGGCGCGCCGACCTGGACCAGCGCGTACGCCAGCCAGCCCAGCAGCACCGCCGCCCGGCCGGGCGGGCCCGCCCGGCCGGGGGTGGAGTGCAACGGTGTCGCCGGCACGGTGCCCAGGCTAACCAGCGCGGGCAACCATTCACCTTCCCCGCCCCGGCAGTCCGACCGGATGCTCAGCCGCCGATCGGCCGTTCGGAATTGTGCGGGCTGACCAGCACGTCACCGCACGGCCGGACCCCGACCCGGCACGGCGTCGCCACCGGCCGGACGCCCCCTACCGGGGCTGATGCCGCGAATGGCGTCCCGGGGAGTTTTCCGGCATCGACACTGAGGGTAATGAGCTACCTGTCGCGGTAGCGACACTGTTCCAATCGAATAATGGGCGGTGATGGTGATGGTGATGGTCGACGAGATGGCCGCACCGGTGAGACCTGCGCCGAACGCCGGACCAGACCCGCTGACGGTCGGGGTCGAGGAGGAGTTCCTGCTCGTCGACCCGGCGACCGGGGCGGCGGCACCTGCGGTCGAGGCGGTGCTGGCCGAGGTGCCGGACGACCTGCGCGGGCAGGTGCAGCACGAGTTCCAGACCAGCCAGATCGAGATCGGCACCCCGCCCGGGCTGGAACTGAGCGCGCTGCGGCACTCGCTCGGGCTGCTGCGTACCGGGCTGGCCGACGCGGCCGAGGCCGCCGGCGTACGCCTGGTCGCGGTCGGCACCGGCCCGGTCGACGGTCCGGTGCCGCCGCTGGTGGACAACCCCCGGTTCCATCAGATGATCGAGCGGTTCGGGCTGCTGGTCCCGTCACCCGGGGTGAACGGCATGCACGTGCACGTCGGGGTACCCGATCCGGAGATCGCGGTGCAGGTGCTCAACCACCTCCGCCCGACCCTGCCGATCCTGCACGCCGCCACCACGAACTCGCCGTTCTACGCCGGCCGGGACACCGGGTACGCGAGCTGGCGCTCGGTGCTCTGGGAGCGCTGGCCGTCGGTGGCGCCGACGCCCTGGCTGGAGTCGCACGCGCACTACGAGCGCCTGGTCGACGACCTGATCGGCACCGGGATGATGCTCGACGAGGGGATGCTCTACTGGTACGCCCGGCTGTCGTCGAAGTATCCGACGGTGGAGATCCGGATCGGCGACGTCTGCCCCGAACTCGACGACACGATCCTGGTCGCGGCGCTGATCCGGGCCCTGGTCGACACCGCGCTGGCCGACATCGCGGCCGGGCTGCCGGCGCCCCGGGTGCCGCACCACATGCTGATGGCGGCGCACTGGCGGGCGGCGCACGACGGCCTCGAAGGGCTGGCCGTCGACCCGGTCGGTGGCGAACTCCGGCCCGCCTGGCACCTGATGCGCCGGCTCTTCAACCGGCTCCGGCCGGCCCTCGAACGGCACGGCGACCTGCCGGTGGTCACCTCGCTGCTGAGCCGGTTGCAGGCGCACGGCACCGGCGCCGCCCGGCAGCGGGCCGCGTACGCCAGGCGGCACGAGATGTCAGACGTGCTGGACGACCTGATCCGGCGTACCCGGGGCAGCGCTGCCCATGGCTGAGAAGCTGGTGGTGGTGGGTGGCGACGCGGCCGGGATGTCGGCCGCGTCGCAGGCCCGACGCCGCCGGGACGCCGCCGACCTGGAGATCGTGGCGTTCGAGCGCGGCCACTTCACGTCGTACTCGGCCTGCGGCATCCCGTACTGGGTGGGCGGGCTGGTCGACGACGCCGACCAACTGGTCAGCCGGGATCCGGCCACGTTCCGGAAGGACTTCCAGGTCGACGTACGGCTCCGGCACGAGGTGGTCGGCATCGACCTGGACCGGCGCGAGGTGGTGGCCCGGGACCTGGAGAACGGCGGGCGCGAGGCCCGGGAGGGCTTCGACCAGCTCGTGTACGCCGCCGGAGCGGTACCCGTGACTCCCGACTGGGCCCGCACCGACGCGGCCGGGGTGTTCGGGGTGCAGACCCTGGACGACGGCGCGGCGCTGATCGACTGGCTGGACGGCGATCCGGCGCCCCGCAACGCGGTGGTGGTCGGCGGCGGCTACATCGGCGTCGAGATGGCCGAGGCGATGATCCAGCGCGGCCTCTCGGTCACCCTGGTCGAGCGGAGCCCGGAGCCGATGTCGACCGTCGACCCGGACATGGGCGCCCTGGTCCGGAAGGCACTCTGCGGGCTCGGCCTGGAGGTACGCAGCGGGGTCGGCGTGACCGGGCTGGAGACCCGGGACGGCCGGGTCACCGCGGTGGTCACCGAGAACGGCACGCTGCCGGCCGACCTCGTGGTGCTGGGTCTCGGGGTACGCCCGAACACCGCGCTCGCGGCCGAGGCCGGGCTGCCGATCGGCCCGACCGGCGGGATCCGGGTCGACCTGCGGATGCGGGTGGTGGACACCCCCGGCGTGTGGGCGGCGGGCGACTGCGTCGAGTCGGTGCACCGGGTCTCCGGCCAACCCGTCTTCGTGCCGCTCGGCACCCACGCCAACAAGCAGGGCCGGATCGCCGGGATCAACATCGGCGGCGGGTACGCCACCTTCGCCGGGATAGTCGGCACCGCCGTGACCCGGGTCTGCGACCTGGAGGTGGGGCGTACCGGACTGCGCGAGGACGAGGCGGCGGCGGCCGGCTTCGAGTTCGTCGCCGTACGGGTGGAGTCGACCAACCGGGCCGGCTACTTCCCCGGGGCGAAGCCGATGACGGTGAAGCTGATCGTCGAGCGGCGCAGCGGGCGGCTGCTCGGTGCCCAGATCGTCGGCCGTTCCGAGGCGGCGAAGCGGATCGACGTGCTGGCGGTGGCGCTGTGGAACCGGATGACCGTGGACGAGATGGCCGGCCTCGACCTCGGCTACGCGCCGCCCTACGCCCCGGTCTGGGATCCGGTGCTGGTCGCCGCCCGCAAGGCGATCGAGGCGATCCGCTGAGCCGGCGGCAGCGGGGCCACCACGTTCTCGATCTTCAGTAGCCGGTCGAGCACCGGGTCCAGGTCGGATCCGGTGAGTTCACCGATGATCCCCAGCGCCTCCAGGCAGTGGTCGTACGAGGCCGGCAGGTCGCCCCGGGCCAGGAAGGTGTCGGCCAGCACCGCGAGTCCGGCCGCCCGACGCCGTGAGTCGGCGATACCGTCGCTGAGCGCGATCGCCGCGTATGCACGCTCCAGGGCTGCCGGATAGCGTCCCAGCGCGCGCTCCGCGTCGGCGCCGGTGACCAAGATGTCGCAGCGGGTTGCGTCGTCCCGGGCCCGTTCCTGGAGCGCCAAGGCCAGTTCGCAGTGCCGCAGCGCGCCCTCCGGGTCGCCGGTCCGCAGCCGCAGCGCCGCCAGCCGCTCGTGGGTCACCGCCTGATCGCGCCACGCCCCGAGTCCTTCCCGGATCACCAGCGCCTCCTGGTAGCAGGCGGCGGCCTGATCGTACCGGCGCAGTTGCTGCTGTGCGTCGCCGAGCCGGTGCAGGGTCGCCGCCTGGCCGAGCAGATCCGCGCTCTCCCGGCAGCCGGCCAGCACCCGTTTGAAGATTTCTATCGCCTTGCGGACCTCGCCGGTCTTCAGGTGCACATTCGCCAGATTGTGCGAGCAGACGTTGACGGGACCCGTGGCGCCGATCCGCCGGGCCAGCCGCAGTCCTGCCTCGAAGCCACTGGCCGCCCGGTGGTAGTCGTGCAGCGCGAAGTAGGTCCAGCCGAGATTGTTGAGCGTGCCGATCTGCCCGATCTGGTGCCCGTCCGCCTCGGCGGCCGTCAGCGCGATCTGGTGCATGACCAGCACGTCGTCCTGGCGCCCGTACCGGCCGAACGCGTCGTGGATCGCACCCGGGATCTGCCATGCGTGCCGGTGGAACCCGTTGTCCGCGGCCGACCGGACCACGGCGGCCAGGTTCGCACGTTCTGCCTCGCACCAACGCTGGGCCTCGGCGTCGCCGTCGAACCGCAGCGGCTCGACCGTGTCATCGTCTGGCAGGTCCGGCACCGGGGGACGGTGCGGAGACAGTACCCGGGCGGCGTTGACCGCCGACAGCAGGTACCAGTCGAGCAGACGCCGCAGCGCGGCCCGACGGCATTCGGCGGGCTCGTCCTGCTCGGCGCGGTGCGCGGCGTAGCGGCGGAGCAGGTCGTGCAACCGGTACCGGCGGGCGGTGTCGTGGTTGACCAGGTGCCGCTTGGCGAGCGCATCGAGCAGCCGTTCCGCCGTCCTGGGCTCCGCTCCGAGCAGCGCGGCTGCGGCCGTCGGACTGACGTTCCGGCCGGGATGCAGTCCCAGCAGCCGGAACAGCCGGCCCGCCGGCGGGTCGAGTTCCCTGTACGACCAGGCGAAGACCGTGCTCAGCTTGGCGTCGTCCTCCTCGTCCTCGTGGCCGTCCGGGGAGTCCAGCAGCCGGCCCCACAACTCGTCGACGAGGTCCGCGATGCTGGCCCGGGACCGGGCGGTGATGTGCTCACCCATGATCCTCAGTGCCAGCGGTAACCCGTCGGAGAACTGGGCCAGCGTCTCCACCGGTCCAGGTTCGCCCGCGGCTCGGGCCGTGCCGATCACCCGGCTCAGCAGCGTACGGCGATCCTCGTCGGAGAGCGGTGGCACGGTGACGCTCGGAATGCCCTGCCGGATGGTCAGGCTCATCAGCCGGTTGCGGCTGGTCACCACCGCCATACAGCCCTCGGCCGTGGGCAGCAGGGGGCGGACCTGGTCGGAGTTGCGGACGTTGTCCAGCACGATGAGCATCCGCCGACCGGCGAGGAGTTGGTTGAACCGCTCCCGGCGCTGCTCACCGCCGGCCGGGACGCGGTCGGCCGGGACGCCCAGGGCGCGCAGGAACCGTCCCAGGGCGTCCTCCGGCGACACCGGCGGGGTAGGCCCGTACGCGTCGGCGCTGAGCCACAGCTGACCGTCCGGGAAGCGGTCGCGGTGCCGGTGCGCCCAGTGCACCACGAGGGTCGTCTTGCCCACCCCCGGCATCCCGTTCACCACCACCACCTGGCCGCCGGGCGCCGGTGTCCGCACCGTCGCGTCCAACTCGGCCAGCACCGTGCGGTGGCCGGTGAAGTCCGAGATGTCGGCGGGCAACTGTTGCGGCGGGCGAAAGGCCCCCGGCTCGTCCGGATCCGGACCGGCGGACCCGGCACGGGCGGGCCGACTCCGTTTGCGTAGGGCCGGCAGATCGATAGTCGGTTCGGCCCGCAATTTCCGCCGGTATCGATGCCGGAAATCGATCGAGAAGCGCCGGGCCTCGTCCTCGCGTCCGCTCGCGTAGAGGGCGGTGATCCAATAGCGCGCCAGGGTCTGATCGACGTCGTAGGTCAACAGCAGCGGTTCGAGTCGGCGGAGCACCACGTCGTAGCGGCCAATTCGGCTGTGGCTCTCGGCCAGCAGCTTCTGTGCCGCGAGAAAGCTTTCTTTCATGGCCCGACGGATGTGTTCGGAGCGGGCGCTCCGAAGATCGGCAAGTGGTTCGTCTCGCCAGAGGTCCACCGCCGCGCACAGCACTGCCGCCGACCTTTCGTGATCGCCTTCGTCAACAGCGGTGCGGGCGTCGTCGAGCAGGCGGCGGAATCTGTGGTAGTCCACCAGAGCCGGATCGATGTCGAGCCGGTACGCCTCCACTCCCGGCGTCCGGACGAGGGCGTTCGGCAGACCCGTTGCCTTCAGCACCGCGCGGCTGCGGCTGACCAGGGCATGCAGGTTCCCCCGACAGCCATCGATCGGGCGGTTTCCCCACAGGTGATCGACAATCGCGTCGACGGGCACCGGGGAACCTGCGTGATAAAGGAGTACGCCAAGGAGACCGCGTTGTTTCGCCGCGCCCAGCGACACGGGGTGCCCGCCGACGCCCAACGCTGTGGGGCCGAGTATCACGAACTCCACGGGCGTCGTCCCTCCGTCGGACCGACTTACCCTTCATCAGTTTCTTCCCGACCACTTCGGCAGCCAAGGGCGATTCCCATCGTCAAACTTCCGACATTCCGCTATGTGGACGTTGCAAGCCGACTGCAAGCCACACTGCAAGCGGGTCGGCAACATTGTCGCCGACTCTCTCACCGTCCACGTCGAGACGATGGGAGAGGATGAGATGAATGCCCATGAATGGTCACGGGTACCCATTGGCATCGAGGCGTCCCGGTGGGTTACCCGAATTGGCTGCCGCAGTGTGTTGATCGTCGCACACACCATTGCCAGCTGTCACCGACTACTGGACGTCGTCGAACTGCTGGAGGAGGATCCCCGGATCCAGACGGTCTTCACCGTCCCACCGGACGCGTTCAACCGCGGCGTTGCCCGGCACCTGCACCGGATCGGTGCGCTCGTGCTGCCCTGGCCGCAGGCCGTACGGGAGGAGTTCGACCTGGCCCTCACCGCCGCGTACGGCGGCTTGGCGGACCTGCACGCACCGGTGCTGGTGATGGCGCACGGGGCCGGGCACGGGAAAACGACCCGACCGTCCGGCCGGCGCGGACCGGCGCTGGCGACGGCGCCGGTGTACGGGCTCGACCCGCAGCGGCTGACCCGCAACGGCGAGGTGTTGCCGTCCGCGATCGCGCTCTCCCACGAGCACGAACTCGACATCCTGCGCCGGCAGTGTCCGGAAGCCGTGCCGGTGGCGGTGGTGGCCGGCGACCCGTGCTTCGACCGGCTCGTCGCGAGCCTGCCCGAGCGGGGTCGGTACCGCCGGGCGCTCGGTGTCGACGACGACCAGGAACTCGTGGTGGTGAGTTCGACCTGGGGCCGGACGGGCCTGTTCGGGAACCGGCCCGACCTGCTGCCACTCGTCATGGATCAGCTTCCCCGGGAACGGTTCCGGGTGGCGGCGTTGCTGCATCCGGCGGTCTGGTGCGCGCACGGTCACCGGCAGGTACGCGCCTGGCTGCGGAGTTGCCGGGAAGCCGGGCTTATCCTGCCCGGTCCGGAGGACGACTGGCGCAGCGTGGTCGTGGCCGCCGACCATGTCATCGGCGACCACGGCTCGGTCACCACGTACGCGGCGGCGCTGGGCCGCAAGGTCCTGCATCTCGCTCCCGGCCTGAGCGCCGTGACCGCCGGTTCGGCCCAGGAGACGGTGATCGGCGCCGCCGAACGGCTCGATCCGCGCCGGCCCGTGCCCGACCAGCTCCGCTCGGTACGCCCCGTGGACCAGGCAGCGGTGGTGGCCCGGCTCACCTCCCGGCCGGGCCGGGCGGGCACCCTGCTCCGGCAGACCATGTACCGGCTGCTGCGGCTCGACGAACCGGGGCGGCATCGCCAGCCGGCGCCGGT
Source organism: Plantactinospora sp. KLBMP9567 (assembly GCF_033446045.1). NCBI lineage: Bacteria > Bacillati > Actinomycetota > Actinomycetes > Micromonosporales > Micromonosporaceae > Plantactinospora > Plantactinospora sp. KLBMP9567. Next base: position 63,812 of record NZ_JAWQRR010000063.1, on the reverse strand, counting down.
GCCGGAGCCACGGGTCCGGTCGGAGCGCTCGTCGTGAACGAGGTGCCGGAGCCGGTGATCGGGTGGATCGGTCTGTCCGGGGTCGGGCCCCGGCGGGCAGCCCTGGCGGACGTACTGGTCGCCCTGGCGGACCACAGGTGCCCCGCCGACCGCTGCACGGACCTCTTCGGCCGGTACCCGGGCTTGACGCTGGTGCTGTTGCTGCCCGGTGATGTCGGAACCGCGTCCCCCGGCCCGGCCCGCGATGCCGAGCACCGCACCGGCGCCCGCGGTGGACGGCCCTCCGGCACCGGGCTCCGACTCGACGCCGGACTGCGCGACGGCCTGCTGCTGACCCTCTCGCTCGACGAGCCGATCCACCCCACACCGTCCCGGGACGGCCCGCCCCGGCCTGATCCGGTACGGGTCGAGGAGGTTGCCGGCTGGATCTACGCACACTGGTCGCTCGGCGTCGACCTGGCCGGTTCAGCCGGACGGAGGTTGGCTGCGATCGCCGGGCTCCGGCTGCACGCCCGGACCGCCCGCTGGTCCTGCCGGCGACGTCGGCCCGCCTCCGCCCGGGCTCCGGCCCAGCTCGGCCAGGTACCGATCGACCTCGACCGCTCGTGACGAACCCAGCCGAACGAAGATCTCCCGCGCTCGCTGAAAATGCCGTCGCGCGGCGGCGGAGTCCCCCTGCCGCCGCACGACACGTCCGAGCTGGCCGAGCGCCTCGGCGTACTCGTGATCGGAGCCGAGGCCGCGCATCCGCCGGGCCGCCTCGGTCGCGGCTCGCTCAGCCCCGGTCAGGTCCCCGGTGCTGAGCAGCGCACCGGCCAGGGCGATGAGGACCCGCGCCCCGTTGTACGGGTCGACCGTGGTCAGCCCGGCGAAGATGCCCTCGGCCTCCCGCAGGAACCCGATCGCCTCGCCGGGCCGGCCGAGTTCGGCGAGCAGGGTACCCAGGTTGATCAGGGCGAGCCCGGTGTTCCGGTCGTCGCCGAGCTCCCGGTTGGCCCCTACCAGCCGGCCGAAGAGTTCCACCGCTTCCGCCGCCCGCCCCGACTCGCGGTACAGCGCGGCGAGGCCGGCCTCGGCGTCGAGCCGGCCACGGACGTCGCCGGCCTGCTGGTAGCGAAGGATGGCGTCCGTGGTGTGCCGCTCCGCGCCCTGGTGGTCACCGAACTTGGTGAGCACCCGTCCCAGCCGCTTCAACATCTCCGCCTCGGCCCACCGGTCACCGCAGGCCCGGGCGGACTCGACACCGCACCGATCAACCCGCAACCGGTCGACATAGTGCTTTCTATACAGAAGGAGTGGCCAGACCACGTCCGAGAGCTGCCAGGCAAGCTTGGCGTGGCCGCGCCGTAGGGCCTCACGTCCCGCCGCGAAGAGGTTGAGCCGTTCGCGGTCCAGCCACGTCAACGCCGCCTCCCGGTCCGGGAACCGGGGCAGGTCGCCGGGCCGGCTGACGAAGTCGTACGGGAGCCGGCGGCGGTAGGGGGTCAGCACCAGGTCGGCCCGTGCCGCGGCCGCGAAGTACCACTCCAGCACTGCACACACCACGAGCCCGCGCGCGGATTCGGTCTCGTCCGTCTCCACCTTCTGCCGGGCGTGCAGGCGAAGCAGGTCGTGGTACCGGAAGCGATTCTCGCCGATCTCCTCCAGCAGGCTCGCCTCCAGCAGGGTCTCCACCAGATCGGTCGCGGCCGGTGTGCCGTACTCATCGCGGTCGGCGGACTCGTCCGAACGGCCGGCGGGCGGACGGTCGGAGCCGCCGGGCCCGGTGGACGGGTCGGCGGATCTCTCTGCGCCGCCGTCGTCCGCGGCGGGCGCCGGCAGCACCGCCGCGACCACACCGATGCCGAACTCCGATCCTGGGTGCAGCGCCAACCGCCGGTAGACCGCCGCCGCCTCGGCCGGCAGGGACCGGTACGACACGTCGAAGGTCGCCTGCACCGAGAGCCCGTCCACCCGGGACAGTTGGCCGATCCGGTGCGCCTCGGACGCCAGGTCCCGCGTCATCCGACGTACCGAGAGTCGCGGTCGGGCGGCCAGTCGGGCGGCGGCGACGCAGAGGGCTATCGGCAATCCTCCGCAGATCTCGGCGAGTCGGGCCGCCTCGTCGGGCTCGTGATCGATCAGGTCGCGCCCGGCCGCCCGGGAGAGCAGGAGGATGGACTCGGCCGGCCGCAACGGAGCCAGGTCAACCAGCCGGGCACCGTCGGCGACCAGACCGACCAGACGGGCTCGGCTGGTCACCAGCACCTTCGAGCATCCGGCCGGTAGCAGCGCCCGTACCTGAGCTGCCGAGTGCGCGCTGTCCAGGAGCACCAGGAGGGTACGGTCGGCGGTCATCGAGCGGTACAGGGAGCACCGCTCGGCAAGCGTGACCGGCATCCGTTCCGGTGGCGTGCCGAGCGCCCGGAGGAGTTCGCCCAACGCCTCGCCCGGATCAACCGGATCACCGGCGCCGAATCCATTGAGGTCGACATGGAGTTGCCCGTCGGGGAAGAAATCCCGCGCATTTTCCGCCCATCGGACCGCCAATGCGGTCTTGCCGACGCCACCGGGACCACTGATCACCACAAGCGCGGGTCCGTCCAGGCACAGAAGAGTATTCAGTTCGGCCAGTTCCCGCGCCCTGCCGACGAAGTTGGCGGTCGGAGCCGGAAGCTGACGCGGAATTGTCGTCGGATTTCCAGGAGCTTCATGAATATGTACTCCGCCAGCGATGGAACCGGCCTGAAGGCTTGGCCCGTACACCGTTCCCGACATGCTGTTCGAGCTTCGCCAACCACGCGGCCGCAGGTCGTTCGTTCGACCGTCTTTATCGGACCACTGCCGCACCGGCACCTCCGGAGATCGACGTGAACGGTTCAGAACGAGACGTTGCCCCGGATGTCCCGGGCCTGCACGACTCGCTCGCGGTCCCGCAACAACCGGTAGAGCCGACCCAGTGCACCGCCGCCGCCGTCGACGATCAGCGCCTCTCCGCCCTTGGCCGCCAACGCGGTGGCTACCGCCAGAACAAGTTGATCCTGCATCGGCGTCTCCGACATCATCCGACAAGGTCGCGCCCGGGGCGATGAATGATCAAAACGATCCATCTCCTCGATCGCCCCGGTAGCCAACAACCTACCGCCCACGCACCCGTCATCCCGCCACGAGGACGAACGGAACGACTATCCCCACGGAGCGCGCAGAATGCACAGCTAATTGACTCAGTTAGATTTGAAATGCAAAATGCCACCATCTCGACCGAGACACGGCCATCCCGATGGAAACGCCATGGAAGCGTGCTGTACGGTGCACACCGTGCACAACTCGATCATGCTGGTCGCGGACCTCCTCGCTTTCGTCACCGGGGGCACGTTCTCGGTTACTCACTGCACGAAGTGGACCGCAGAATGGATGGACTGGCTGGCGATCGGTCTTGAATCACTAAAAGTGACGAGCGCATCGCTCTTCTAATAGTCCGGTCGCGAAGGTAACCAGAGACTTCCGGCCACCTCGTCGACCACCGCCGACTCGGAAAACACCCCTGGCCAGCCGAATTGGCCCGGATCAGTCGGCCAGCGATGTCGGCTGCCCGGCGCCGTTCACTGCCGATAGAGTATGCCGCGTGGAGCAGGAACCCCAGGACGACGCCGACCGGATCCGGGTCTCCGACCGCGAACGGGAGCAGGTCGTCGAGTTGCTCGGCTCGGCGGCCGCCGAGGGCCGGCTGACCCTGGACGAGTACGCCGATCGCGCCGCCGCCGCACACGCCGCGAAGACCCGGGGCGAACTGGCCCGGCTCACCGACGACCTGCCGACCGACTCGGCGACCGCTCCACTGCCGGCCCGCCTGGCGGAGTCCGCCGTGGCCGGGCCGGCTCCGGAACGCGTGGTCGCGATCTTCGGCAACGAGTCCCGCAAGGGGCGCTGGCCGGTGCCGGCCCGGCTGGAGGCGCGTTCAATCTTCGGCGACTGCCACATCGAGTTGCAGGACACCCACCTCCCACACCGGGTGGTCGCGATCGAGGCGACCGCGATCTTCGGATCGGTGACGATCTTCGTACCGGAGGGGGTGGAGGTCCGGCTCACCGGTACGGCGGTCTTCGGCAGCAAGGAATCCAAGCTGCGCGGCACCGCCCCGCCCGGCGCCCCGGTGCTGGAGGTGCGCTCCAGGGTCGTCTTCGGCTCGGTGACCGTACGCCCGCCGAACCGCCGCCGATACTGAGAGCCCGACGGGTAGCGGGAATTCTCCTCGGCCCATCAGCGCCTTTCGGTCCTGGAACGTCGCGCCGTCCGCCCGGACGCTGCGGGCGGTGACGCCCCGGACCAGGTTTCCCAGAGCGCCACCTCGGCCCGCGCGACCACCACCAGTCCGACCCGACGTCCGCCCGACAGCGGGTGGTCCGCGCCCGAGTCGCCAACGGCACCGCCATCAGTCCCGCCAAGCCCCGTCCCTCCGCCCACCTCGCCAGTTGCGCACCGGTCCGGAGAGCAGCGTCCCCTGCATGCCGGAGAGCAGCACCCCCGACGGTGACCGCCGCGCCTGGGCCCCGGCGGCTCTGCGGGATGTGGCCGGGGCGACGCCGGGTGTCGACTCCCCGACCTTGACAGGGAGGAGTGTCGGTTGCATGGTTAATTACATGAGTAGTGAACCCACTAAGCTGAGCCCGGCCGGCCCGCCGTCCGGGCTTCGGCGGGCGGCGGGCGGGTCCGGCTGATGGAGGACGGGCGACCGATCTTTCTCCAGATCGCCGAACTGATCGAGAACTCGATCATCGACGGCACGCTCGCCGAGGAGGGCCAGGTGCCCTCCACCAACGAGCTGGCGGCCTTCCACCGGATCAACCCGGCGACCGCGGGCAAGGGCGTCAACCAGTTGGTGGACGACGGGATTCTCTACAAGAAGCGAGGTATCGGCATGTTCGTCGCCACCGGTGCCCGGGCGAAACTGCGGGACCGCCGCCGCGAGGAATTCGCCCAGCAGTTCCTGCACCCGCTACTCACCGAGGCGAGCAAGCTCGGCATCGACGCCGACGAACTGAAGCGCATGATCGACCGATGGGAGCAGGGGCGATGAGTACGGTGGTGCGCGCCGCGCACGTCACCAAGCGGTTCCGCGACGTCACCGCCCTGGACGACGTCAACTTCACCCTGGAGGAGAACCGGATCCACGGCCTGCTCGGCCGCAACGGGGCCGGCAAGACCACCCTGATGCAGATCATGACCGGGCAGTTGCTGGCCAGCTCGGGTGAGCTGACAATCGACGGAAAGCCGCCGTACGAGAACGAGGCGGTGATGTCCCGGGTCTGCTTCATCAAGGAGAGCCAGACCTACCCGCAGTACTTCAAGGTGCGGCATGCCCTGGAGTCGGCCCGGCTGCTCTTCCCCGGCTGGGACGAGGACTTCGCACAGGCGCTGCTGGCGGACTTCCGGCTACCGCTGGGCCGGCAGGTCCGGAAGCTGTCCCGGGGCATGCACTCGATGCTCGGCATCATCATCGGGCTCGCCTCCCGGGCCCCGCTGACCCTCTTCGACGAGCCGTACCTCGGACTCGACGCCGTCGCCCGGCACCTCTTCTACGACCACCTGCTCACCGACTACGCCGAGCACCCCCGGACCGTGGTGCTCTCCACCCACCTCATCGACGAGGTCGGCGAACTGCTCGAACACGTACTGCTGCTGGACCAGGGCCGGATGCTGCTGGACACCACCGCCGAGACGCTGCGCGGCCAGGTGGTCACGGTCGCCGGACCGGTCGACGCCGTGAACGAGCTGGCCGCGCGCAACGAGGAACTGCACCGCGAAACCCTCGGCCGGTACGCCCGGGCGACCCTGCGCGGCAGTTTCGGCACCGCCGAACGTGCCCAGGCGAAGGCGCTCGGGCTGGACCTGGAAGCGGTCTCGCTCCAGGACATCGTCATCCGGCTCACCACCGCACAGGCCCGGTCCGGCGGCGCCGCCACCGGTACCCGGAAGGAGACCACCCGATGAACCGCGTGCTGACCGTGACCCGGGTCCAACTGGTCGGCTGGCAGAACACCGTCGGCTGGCCCTGGCTGCTGCTGGTGATGATCTTCGCGGTGAACTACGGCATCTTCCTGGCGATCGGTGACATCGACGAGAGCCCGACGACGGGTGCCCTCATGTCGATCTACATCGTCGTCTTCGTCACCAGCATCAACTGGATCACCCAGCTACTGCCGTTCAGCATGGCGCTGAGCGTGATCCGGCGGACCTTCTACCTGGCCACCGCGCTCTTCCTGGTGGTCCAGTCCGTCGCCTTCGGCGTCCTGCTCTTCCTCTGCCAACTGCTCGAGAACGCCACCGGGGGCTGGGGGATCAACCTGCGCTTCTTCGGCCTCAACTTCATCGACCAGCAGAACCCGCTGCTCCAGATCGCGATCTACACCATGCCGTTCATCCTGCTCGGCTTCCTCGGCATCTTCGTCGCGGTCTTCTACAAGCGGTTCGGGTTGACCGGGATGTGGCTGCTGAGCACCGCCACCCTGCTCGTGCTCGCCAGCCTCGCCGTGCTGCTCACCTGGCTCGACCTCTGGTCCGGCATCGGAGGCTGGCTGACCGACCAGCCGATGGCGGCCTGGTTCGTCGGCTGGCCGGCGCTGCTGGCCGCCCTGCTCGCCGGGGCCGGCTACCTGACCATCCGCCGGGTCACGCCCTGACCATCCGCCGCGTCACGCCCTGACCGGCCGGCGGAACACCGGGCCTCTGCCACGCAGGGGCCCGGTTCAGCGCTTGGCCCGGGACCGGCGCGGTGCCCGCTGGCAGCGGGGACACCAGTACGAGTTGCGGCCGGCCTGGTCCGCCCGGAGGACCGCGGTGCCGCAGAGATGGCAGGGCAGTCCGGCGCGGCGGTAGACGTACACCTCGCCGCCGTGCCGGTCGACCCGCGGTGGCCGGCCCATCGCCTCGGGCAGATGCTGGGGGTGCACGGTGTCGATCCGGCCCGTCTCGACGGCGGCCGACATCAACTCCACCAGGTCGGCCCAGATCTTCCGCCAGCCGTCCGGGGTGAGGTCCCGCCCGGGGGTGGTGGGTGGCAGGCCGGCCCGGAACAGCGCCTCGGTGACGAAGATCAACCCGGTACCGGCCACGATCGACTGGTCGAGCAGCAGCGCGAACAGCGGGGTGGGACTGCGACGGATCCGGGCGTACGGCGCCTCCGGGTCGGCGTCGGTGCGCAGCGGGTCGGCGCCGAGCCGGGCCCGCAGCGCCTCGACCTCGGGCGGGGACAGCAACTCGCAGGCGGTCGGGCCGCGCAGGTCCAGCCAGTACAGGTCCGTGCTCAGCCGCAACCGGACCTGGCCGACCGGCGCCGGCGGCTCACCCTCCCCGTCGGCGAACTTCCCGTAGAGCCCGAGATGTACGTGCAGCGCCTCCCCGCCGCCGTAGTGGTGCAGCAGGTGCTTGCCGTACGCCTCGGTCTGCTCGAGTACGGCCCCGGAGAGCAGCGCGGCTCCCTCGGCGAACCGCCCCTGCGGGCTGCTGGCCAGCACCTTCTCCCCGCCGAACAGCTCCTGGTGCCGAGCTGCCAGCCGGTGGATGGTGTGACCCTCGGGCATGGTTGCCAAGCATAGACAGCCGCCCGTCCGGCTCAGCCGCGCGGCGGGGAGATGTTGACCATCCAGGAGATGCCGAACCGGTCGACGCAGGCGCCGAACTCGTCGCCCCACATCTGCCGTTCCAGCGGCACCGAGACGATGCCGCCGTCGGAGAGCGCGGTCCAGTAGCCGCGCAACTCGTCGCCGTCGTCCCCGCTCAGGCTCACCGTGATGGTGTTGCCCGGGATGTAGTCCATCTCGGGTGGCACATCCGATCCCATCAGGGTGAACCCGCTGTCCGTCTCGAGCATGGCGTGCATCACCTGGTCGGCCTGCTCGCCCTCGGTGCCGAACTCGCCGAACGTGTTGAGCGCCAGCATGCCGCCGAAGACACGCTGGTAGAACTCCATCGCTTCCCGGGCGTTGCCGCTGAAGCTGAGGTACGGGTTGAGTCGAGTCGGCACCGGATGCTCCTTGGTCGCGCGGAAGAACCGTCGTCGGGGACTAACGACAGAACGGGTTCTCGGGTTCCAGTCGCGGCAGAGGCAGCGTCACCATCGTCAAGTCAACTTGACGTCAAGGTGATCTGACGGCAGGGTGGATCCCATGACCACTCCCGACGAGTTGGAACAGCGGTTCACCCTGCTGACCGCCGCCGCCCGATACGACCAGCTCCGGCTCCGGGACGCGCTCGCTCCGGCGACCGGCGACCCGGACGACGACACCACAGCCGACCCGGACGCCAGGCCGCTGAGCCGGGAGGAGGCGTTGGAGTTGCTCGCCCTCGGCGAGGTGATCATGCGCAAGGCGAGCTACGGCCGGCAGTTGACGGTCCGGACGGCCCGGGCGACCGGCGCCTCCTGGACGCAGGTCGGCGCCGCCCTCGCCACCAGCAAGCAGTCGGCCTGGGAGACCCACGCCCGCTGGCTCGGCGAGCAGGAGGCCGCGATCGCCGAACCCGCGCGCACCGACGCAGAGCGGTCGTGAGCCGCGGCGGCGACCCGAGGGTCCGGGTCGACACGGCCGTGCGGCCGTACCGGCTGCGGGTGGCCGATGCCGACCTGGCCGACCTGCGCCGTCGGCTGGCCGAGACCCGCTGGCTGGTCGAGGTCCCGGACACCCCGTGGCGGCGCGGGGTGCCACTGCGCTATCTCAAGGGACTCGTCGAGTACTGGCGAACCGGCTACGACTGGCGCCGGCAGGAGGCCCGGCTCAACGAAATACCGCAGTTCACCACCAGCATCGACGGGGCCACCGTGCACTTCCTGCACGTACGCTCGCCGGAGCCCGGCGCGCTGCCGCTGGTGGTCACGCACGGCTGGCCGGGGTCGATCGTGGAGTTCCTCGACGTGCTCGGGCCGCTGCACGATCCCCGCCGGTACGGTGGCGACCCGGCCGACGCCTTCCACCTGGTCGTACCCTCGATTCCCGGCTTCGGGTTCTCCGGACCGCTGACCGAGCCCGGCTGGGATGTCGGCCGGGTCGCCCGGGCCTGGGCCGAGCTGACGCGCCGGCTCGGCTACCGGCGGTACGGCGCGCAGGGCGGCGACTGGGGCCACGCGATCAGCCGGGAACTCGGCATTCTCGACCCCGCGCACGTCGTCGGGGTGCACCTGAACACCCTGCTCACGCTCCCCTCCGGCGACCCGGCCGAGGAGGCAGCGCTGACCGAGGCGGACCGGGCCCGGCTGGACCGGCTGTTCCGGGCCGAACCGGAGATGTCCGGGTACGCCAGGATCCAGCGAACCCGACCGCAGACCCTGGCGTACGCGCTGACCGACTCGCCGGTCGGGCAGCTCGGCTCGATCGTGGAGGAGTTCAAGGAGTGGACCGACTCCGCCGACGTCCCCGAGGACGCCGTCGACCGGGACCTGCTGCTCACCAACGTGATGCTCTACTGGCTGACCGGCACGGCCGGCTCCTCGGCCAACTACTACTACGAGGTCGCGCATCCGGCGGCCGACCCGGGCCCGCGCCGGCTGACCGTGCCGACCGGGGTCGCGGTCTTCGGCGCGGACGTCGCCGCACCGGTACGCCGGCTCGCCGAGCGGGACAACAACATCGTGCACTGGACGGAGTACGACCGGGGCGGGCACTTCGCCGCGCTGGAGGAGCCGGATCTCTTCGTCACCGACGTACGGACCTTCTTCGGGGCGCTCCGCTGACGGGTCAGCCGTGCCAGGAGCGCCAGAGGGCGGCGTACGCGCCGTCGGCCCGGAGCAGCTCGTCGTGGCTGCCCAGCTCGGTGATCCGGCCGTCCGCCATCACCGCCACCCGGTCCGCGTCGTGCGCGGTGTTCAGCCGGTGCGCGATCGCGATCACCGTACGACCGGCCAGCACCGCACCCAGCGCCCGCTCGGTTCGCCGGGCTGTGGTCGGGTCGAGCGCGGCGGTCGCCTCGTCGAGGATCAGCGTGTGCGGGTCGGCGAGAACCAGCCGGGCCAGCGCGACCTGCTGCGCGTCGGCGGGACTCAGCTCCCGGGCGCCGTCCCCGAGTTCGGTGTCCAGGCCGTCGGGCAATTCGGCGTACCAGTCGGCACCGACCGCGACCAGCGCGGACCGCATCTGTGCGTCGGTGGCGTCCGGGGCGGCGAAGGCCAGGTTGTCCCGCAGCGAACCGAGGAATACGTGGTGCTCCTGGGTGACCAGGGCGATCCGGCGACGCCGCTGCGCCGGGTCGAGGTCGGTGACCGGGCAGCCGCCGAGATCCACCTCGCCGTGCCGAGGGCGGTCGATCCCGGCCAGCAGCCGGGCCAGCGTCGATTTTCCGGCCCCGGACGGGCCGACGATGGCCAGCCGTTCGCCGGGCCGGACCGTCAGGTCGATGCCGTGCAGCACGTCGGGGCCGTCGGCGTAACCGAACCGCGCGCCCCGGACCTCGATCTCCCGCCCGCCCGGGGTGGCGCCATGCGCACGCGGCTCCGGCGGCACCTGGCCGACGCCGAGCACCCGGGCGAACGAGGCGACGCCGCGCTGTGCCTGCTCCATCCACTGCAGGATCTGGTCCAGCGGGCCGATCGCCTGTTGCAGGTAGAGCGCGGCGGCGACCACCTCGCCGAGGGTGACCAGTCCGTTGTCGAGACAGAGGCCGCCGACGAGCAGCACCGCCGCGATCGGCAGCGGATAGCTCGACTCCACCACCGGATAGAAGACCGAGCGGAGCCGGAGGGTACGCCGCCGGGCCGCCCAGACCTGCCCGATCCGCTCCCGGCCGTGTGCCACCCGTTCGTCGGTGAGCCGGAGCGCCTCGACCGTCCGGGCGCCCTCGGCGGTGGTGGTCAGGGTCTCGGTCAGCTCCGCCGAGGCGGCGCCCTCGGCGAGGTACGCCGTGGAGGCCCGGCGCAGATACCAGCGGGTCACCGCGACGATCGACGGCAGCCCGGCGAGCGCGGCGACGCCGAGCACCGGGTGCAGCAGGAATATCGCCCCGAAGAGCAGGGTCAGTTGCGCCACGGCGATCACCGCCACCGGCACCACCTGGCGGACCGTGACCCCGACTGTGGCGACGTCGACCGAGCTTCGGGTCGCGAGGTCCCCGGTGCCGGCCCGCTCGACGACCGAGACCGGCAGCGCCAGCGTCCGCCGGACGAACTCCTCGCGCAGCCGGGCCACCGCGCGCTCACCGAACCGGTGGCCGGCGTACTGGGCGTACCGGGAGAGCACGGTCTGCACCAGTACGCAGCCGACGATCGCCAACGCCAGCCGGTCGATCGTGCCGGTGCCGGCGCCGGCCACCACGTTGTCGACGATGATCCCGAGCAGCCAGGGCGCGGCCAGCCCGGCGACGGTGGCCGCGACGTGCAACACCAGGATGACGGCGACCGCGCGCCGGTCCCGGCCGATCAGGTCACCCGCCGCCCGGCGGACGGTGGCCAGGTCCGCCACCGGCAGTCCGGTCACCGTCGCGCCCCCTCGCCGTCGGCGGACCCGCCGGCCGCGACCGGCTCGCCGTCCCGGGAGACCAGCGCCCGGTAACCCGGGTCGCGGTCGAGCAGCTCGGCGTGGCTGCCGACGTCGACGATCCGTCCGTCGCGCAGGTGCGCCACCCGCTCGGCGTGCCCGAGCAGCAGCGGCGAGGTGGCGAGCAGGATCGTGGTGCGACCGGCCCGGGCCGTCCGGAGCCGCTGGGCGATCCGCGCCTCGGTGTGCGCGTCCACCGCCGAGGTCGGGTCGACCAGGATCAGCACCTCCGGCTCGACCAGCAGCGCCCGGGCCAGCCGTACCCGCTGGCGCTGGCCGCCGGAGAGCCGGCGGGCCCGGGTGTCGATGGGGGTGTCCAGCGCCTCGGGCAGGGCGTCCACCACGTCCTCGGCCGACGCGACCCGCAGACCGGCCCGCAGACCGGCGTCGGTATGCCACCGTCCACTGTGCAGGATCTCCCGCAGGGTGCCGGCGAAGAGGTAGGCGTCGTGGTCGGCGACCAGGATCCGGGCCCGCACCTCGGGCAGCGCGATCGCGGTCAGCGGCACGCCGCCCCAGGTCACCTCGCTGGGGACGTACCGGCCGAGCCGGTCGGCCAGGGCTATCGCCTCGGCCGGGTCGGCGGCGGCGACCCCGATCAGCCACCCGGCCGGCACGGTCAGCCCGGTGACCGGATCGTGCAGGTCGGCGGGGCCGGTCGGGGCGGCCCGCTCCGTCGCGCCACCGAGGCCGTCCCGGGTCGCGCCACCGACGTTGTCCGAGGCCGCGCCAGCGACACCGTCCGGGATCGAGCCGGTGACGTCGTCCGGGGTCAGCCGGAGCAGGGCGATGATCCGGCGGGCGGCCACCCGGCCCCGGATCATCATCCGGCTCCCCTCCATCAGGAACCAGACCGGGACGACCAGCACCGCGACATACCCGTAGACGGCGACGAGCTGCCCGACGGTGATGTCGCCGTCTACGGCCATCCTGGCCGCCAGCCAGACCACGGCGGCGAGGAAGCCGGCCGGGATCGCGGCGGTCAGCGCCTCGAGCCAGCTACCGACCGCGCCGACCCGGTAGCCCTCGTCCCGCAGTTCCTCGGAGCGGGCCGCATACCGGTGGGCGAACAGGTCCCGGCCGCCGACCCCGACGAGCACGCGCAGCCCGGCGACGATGTCCCCGGCCCGGGTGGTGAGGATCCCCTGCCGCTGCCGGTAGCGGGACTCGGCCCGCTCCAACCGGCGCAGCAGCGGCCCGATCAGGACCGCGACCGCCGGCACGCCCAGCAGTACGCAGATGGCGAGCAGCGGGGAGACCGACCAGAGGACGACCGCGATGACCGCGTACGCCACGATCGCGCCGACGCCCGGCCCGGTCAATGTCAACACGTGCGAGGTGTTGGCGATGTCGGACCCCCCGACGGTGGCAACCTCACCGGCGGCGAGCTTGCGCGGCAGTACCGCACCGATCCGGGAGAGCTGCCGTAGCAGTACGGCGGCGGAGCGCCCGCTCGCGTCCTCCCGGATGAAGGTCATCGTCCGGTGCCGCTGGATCCCGAGCTGGGCCAGCCCGAACCCGGCGACGACGATCGTGGCGACCCAGAACAGCAGGGCATGCGTGTCACCCGTCCGCAGCCCGTCGTCGATCGCCCGGGAGACGAGGTACGGCCGCAGCGACAGCCCGACCATCCAGGCCGTGCCGAGCAGGCTGCCCCGCAGCACCCGGACGGGTTGGCTACGCACCAGCCACCAGATGTAGCGCAGTGGCCCCCGGGTGTCCGGCACCCCCGGATCCGGGTGCGGGAGCTGCGGGGGCACGCCCTCAGGCTACCGACGGACCGAAGACCTACCCACTCATTTCGGCGGCAGCGCCGGAGGCGAACTCCGAGGCGTTGCCGCCCCGGGCGGCGATGGCGGCCAGCGGCGCGTCGGATTCCCGGAGCAGCCGGGAGGCATGGTCCTCCGCCACCAGGTCAGGCACGCCAGCGACGGCCGAGGCCGGGCGAACCCGGGGCGAGACCATCCTGATCCCCGCAAGTGCCGCGCGATACGCGACGAACCGCCGATTGTTTGTGGACAGTTTTCTGCAATAACATGACGACCCCCAGAGAAACGAGTCCCCGATGTCACGGAGCACCATCGGAGTTCCGGCACGACGGTCCGGGCGACCGTCCCGCTGGCTCGCCACAGCGACCCTCATAGGAATCGGCGTCTCGGCCGTCGGCGCCGGCACCCCGGCCACCGCCGCCCAGCCGACCGGCCGCACCGGTCCCGCCCCGGTCGTCACCCGGGCCGGTCTCGACCCCGCACTCGTGACCGGCCGGGGCGCCAGCGTCGACTTCCTCGAACAGGAGGCGGAACACGCCCGGACCACCGGCGCGGTGATCGGCCCGGACCGGACGGCGTACACGCTGCCGGCAGAGGCGTCCGGCCGATCGGCGGTGCGGCTGCACCCGGGGCAGTACGTCGAGTTCACCCTGCCGAAGGCAGCGAACGCGATCACCGTGCGCTACAGCATCCCGGACGCGCCGGACGGTGGCGGGATCACCGCACCGCTGCACGTCACGGTGAACGGCAAGGCTCGGCAGACCATGACGCTGACCTCGCAGTATGCCTGGCTGTACAACCAGTACCCGTTCAGCAACGACCCGGACGCCGACCTGCTGCACCCGGACTGGTGGATCACCGAGTGCTCCTGCGTACCGGCGGCCACCACGCCGTTCCCGACGATCGGCAAGCCGTTCCGGCCGATGCACTTCTACGACGAGCAGCGGCTCCGGCTCGACCGGACCTACCGGGCCGGCGACAGGGTGCGCCTCACCGCGCCGGCCGGCAGCAACGCCGCCTGGACCGTGATCGACCTGCTCGACTCGGAACTCGTCGGCCCGCCGACGGTACGGCTGTTCGCCGCCAACGTGCTCGCCTTCGGTGCCGACCCGACCGGCCGGCGGGATTCCGCTGACGCGATCGACCGGGCGATCGCCTTCGCGAAGCGGACCGGACTGACGGTCTACCTGCCGCCGGGGACGTACCAGGTGAACCGGCACATCATCGTCGACGACGTGACGATCGAGGGCGCCGGGAACTGGTACACGGTCATCAAGGGCCGCCAGGTGGCCCTGCCGGAGCCGGCGCCGGACGGCTCGGTGCACACCGGGGTCGGCTTCTACGGCAGGGACGCGGCCGACGGCGGCAGCCGCAACGTGCACCTCTCCGGCTTCGCGATCTCCGGCGACGTACGGGAGCGGATCGACACCGACCAGGTGAACGGCATCGGCGGCGCGATGAGCGACTCGACCATCGACGGCCTGCACATCCGGCACACCAAGGTCGGCATCTGGTTCGACGGCCCGATGCGGAACGTCCGGGTCACCAACAACGTCATCGTGGACCAGATCGCCGACGCGCTGAACTTCCACACCGGGGTCACCGACTCGGTGGTCCGGAACAACTTCATCCGGAACACCGGCGACGACGCCCTGGCGATGTGGTCGGACAAGGTGCCGGACGCCCGCAACACCTTCGACCGGAACACCGTCCAGACCCCGACCCTGGCCAACGGAATCGCCCTCTACGGCGGTACCGGCAACACGGTCTCGAACAACCTGATCGCGGACCCGATCCGGGAGGGCAGCGGCATCCAGCTCGGCTCCCGGTTCGGCGCGGAGCCGTTCGCCGGCACCACCTGGATCAGGAACAACACCGTGGTGCGGGCCGGGACCTACGAGCTGAACTGGAAGATCGGGCTCGGCGCCATCTGGATCTACGCGCTGGAGGGGGACATCGACGCGGACATCCAGGTGACCGGCGACCACTACCTGGACAGCACCTACAACGCGATCATGCTGGTCAGCGAGTTTTCGGTGAAGGACCTCCACCAGATCAACGGGGTGAAGTTCACCGACATCCGGGTCGACGGCACCGGTACCTCGGTGGTCAGCGCCCGGGTGGCCGGCGGGGCGTCGTTCTCCAACGTCGACGCCCGCAACGTCGGCGCGGTCGGGGTGAACAACTGCGGCTCGTTCAACTTCCCGCCGACCGGCTCCGAGTTCCGGCTCACCGACCTCGGCGGCAACGACGGCGGCGGCACCACCGGCCCGTGGCTGGCGCCGTGGCTCCTGCCGAACACCATCACCTGCGACGACCGCCCGCCGGTCGTCCCGCCACCACCGCCGTCCCGCTGGTAGCACGCCGCGCGGGCGTCGGGGGTACCCGTCCCTGGGCGGGCGTCCGGGGCACTGTCCCTGGGCGCCCGTCTCTGGCCGGCACGACGTGCCGCGTACCGTGGGGTCGTTCCTCGCCGGCCCGATCACCGGGCCACGCCGGCCCGCGACCCGGGCCACGACCTCGCGGAAGGCCGTCCGATGCTGATCCCCGCCCGGTTCAACGGACCGCCCGGCTCCGGCAACGGCGGCTACTCCGCCGGCCTCTTCGCGCACGGCGAGAACTGCGAGGTCACGCTCCGGATGCCGCCGCCGCTGGACACCCCGCTGTCGCTGCTCGACTGCAAGGTCCGCACCGCCGACGGCACCGTCGTGGCCGAGGTCGCGTCGGAGGTCGAGGTCGACACCGTGGTCCCGCCGATCGGGTACGCGGACGCGGTCGAGGCCGCCAAGGGGTACCCGGGATTCGCCGACCACCCGTTCCCGACCTGCTACGTCTGCGGCCCGGACCGCACCGACGGGTTGGGCATCTTTCCGGGGCGGATCGCCGACGGCAGCACCGCCGCCCCGTGGACCGTCCCGGACGACGTCGCGCCCGCGACGATCTGGGCGGCACTGGACTGCCCCGGCGGATGGTCGGTGATCGGGGCCGGCCGGCCGTACGTGCTGGGCCGGATCGCCGTACGCCTGGACCGGCTGCCCGCCCCCGGCGACGAGTGCGTGGTACGCGGCGCCCTCGCCACGTCGGAGGGCCGGAAAGCCCTGGTACACACCACTCTGTACGGCCCGGACGGCGCCGAGTTGGCCCGCGCCCGCGCCACCTGGATCGCCCTGCCCACCTGAGGAAGCCAGGAGGGCAGGACGTCCGAGTCAGCGGACGAGGTGGTCCTGACCGCCGAGGAGTACGCGGCGGTGCAAGTCGCCGTCGCCACGCGGGCCGACCCGGCCCCGCATGCCCCGCCGCCGCATGCCCCGCCGCCCGACCCCGCCGCCGCACGGCACCGCAACCTGGCTCGCAGTTCGACGCCTCACCACCCGCCCCGTCGCACTCACCTGGACACCAGAGGCGTTAACCAGCCGGCGTAACGCCTCTGGTGTCCTGGTGAAGGTCCCGCAGCCGCGCCGGAGGATGGTCAGTAGGCGACAAAGCTGGTGAATCGGCCGGCATCGTAGGTGCGGAGGGTGCCGGTGCTGGTCGCCTGGCCGGTGCAGTCGGCGGTCCGGTAGAGGACGACGTTGGTGAAGCCGCTCCAGCCGACGTGGCCGGCCGCGGTCGCCGGCAGCGGCGCACACTCGCCGGTCGGGGCGGCCAGGTGCAGCACCTCCACACTGAACGGCGTGCTGTAGAAGGTGAGGCCGGTCGGCTGCGCCGAGGCGGGCGACGCCGCGACGCCGAGCGCGGCAGCCATGCCGACCGCCGCGAACAGACCAGCTCCGACCCGCACGTGTGCTCGCCGCATCAGTGACCTCCAAGGCATCGATGACGATGCCTTGATCATGGTCTAGTTTTGTTGCGCACGCAAGTACTACGGCCGGAGCCAACGTACGTCACCTCGGCAGGCTTGCCCACCTTCGCCGCCGGCCCAGGCGTACCGCTCGAAGGCGCCGTGTACGGCCCGCAGGACAGGAACGCCGGTCCCTCAGCGTCGCGGCGGGCGCAGCCGACGAGCTGGGCACTGCCCGGCGACGGGGACCACTTCCGACTCAGCCCGGACAGCGGAAATGACGGCATGACAAACGCGTCGGGGGTCGGCGACTCCACGTAGAAGCGGATCGGGTGCGGACCGACTCCGGCGTAGGCGGGCGAGCCGGGGTACGACACGGACTCGTCCGCGCAGAGAAGTTGCAACTGTTCGTCGCTGTAGGCCGCTGGCGGCGCAGATGCGGTGTCATCGTCACCGTCCGCGCTCCCGCAGCCGGCGACCAACACCAGGACGGTGACAGCCGGGGCGACCTGCCGCGCCTTCCAGCCGACGCGCATCGCGCAACTCCGACATGCCTATCGGTTGAACTAGCCAGCATGGCAGCCAGGCACCATACCTGACCACACCGGTACGGTTCGTCCTCGCCGACGCCGCCTTCGTCGGCCGCCTCGTCGACCGGGCCACCCGGATCCTGCCCACCATCCGGCGGTACCGTCCGCGGACCGAGGCAAGCGGCGCGGCGGGAAATCGCGTTTCCGGGCTTGGTGGCAGCCCCGTACGCTACGCCGATGTCTGAGGTGTCGGGGGACTTCGAGATCCACGTTACGGTCCATGCCCAGGACGGCGAGAAGCTGGCGGCGTTCGCGGCGAAGCACGGGGTGAAGTTCCTGCACATCGTGCTCGACCGAGGCGTGTTCGCCTCTCAACCGATGCTCACCCTGACCGGCCGGGGCACCCTGAAGGAACAGCACGCCGCGGTGGAGCGTTGGCAGCGCGATCTGCGCAGCGCCGGCCTACATCCGATTCGTTCCAAGATCGAGGCGGCGCCGTGGTGCGTCGGTGTACCACGGTCCGACGAGGAGGCGGCGGCCGAGCCGGCGGGCCGGTACTTCGAGCACCACGTCAAACTGCTGCTGCCCAGTGCGGCGGTCGCGGACCTGCTGGCCGTCACCGACGTGGTCTCGCCGCACGACGCCCGGCTCTCCCGCAACGCGCGCCGGGAACGCGCGGACGGTACGCAGGAACGGTTCGTCACCCAGCGCTGCCACGGCGTCGGGATCGGCACGGCCAGGCAGCGGCTGGACACGCTTGTCGAGGCTCTCCGGGCGGCCGGCCACGAGATCGTGACGGTCGAGCAGGAGTACGTCGTGTTCGACAGCCATCTGTCGCACGACCAGGGCTGGCTCAGGGAGGCCCCGATCTGGGACGCGAACGCCTGGGAACTCGAGCGCGAGGACAAGATGCGGACCGCCCCGGCCAGCTCGCCGGACTACCCACCGACGTACCAGCCGCTGCCCGCCGATCCGACCGTCCGGCAGCGGGCGGCGTTCGACCCGGCGCTGAAGCACCACCAGAACGCGTACCGGGCCGGCGAGCCCGCCTTTCTGGTGGCAGCCACCGGCCAGCGGTGGATCAGCGCCCGGCACACCGCGATGAACCGCATCCTCGCGGCGATCGCCGGGACACTCTGGGGCGCGGAGCACCTGGTGCTGCGCGGCAGTCTCACGATGGCGGCCTGGGTCGGCAGCGCCGCACGCGAGCCGGGGGACCTCGACTTCGTCGTCACCCCGCACACGATCAAGAGCGACAGCGCGGACGCACGCACACTGCTCGCCGACATCAAGGCCGCCGTCCGGGGCATCCCGGCCGACGCCGGGCTGCGGGCGGACCGGATCACCGAGTCGGCGATCTGGACGTACGAACGCGCCGACGGTCGGCGACTCGTCGTCCCGTTCAGTACGCCGGGGGCGCCGGACGGGCACGTGCAGCTCGACATCGTCTTCGGCGAACAGCTCCCCCTCGCGCCGGAGGTGCTGGTGCTGCCCGGCGTCGACGAGCCGTTGCTGGCCGCGTCCGCCCCGCTCTCCCTCGCGTGGAAGCTGCTGTGGCTGGCCACCGACATGTACCCGCAGGGCAAGGACCTGTACGACGCCGTCCTCCTCGCCGAACACACCACCGTCGACCGGGACCTCGTCCGCGCGCTCATGCGAGACGAGCTCGGTGCCGAAGCCGACGCCTTCACCGCCGAGACCGTGCTCGGCTGGGACGTCGACTGGGCGAACTTCGTCGACGAGTACCCCGGCGCCACCGGCACCGCATCGCAGTGGACCAACCGGCTGGCGCTGGCACTCGACCGGGCCTGGGCCTGACCCCGCACAAGCCGGCACCACTGAACCTTTTCAACCTGAACCGCGCGGCGCTCACACACCGCGCCCGACCTTGCGGTCCGCCGGACCGCAAGGGAGGAAAAAGTTCACTGTGCAGCGCGGGTGCGGTGCCGAGCGCCGACAGACCGTCGGTTCCCGCCGGGTGCGGACGCGGAGGTGGAGGCGGCCGTCCGCACTCCACCCCCGCCGGCCCGGTCCCGGGCAACGGCGGGCTACCGAACCTGGTCCGACGGCTCGGTCCGACACTTCACGGGCTGACCTGCCCGTCGCCGTTGTCTCCCCACACCGGCGAGTACGGCAGGCTGCCGACTGTTACTCCCCTCCCCCGTACGACTGACCCGCTGTCACGGCCAGGCCGTGCTCCAGGATCACCCGCCGTATTCCTCCGCAACCGTCGTGATCAGCTTCCGGGACAGCTCCTCGGTGAGGCTGATCTCCTCGAAGTCGCGCCAGACGGCGGCGTGGCTGTCCACCTCGTGCGGCTTTTCCAGATAGAGCGCACCGGTCAGACCGCCGCTGTAGACGATCGGCGGCTCGGTGCGCCGCCCGAGTCCGTCCTTCGGGAACTCCAGGATGGCGAAGCCGCCGTTGGCGCACTCGGCCCGGTAGAGCCCGGCCGAGAACGGCAGCACCCGGACCGAGATGTTCGGTTGCTGGCTGACGGCCACCAGGTGCCGTAGCTGCTCGCCCATCATCTGCCCGCTGCCGGCGGCCCGGCGCAACACCGCCTCGTCGAGGACGACGTCGAGCTGCGGAGCCGGTCCACGCCGTCTATTGAGGATTTCCTGTCGGGCCAGCTCGACCTCGACCGCCCGCTCGCGTTCGGCCGGCCCGAGTTCGGGACTGGCGATCCGGAGCACTTCCGTGGCGTACGCCGGGGTCTGCAACAGGCCCGGGACGAACTGCGGCTCGTACATCCGGAGATGGCTGGCCGCCGCCTCCAGCCCGGCGTACGGCTCGAACCATCCGGGGATGGCGTCGCCGTAGCAGTGCCACCAGCCGCGTGCCCTGGTTTCCTTCGCCAGCCCGGTCAGGGCCTCGGTCATTTGTGGTGACGCACCGTATATGCGGCACATCGCCTCGACGTCCAGCGAACGCATGCTGGTCGCCCCACTCTCGATCCGCCAGATTTTCGGCATCGACCACTCCAACGCCTCGGACACCACCTTGATGGTGAGCCGGGCCTCCTCGCGGAGCTGGCGTAGGTGCCGCCCCAGCTCTCTGCGAGGAACGGTGGAGTCCACCCCTGCCTGCACTACACTCCCCCTTCCGGTATTACCTTTCGAGTGAACCTTTCATTCGATATGTAATGTCCACTGAGTACTCTCTGTGATTCAGGTAATTACAGATCGTTAGAGGGAAATCGTTCAGCCAAGACGTAATATTGCATTGTTTCGCGCTCTAGTAAAGCATCGATTGCATGGCAGCCGAACCTCTGACGACCCAGGCGGGGGCAACGGAAATGTGGGACCACGATCCTGCCGCTCCGCTGTGGACCTGCACCGGATGCGGCGACGACTGGCCCTGTGCGGTCCGAAGACGACAGCTACGGGCGGAGTTCGCCGGCAGCATCGTCTCACTCAGGTACTACCTGGCCCATCATCTCGTCAACGCAGCCGAGGATCTGCGGCATGTTCCGGCCGGCTGGTTACACAATCGTTTCATCGCCTGGACCGACCGGGCTGCGGATCCACCGCCGTACACGTCGGCCGACATCCTCGTCAACAGCTATCTGCTGGCCGACTCGCACAGCCCCGATCGGTTCGGGAGATGCCCCGTGTGCGGCGATGCCGCCAACTGCTGGGTACGACTCGACCCGAACGGGCCCGGCTTTCTCATCCCGGTGCCCTGATGCACGAGCCACCCCGCCCCGGAATGGTGGTGCAGGTCGGGGCGGCTGCGAGCGTACAGTTCGGTGGTCGGCGAGCACTGCTGTTCCGGGTGACCAGGGTGGACGAAAGGCCCACCTATCCCGGCTGGTGCTGGCTCACCGGCTACACGCTCGACGAATACGGCGAGGCCGTCCAGCGACGTGAGATCTACGTCCAGTTCGCCGGTCTACGCCCGGTCCGTCGTCATCCGCAGAAGCCGAAAGTGCTGCTCGTCCCGCGGCACCATAGGCCGGAAACCGGCCGGCAACCCGGCAGAGTGCCGACGGGTTCGTCGATCGGCGCACGATGAAGTCGGATTGAGTAGTTCGCCAGGTGGCCGGTCCTCGACCGGCATCGGATGCGGAAATGTCAGCAGCAGAGTGGTTCCCTACTCGCCTTCCACGCATCCCCTACTCGCCTTCGACCCACCTACTACGCATCTCTACGCCGTTTTCTGGTGATCGGTCTGTCGGCAATCGCCGCTTCCGTATCACGACGGCGGCCGGTTCCGCGCGAGTGGCACCGGCAGCCGAGGCGGCGGCGCCCGCGCGGGATCCCGGTCGGCAAACTATGGGAGGGGGCGACCGGGCTCAGGGGCGAGCGCCGCCGCCCGGCTGGATCCGGCTGATCAGGTCGTGCATCGGCTTGGTGCCGCTGCCGACCATGATCCCGGTGACGATGCCGTCGACCCAGACCGGCAGGCCCTTCCATTCCGGCCCGGCGATCGCGTGCAGCAGATAGAAGCCGCCGGCCGTGGAGGCGAGCGTCGCGACCGCGACCGCGATCCCCCAGGCGACGACGGTGCGGTTGCCCCGACCCCGGTCCGCCTGCTCGCGCAGTGCGGCCACCGCCGCCTGCTCGGCCGGGGTCGCCTCGCGGGACAGGTTGGCCAGTTCGGCCTCGGCCCGTTGGGCCGCCCCCTCGACCCGGCGTCCCGGCAGCCACCGGGAGAACGGCTCCAGGATCCGTTCGACCGCGGCGGCGAAGACGATCAGTACGCCGAAGACGGCGACGGTGTCCGGCGGCTGCATCGTCTCCGCGCCGCCACCCCTGGACCAGATCGTCCAGGAGCCGAACCCGGCGGCTCCGATCAGGACGAAGGCGGTGAACACCGCGCCTAAGCTCGCCGGTGCCGTACCGGGGCCGGAGCCACCGTCGGGGGCGGCCGAGCCGTCACCGGCCGATGTGGCCGGCCCGGCCTCGATGGGCGTACCCGGTCCGGGAGTCTGTCCGGCGCCACCGCTCGGGCCGGTCGCCGGCGCACTGGTGTCCAGATCGGAGAAGGCGCCGGGAGCGGGTGCCGCAGCGACCCGACCGACGGCGGCCCCGACGAGTTGCCCCGCCTGCCCGATCGCGGAACTACCCCGTTCCAGCGCCATGGCTCCCACCCTTGAGTCAGCGCTCCTCCGAATTGCCGTGGCGAGGCTACCGCCCCGGCGTGCCCGGTCGGACAACCGGGTGGTCCGATACGACCGAACCGGCAGCGCGGGCCGCGCCCCGCCCGTGCGCCACCACCCGGCCCCGCCCTCGGCAGGTGTGGTGGATCGGCCATCGGGGTACACCGATCCCAATGCTGCGTAGACGCCATCGACGAGGCTCCACGCATGGATCAGGAGGTGTGTTGTGGTCAGGATTCCATCACTGATGCGCCAATCGGAGCCGGCGCCGGCGCGGGACGAGAACCGCGACGGTCGCGTCGACGGCCGTGACGAGCGCCCGGACGGCCGCAACGAGCGGCCGACCGGCACCGCCACGGTGGCCGACCCCGCGCGCCCGGATACCGGACCGGCCAGCCGGACCGAGGAGCGCGATGACGCCGCCCGGACCGGTGACACGGCGAAGCACCGGGCCGGGACCACCGTCGCCGAGCCCGACACGGCGCCCCAGAAGGCTCCGCCGGTCGCCCCGACTCCCCGGGTCGCGACGAAGACCGAGACCCGGCGCGAGACCGATCGCACGGACGAACCGGAGCGCGGGCTCGGCGAGCGTACGCCGGAGACCGAGCCCGTGGTGGTCGACCGCGGTCCGCGTCCCCGGGCCAGCATGCTCGCCACGCTGAGTCTGGTCCTCGGGGTGGCCGCCGCCGCGTTCGTGCTGGCCGGCGCCCTCGCCGGGTACGGCATCGTGCTCGGCACCCTCGCCCTGCTGCTCGGCGTCGGCGGTGTCTCCGCGACCGCCCGCCGGCACATCGCCGGCCGGACCGAGGCGCTGATCGGGATCGTCCTCGGGGTCGGCGCTGTCGTCGTCGCCGTGCTGGCGATGACCGGCCAGTTCGACTGGCCCAACACCGACGGCGACACCGTCGTCCGGTTCCGCGAGTGGCTTGATTCACAGTTTGTCGACCGGTTCTGATCGGGTAAGAACCTGCGCGGAGCGGTGGTGCACCGCTCTGGCCCCGCCAGCCGGTGGTGGTTCACCACCTGAGCGCACATGTTCGGGGGCGGCGAAGACGCCGCTCCCGAAGTGCGTCCGGGGCCGGGTACGGGGTCCCACGCAACGGTTCGCCGCTGTCTCCCTTCCGATACGCAACGATCAGCCGCGACAAGCAATCCTCCGCGGTGGTTCCCGCCGGTCGGGCCCGCATAGCGTTGGGTTCGGCGCCAGCCTGTGAGCCGTACGGAGGCCGGGCGCGCCCGACCCCAGGAGCAGGACCATGACGTTGGACGCCATCGCCACCAGCGGGCGTACCCCGGCCGGCCCGGCGCAGACCCGGCACTACCTGATGTGCCGGCCGACGTACTTCACCGTCGAGTACGCGATCAACCCCTGGATGGACCCGGCCGCGCCGATCGACACCGCACTCGCGCTGCGGCAGTGGGAGACGCTGCGGCAGGCGTACCTGGGCCTCGGGCACACGGTCGACGAGATCGAGCCGCTGCCCGGGCTGCCCGACATGGTCTTCGCGGCGAACGGCGCGACCGTGCTCGACGGCCGGGCGCTGGCGGTGCAGTTCCGCGACCCGCAGCGCGCCGACGAGGCCCCGGCGTACGCCGGCTGGCTGGACCGGGCCGGCTTCGAGGTGCACGAGGCGAAGCACGTCAACGAGGGCGAGGGGGACATCCTGCCGGTCGGCGAGCTGCTGCTCGCCGGGACCGGGTTCCGGACCTCGCACGCCGCGCACGCCCACCTCCAGGAGGTCTTCGGGCGCCCGGTGATCACCCTGCAACTGGTCGACCCGCGCTTCTACCACCTGGACACCGCGCTCTGCGTGCTCGACGACGAGACCGTGGCGTACCTGCCGGAGGCGTTCTCGCCGGGCAGCCGGGCGGTGCTGCGCCGGCTCTTCCCCGACGCGGTGCTGGCGCGCATGGCCGACGCCGAGGTGCTCGGCCTGAACGCGGTCAGCGACGGCCGGCACGTCGTACTTCCGGCCCAGGCCACCGGACTGTCGGCGGCGCTGCGCGCACGCGGGTACGACACAATTGGTGTTGATTTGTCCGAGCTGCGCAAGGCTGGCGGCGGACCGAAGTGCTGCACCCTGGTGCTGCGGGAACGAGAGGCGACCAAGTGATCGTGGACGACGTGCTGCGCTCGCAGGAGGCGGACGACCTGCCCCGCACCCCGGAGGCGGACGACGCGCCGCGGACGCCGGAGGCGGTACGCGAGGCGGAGCGCTGGACCGCGCACAACTACCACCCGCTGCCGGTGGTGATCTCCTCGGCCGAGGGCGCCTGGGTGACCGACGTCGACGGCCGGCGCTACCTCGACTGCCTGGCCGGCTACTCGGCGCTGAACTTCGGGCACCGGCACCCGACGCTGGTCGCCGCCGCGCACGCCCAGCTCGACCGGCTCACCCTGACCAGCCGGGCGTTCATCCACGACCAGTTCGCCGACTTCTGCCGGGAGCTGGCCCAGCTCTGTGGCAAGGACCTGGTGCTGCCGATGAACACCGGGGCCGAGGCGGTGGAGACCGCGATCAAGGTGTCCCGGAAGTGGGGCTACCGGGTCAAGGGCGTACCGGACGGGCAGGCCACGATCGTGGTCGCGGACGGCAACTTCCACGGGCGTACCACCACGATCGTCAGCTTCTCCACCGACCGGGAGGCCCGGGACGACTTCGGGCCGTACACTCCGGGGTTCCGGATCGTCCCGTACGGCGACCTCACCGCGCTGGCCGAGGCGGTCGACGAGACCACCGTGGCCGTACTGCTGGAGCCGATCCAGGGCGAGCAGGGTGTCGTGGTGCCGCCACCCGGCTACCTGCCCGGGGTACGCCGGCTCTGCACGGAACGGAACGTGCTCTTCGTGGCCGACGAGATCCAGTCCGGGCTGGGCCGCACCGGCGAGACCTTCGCCTGCGACCACGAGGGCGTCAAGCCGGACATGTACGTCCTCGGCAAGGCGCTGGGCGGCGGCATCGTGCCGGTCTCGGCGGTCGC
Source organism: Plantactinospora sp. KLBMP9567 (assembly GCF_033446045.1). Classification (NCBI taxonomy): domain Bacteria; kingdom Bacillati; phylum Actinomycetota; class Actinomycetes; order Micromonosporales; family Micromonosporaceae; genus Plantactinospora; species Plantactinospora sp. KLBMP9567. Next base: position 38,148 of record NZ_JAWQRR010000063.1, on the reverse strand, counting down.
GGCCGACGCGGACGTGCTCGGCGTCCTGCGGCCGGGCGAGCACGGCTCGACGTTCGGCGGCAACCCGCTGGCCTGCGCGGTCGCCACCGAGGTGGTCCGGCTGCTCGCCACCGGCGAGTTCCAGCGCCGCTCGGCGGAGCTGGGCGCGCGGCTGCACGCCGGGTTGCGCGGGCTGGTCGGCGAGGGCCTGGTCGCGGTGCGCGGCCGGGGGCTCTGGGCCGGCATCGACATCGACCCGGCGCTGATGACCGGGCGGCAGGCGTGCGAGCGGCTGGCCGAGCGCGGCGTACTGGCCAAGGACACGCACGGCTCGACGCTCCGGCTCGCGCCGCCGCTCGTCGTCGAGGCGCCCGAGCTGGACCACGTGCTGGAGCAGCTCGCCGCCGTACTGCGCTGAACCAGCGCCGCCGTACTGTGCTGAACCGGCCGCACCGGGCCGGCCCGTCCGATGGCGGACGGGCCGGCCCGATCGGTCGTCAGCCCCGGTCGGGCAGCCGGATCGCCATGGTCGGCGCCTCCGCCATCACCGAGGTCGGGTTCGTCATGCCGCCGGAGTTCCAGGTGTTCGACCGCCCCACCTGCACCCCGGGATAGAGCTCCACGATGTCGCCGCTGCGCATCACCCGGGACTGCTGACGGGCCAGCGCGACCCGCTCGGCCTCGTCCATCGACCCACCCGGCCGTACGCCGGAGCCGTTGGTGCTGACGTCCTGTGCGACCAGGTCGCCGCCGCGCAGCTCGAACCGGACGTGGCTGCGGCTGATCCAGCGCCGCGCCTCGTCGTTGAGCCACTGGCCGAGCCGGATCCCGCCGGAGTCGTCCGGCGCCCGGCCGACCACCACCGGCCGCTCGGCGGTCACCACGAACCGACGCCGGACCATGCCGCCGATCCGGATCGACAGCACCTCCTCGTTCGGCCGCGGCCCGGCGTCGCTGAGCCGCTGGTCGTGCCGGGGACAGGTCGGCATCCCGGTACGCAGCGTCGGCGGCGGCTGGCCGCTCGGCTTGCGGTCGATCTCGGCGAGGTCGGCGAAGGCGCCACCCCCGCCGCCACCGCCGAACAGTACGCAGCCGGGCTCCTTGCACCGCCAGGTGCGGGCGAGCAGTTTCCGGCCGGTCGGCGACGGCCCGGTGGCCGGCACGTTGCCCTTCACCCGCTGCGCCAGCACCGGGCCGCCGGCCCCGGGCAGTGGGGCGAGCAGTCGGCCCGGCGCGCTGGTCACCCATGGGAAGCGCCCGGACATGCCGTCGAAGCGGCCCCGGCTCAGCACCGGCAGGCCGAGCAGGTCGGCCACCTCCAACACCCGGTCGCCGGGGTTGACGAGCACCTCGACCAGGCCGTTGTCGGCCCACCGCCGGAGCACCATCCGCTCGTTGGAGGTGAGGTCGGCGTCGCTGAGCAGCGCGCGGTGCACCACCGCGTACACCGGGACGTTGTCCTCCTCCAGGTGCCGCCCGAGCGCGTCGATGACCATGCCCAGCCGCATGGTGCTGGCCGGCCGGCCGCCGTCGAGGTCCTGGTAGCGGACCACCTCGGCCAGGTCCAGCACCGCCCGCACCAGGGACGGGTCCGTGCTGACCCGGTCCTCGATCGCGTCGAGGACCTTGCTTATCTCGAATCTCACGCCGCTCCCCGCACTATCTCGTCGATACGCCGCGCCAGTTCGACGTCACGTCGGGTCACCCCACCCACCGAATGGGTCGCGCAGCGGAAGGTCACCGTGCGCCACCGGATGTCGATGTCGGGATGGTGGTCGATTTCCTCGGCGACCACCGCCACCCGGTCCACCACACCGATCGCGTCACGGAACGCGGGCAGTTCGACGGTACGGGCGATGCCGGCCGGATCACCGACCCAGCCCTCCAGCCCGGCCAGCTCGGTCCGCACCGCCTCAGCGTCCAGCACCTCTGCCATGGCCAGACCTTACCGCCGAGATTCCCTCCCGTGGTGTCCAACTCGATCGGTACGGCGGTGCCATCACCCCTGGTCGACCGTTGGAACGCCCTCCGCATCGACGCCCTTACGGTGAGCCCCTGACCCGGCCCGCCGCCGGCTCCCCGCTTGGCCGGTCCTCTCGGTCGCGGTCTGCGGCATCGGCGGCGGCAGAGCCACTGGGGCTGGTACCGCCGACGGAAATCGGTGCGCCGCCACTGGTGGGCGAGCGCTACGCTGTCCGGCGCCTGGCCACGGCAGGTGACTGCGCATGGCCTTTGTTACGGGGAGGAAGCACCAGATGAAGATTCGACGGCTGGCGATCGCCGGCCTGGCCCTCGTCACCGTGCTGGGTGTCGGCACCACGGGCTGCGCCCGGCCCGGCGCCGAGCCGGGAAGCAACGGGAACGGCGCCCCGGCTGCGGAGGTGAGCGCCGCCGACGCCCTCGCCGCGTCGGTGAAGAAGCTGAACGAGGACACCTTCACGGTCAGCCTCAAGATGTCGGTAATGTCGGCGCAGGGCGCGATGGACCCGAAGGGCAAGAAGGCCAACCTGGCCATGAAGCTCGACGTCCCTGGACAGTCGATGGACTTCAAGATCATTCTGCTCGCCGACGACCTCTTCGTGAAGTACGCCGGCCTGCCAGGGCTGCCCAAGGAATGGATGCGGGTCGACGCCTCGAAGATCAAGGCCGGCAGCACCCTGGACATCATGCCGGAGGACGACCCGCTGGGGGTGAACAACCTGATGAAGGGCATCGTCGACGTCGCCCGGGACGGCGAGCGCGGCTTCAAGGGCACCCTCGACCTGACCAAGTCGCCGACCGCCGACCCGGAGTCGCTGAAGATGTTCGGCGACAAGGTGACGGCGGTGCCCTTCACCGCCACCCTCGACGGCCAGGGCCGGCTGGTCGAGATCGCGGCGGACACCGCGAGCGTCTCGCCGCTGATCGGTGACATGAAGGTCAGCTACGACAACTTCGGCAAGCCGGTCGAGATCACCGCGCCGAAGTCCTCGGACGTCGTCGAGATGCCGACGGAACTACTCGGCCTGCTGGACGCCTGACGCCGGTACCCGGACAGACAGCACGCGTGGGGCGGCCCCGCCCAGGGCCGCCCCACGATCCCCCGTCCACCGCCGACTATCCGGCGTTCTTCCGCGCCGCGGCCACCTCGGCCCGCAGCGGGGCGCCGACGGAGTGCAGGTGCCGCAACGCCTGCCGGTACGAGTCGAAGAGCCCGGTCTCCTCGTACGGGATGCCCTGCTCGGCGCAGTACCGGGCGACGATCGGCTGGGCCCGGCGCAGGTTCACCCGGGGCATACTCGGAAACAGGTGGTGCTCGATCTGGTAGTTGAGGCCGCCCAGCGCGAAGTCGACCAGTACCCCGCCGCGGACGTTGCGCGAGGTGAGCACCTGCTTACGCAGGAAGTCGAGGTCGTCCTCGGCGGTCACCACTGGCATGCCCTTGTGGTTCGGCGCGAACGAGCAGCCCATGTAAAGCCCCCACAGCCCCTGGTGGACGGCGAGGAAGACCAGCGCCTTCCCCGGCGAGAGCACGGTGAAGAGCGCACCCAGGTAGCCGACCGCGTGCAGGGCCAGCAGCAGCGCCTCGGCCCGGCGGTGCCGGATCGGCGTACCGTCGGTCTGCGCCCGGACGCTGGAGACGTGCAGGGCCAACCCCTCCAGCAACAGCATCGGGAAGAAGAGGTACGCCTGCCGCTGCGCCAGCCACCGGCCGAAGCCCCGGGTTGCCCGGGCCTGCTCGTCGGTCCAGACCAGCGCGCCCGCCCCGACGTCCGGATCGTCGTCCTCGTGGTTCGGGTTGGCGTGGTGCCGATTGTGCTTGTCGATCCACCAGCCGTAGCTGAGCCCGACCGCCAGGTTGCCGGCCAGCAGCCCGGCCACCTCGCTGGCCTTCCGGTTCCGGAACATCTGCCGGTGCCCGGCGTCGTGCCCGAGGAAGGCGACCTGGGTGGTGGCGCCGGCCAGGAACACGGCCACCAGGATCTGCCACCACGAGTCGCCGACGACGGCGAAGGCGGCCCAGCCGGCGACGAAGAGCCCGACGGTGAGCGCGATCCGGGCCACATACCAGCCGGTGCGGCGTTCCATCAGGCCGGCCGCACTGATCCGTCGAGATAACCGTGAGTAATCACTGCCTCGACGCATCTCCGGTTCTGGCACGGCAGCGAGGACCGCCATTTGTAAGCTCCCAACGTCGCTTCTCGCCACGCCGGTCGGCGGAGCGCTCTTCTCCAGTCTCCGGGGAAATCTTGCACTCAGTAACCCCGAAAACCCCCGTATCCGGGGTAGTGGTAGCACCACCGCACGAGCCCGGGCGCCCGCTCGACGCGCCGGTCAGTTCATCCGGTTGACGGCCGAGCGTAGCCGGTGCAGATCGCGACGCCGCCGCTCGTATGTCATCGCCAGTCCGATCAGGGCGAAACCGCCCACGGCCAGAAAGATCCACCGGGGCAGCCGGTCCCACACGTCGACCATCTCCCGCAGGGCCAGTACGGCCAGGACGGCACCGCCGAGCAGCACCGGCGCCTGGCGCCGCCACCGGGCACCAGCCAGCACCGCCAGCAGTGCACCGGCACCGAGCAGCAGCCGCCGCCACGGCTGGTCGGCGGCGACGATGACCGAGACCAGGCTCGGCAACAGCGCGGCACCCAGCCCCGGCCCGTACGCCAGCCAACTGTTCAGCGCCGGCCGGGCCCGCAGCGCCAACCAGCCGGCCAGCAACCCGAGCACCGCCGCCGGCAGGGTGTACGCCTCGACCAGCGCCACCCGGACCGAGGCGAGCAGCAGCCAGGTGGCGACCAGTTCGGCACCACCCGCCGCTGCGGCCCGGGCCCAGCGGTGCGCCATCGGCTCGGCCGGACGCAGGGCACGCAGCCCCAGCGCCACGCCCCAGAGCGTGCAGACCGCCGCCGCGTACCGGATCTCGCCGGCCGTCAGCAGCAGGGCGATTCCGGCGGTCGTGTGGCTGGCCGCCTCGACGGCGATCGCCTCGGCCCGCCGGGCCGGCCCCACCGCACGCGCACCGACTCCGGGTGCCCCCACCCCGACCGAACCGGCCCCCGACGACTCCTCGCCGACCGAACCGGCCGCAAGCGGCCCCTCAGCGACCGACCTGGCCCAGGGCGCCCCCTCGCCGACCGAACCGGCCGAACCGGCCGAACCGGCCCCGGGCGGCCCCTCTGCGGCCAACCTGGCCCGGGGCGCCCCCTTGCCGGCCGAACCGGCCGAACCGGCTGAACCGGCCCCGGGCGGCCCCTCTGCGACCGTCCCGGCCCGGAGTGGTCGCCAGCCGGCCAGGAGCGTGCTGCCGGCCAGGGCCAGCGCGGCGACGCCGAGCACCACCAGTGCGGTGATCCGCAACGGCAGGTCGGCGGCGACCGTGGCGGTGCCGGCCAGCGCCGCCGCGCCGGCAACACCGGTCAGCCAGCCCGCCACCCGGGCCGCCGGAGTGCGACCGAGCGCCCCGGCGGTCAGCCCCGCCGCGCCGACCAGGGCCAGCCCGGCGAGCGTGCCGGGCCTGGTCGGCAAGAGCCCGGCCAAGCCCGCCGCCCCGAACGCCACCCCCACCGGCACCAGCCAGACCTCCGGCCGGCCCGGGCCGCCCGGACCAGGTTGCCTGCGGCCGGCGCCGCGCCGGAGCGCCGCGGCGAGCGGGCCGGCGACTCCGGCGACCAGGCTCGACACGGGCACGGTCGGCCAGGGTGCCCCGGCGGCCACCAGCCCGACCAGCGCCGTGCTGACCGCGAGCGGTGCCGCGACCAGCGCGGCGGCGCGGACCGTATGCCGCCGGGCCCAGCCGACGACCGCCGCCGCCACGGTGAGCAGCAGCAGGGTCAGCGTGGCGGCGGCGTCCAGCCGCCAGCCGGCCGGCGCGACGCCGATCCCGGCCGGATGCAGCCCCACCCCGGCCGGTGGGCCCGACCAGATCCGGCCCAGCCAGTCGTACGGGGCGACGAGCACGGTCAGCACCGCCGGCACCGCCACCACGGCGGCCCGGACGAACAGGACCGCCCCGGAGACCAGTGCCGGTACGCCCCCGATCGGCCGTCCGGCTCCGCTGGTCGAGTCCGCCGGCCGGCCCCGGCCCGACAGCCACACGCCGAGGCTGAGCAGCAGCGCCCCGGCGGCGTACGGGCCGGCCGGCTCGCCGACGCCGGGCAGCCCGGGTGCCAGGCCGACCGCCAGCGCGACGGTCGCCAGCGCCGCGTTGGCGTACGGCTGGTAGTGCGGGACCGCCCGACGCACCGGTACCAGCCCGGCGGCGAGCAGTACGGCGCTGGCCAGTACCGCCCGGGCCTGCCACCACGGCGGCACGTCGGCGGCGAAGAGTCCGAGTAGGACGGTCCCCGGAACGGCGAGTACCGCCACCGCGAGCCCGGTGCCGCCCACCACCCGCCGGAACGCCGGGATTGGCGGTGTGGCAGCACCCTCCGGTCCCGGCGCGGGGGCGGCGGCCCGACGCAGTGCGGTCAGCGCGACCGCCCCGCCGCACAGGACGAGACCGCCGAAGACCGCGGCGGCACCGGTCGGTCGGGCCAGTCCGACCAGTACCGCGTGCCCGGCCAGCGGCACGGCGGCGACCGCCATCGGCAGCGCCGAGCGGAACGGCCGGCCGGGCCCTGCGGCGGCCAGCGCGAGGGCGCCCGCCAGCCCCAGGTCCAGGGCGGAGACGACCCACCAGGGCAGAGCCAGCGCGGCCGGCGCCGCCAGCAGCGTGCACACCGCACCGGCCAGCAGGATCAGTGACCGGTCCCGCCGCCGGCCGAGCAGGACGAGCGCCACCGCGACCAGCACCAGCGCCACCGGAAGCTGCCAGTCGAACGGCCCCGACCGCGCGGCCAACTCCGCCCGCCACGCCGGCTGCGAGCGCAGCGCCACGGCCGCCGCGACCACCAGCGCCATCGCGCCGGTCAGCACCGCCAGGGCGCCGGCCACCACCAGGCCGCCGGCCCGGGGGCCGACCCGGATTCCCGCCGGCAGCCACCGGGCGGTGGCCGCGATCGCGGTGGCAAGCAGCACGACGATTCCGGCGGCCGAGCCGAGCAGCGGCCACGACGTCTCGGCGGCGGCCCGGACCAGCGCCACCGCGAGCACCACCACGAAGACGACCGCCGCACCGGCTCCGGCGGCGGTGCTGCGCAGCCGGACGGCTCCGGCGATCGGCAGCAGGGCGGCCACCAGCAGCGGACCACCGGCGAGTACCGCCAGCGGGCCGTCCGTGGTGACCACCGCCAGCGTCCCGCACAGCGCCGAGGCGAGCCCGGCCACCCCGTACCCGGCCCAGGGGGCGGGCCCGGGGGCCCCCCCGGGGCGGGGCCCCCCGGCCGCGCCCCCCCCCCCCCCCGCCGCCCCCCCGCGGCCGCCCGCCCCCGCCGGCGCGCGCCCCCCCCCCCCCCCCCCCCCCACCCCACCCCCGGGTCAAGCTGAGGTTGACCGTTGCCAGTCCGGCGAGCGCCAGCGTCCAGCCAGCGGCGCCGAATCCCGCGTCGTAGGCGAGCAGCGGGATCACCGGCTGGGCCAGCAGCAGGCCGGCGAACGCGGGTGCGGCGAGCCGGGTCAGTCGGTGGTAACCACCGGCCACCAGGGCGCCGACCCCGAGCACCAGTGCCGCGTACCGGACCGCCGGCCAGCCGGCCACGCCGAACAGGTCCACGGTCCATCCGGCGTACCCGTCGAGCACCACCAGAAGCAGGCCGATCGCCGCGAACGTCTCGGCGGTGGCGGTCAGCCCGCGCCGCTGGGCGAGCAGCGGCGCGGCCAGGGCCAGCCCGGTCAGCGTGCCGAGGATCAGCGCCCGGCCGCCGACGCCGACCGTGGCCCAGGCCACCACCGTGAAGACGATCGCCGCCGTGCCGACCAGCAGCCCACCGAGGATGAAGAGCACGTTCTGCACGGTCCGGGTGGAGGCTTCCGGGCGTACCGGTGCGGGAGCCGGCGGTGCCGCTGGCCCGGAGGCGGCGACGGCGGCCGGTGCACCGGGAGCGCCGGCCGCCGGGACCCGGGCGGACGCGGCCGCCGCCCGGACCTGCTCGGCCAGCACGTCGCGGCGCCGCCGGAGCTGCCACAGCGCGGCGTCGAGACTGAGGTACGCCTGCCGCGCCCGCTCCACCCGGCCGCCGAGCGCGGCGATCTCGGCACCGAGCCGGATCACCTCGGCGGCGGTCGGGTCCGGTGCCCGGCCGCAGCCCGGACATCCGGTCGCCAGGTCGGCACCGGCACCGCAGACCGGGCAGGGGTACGCGTTCGCGAGAGCGGTCACGGTGCCATGATCGGCCGACGCCGAGCCGGTTCACAGAGTGCGCGTACCTATCCCGGCGCGGCTATCCCGACCGGGTCGACTCGGCCGGTCGGTCCGGCCGCGGTCAGGGGCGGGTCTGCTCGTGCAGCCAGGTCGAGTAGTCCGGGTTGCCGCCCTCCACCCAGGTCACCAGCACCTCCGGCACCTCGTACGGGTGCGCGGCCCGTACCTGGTCGATGAGCGCCTCCACCCGGTCCGGGGCAGTCTTGAAGACCACCGTCCACTCCCGGGTGGTCTCCATCCGCGACTCCCACCAGTAGGTGCTGTCCACCGGCCCGGTCACCTGCGCGCACGCCGCCAGCCGACCGGCGACCGCAGCGGCGGCGAGCACATCCGCGACGGCCCGCGCGTCCACCACCGTCGTCACGATGCAGATCTGGTCCACGCCGGGCACCCTACGCCGGATCGGTGTCGCCCCGATGCGCATCGACCCATTCGTCGATCCGGGCCCACCAGTCGAAGAGCCAGTCGATCCGCTCCTGGCGCTCCTTCGGCACCTCGTCCGGCGGTACCGACCAGAACCGCATCACGATCCGCTTGTCCATCGGCAGTTCCCGCCACACGTCGGCCACCGTGAGCATCCGGTCCAGCCCGGTGTGCGCGACGAAGATGACTCCGGCGTCGGGTGCGGCGTCCAGTGCGGCCAGCACCCCGCCGGGCTGCGGGGCGAGCACGTGCCGCATCGCCTCGGCCCGGTCCGCCATGTCCTCCAGGCCACGGGACCGGAGCAGGTCGATGGCGCGAAGCCGCCGCCGGGGCGTGAAGTTGCCGCCCTCGGGAAAGATCACGAAGGCGTCGTTCTCGTCGAGGTTGCGGGCGAGGTGGCCGATCTGCTCGACCAGGCTCTCCCTCGGCGGGCCGAGCTGCTCGGCCGGGCCGACCCGGGTCTGCCGGCGGTGCCAGGGCGCGATGAACCGGTTGGGCAGCCGGTTGAGCAGTACGTCGACCGCCGGATCCCACTGGAGGGTGTCCTTCAGCACGATCCTCGGTTCCCGTTTGAACCAGTTGACCAGCGCGTGGATCAGGATGAACGAGTCACCCGGCCCGGCGTGCCGGCAGAGCACCAGCTCGGGACGGCCGGGCAGCGCCGTGTCGGGGTCGGTGCCGACGACGTCGATGCGCAGCCGCAGGGTCCACCGGGCCTGCCAGAACAGCACGGTGAGAAACCACCCGGCGAGTACGTAGTGCGCGCGCTGGAAGCCCGGCGACCGCTTGCGCCAGCCGAAGCCCGAGCCGACCCAGAGCCCGAACATCGCGACCAGCGCGGTGGCGTCCCAGACCAGGTAGACGATCCCCACCCAGAGCACCCGGAGCGGGCGCAGGTAGCCGGGGACCAGCGGCGAGGCCGCCGCGGCGATGATCAGCCACACCGGCAGCGTCGTCACCACCAGTACGGCGAGCAGCACCGTACCGGGAGCGAGCAGGGTTCGCCGGACCCACCTCGGCGGCAGCGGCATCAGCCGAGGTCCAGATGTTCGGTGAGATAGCGCCGGGATGCCGTGTACGCCCGGCTGATCCGCCGGCCAACCGCCGCCATGTCCCGGTACGCCCACGGGGTGTCGTCCCGGGGCCCCAGCCCCCCGGTCGGCAGCACGTGTACGTCCACGTCGTCCGGCAACGCCGCCATCTCCCGGGCGAACCGGTGCCGCCGGGCAATCTCGAAGGCCACCTGGGCGATCTCCCACGGCCGGCGGGGCGGGCTCAACGGCCGCTCGATCCGGCCGACCTGGAGCACGAAGATCTGCTTGGCACCCGACTGCACCGCCTCGCCGATCGGGATCGAGTTGACGATGCCACCGTCGACGAAGTGCTCACCGTCGATCCGGGCCGGTGGCAGCAGCCCGGGTACGGAGGCCGAGGCGAGCACGGCCGGCACCAGTGGGCCGGTGCCGAACCAGTGCTCGGCGGCCCGCTCGATGCTCGCCGCGCAGCACCGGAACGGCACCTTCAGGTCAGCGAAGGTGGTGTGCTCGCCGAGTTCTGCCTCCAGCAGCCGGCGCAGCGGGCGCGGCGAGTGCAGGTGGGTCCGGGCGGCGAAGCGGCGCAGTTGCCGGGCGATCGAGTCGCCGTACACCTCGCTCGCCTCGGGCGAGGCCCAGAGCCGGACCAGCCGGTCGGTGACCGCCTCGGACGGGTCGGCTGCGACCAGTGCGCCGTTCACCGCCCCGATCGAGGTGCCGAGCACCAGATCGGGGTGGATGCCGGCCCGGAACAGCGCCCGCAGCATGCCGACCTCGACGGCGCCGAGCACCCCACCCCCGCCGAGCACGAACGCCACCGGACCGCTGACCATGCCGTTCATCCTGGCACGGGCTGCCCACCCGGACGCGCCGGGCCGGCCGGACCCCACCTGCATCGACCGTTCGGCGCATCGGAGCTACCGTCCGTCGATGCGTGCGGCGGGCCGTCGGTGAAAGCGGCCGGCTGTGGCGTTCCGCGGTTGGCGTGTCATGACAAACCTGGCTGTGTCCGGCTGTTGGTCCGCCGTTGACAGGAGGTAGCCAGTCACGGAGCCTGATACGACCCCCCACACAGCCTGATGCGACCCCCGACTCTTGCAGGCAGGTGCGACCAACAATGGCAGCGTTGCAGGCGGGCGGCCTGCTCGCCCGCAGGTATCGGCTCATCGACCGGATCGGCGCCGGTGGTATGTCGGTGATCTGGCGCGCCCGGGACGAGGTACTCGACCGGGTGGTGGCGGTGAAGGTACTCGCCGCGTCACTCGCCGCCGACGCGAAGTTCCGGGAGATGGTCCGCGAGGAGGCCCGGGCCGCCGCGCAGCTCGTGCATCCGCACGTCACGGCCGTGCACGACTACGGCGAGACCCTGGGACCGGACGGCGGCATCACCGCCTTCGTGGTGATGGAACTGCTGACCGGCGAGGAGTTGAAGGCCGAACTCACCGCCGGCCCGCTGCCCTGGCAGACGGCGGTGGAGATCTGCGCCCAGGTGGCCGAGGCGCTGGCCGCCGCCCACCGGCTGGGCATCGTGCACCGGGACATCACCCCGGCCAACATCATGATGACCGCGACCGGCGCCAAGGTGCTCGACTTCGGCATCGCCACCCAGGTCGGCGCCCCGGACGAGGACGAGGACGGCGAGACGTTCGGCACCCCGGCGTACGTCGCGCCGGAGCGGCTGGACGGGCTTCCGGCCCAGCCGGCGACCGACACGTACTCGCTGGGCGTGCTGCTCCACGAGACCCTGACCGGCCGGGTGCCCTTCCCGGCCGACACCTGGGAGGAACTGACCCGGGCGCTGGAGGCGGGGACGGAGCCGACGCTGGCCGGCGTACCCGATCTGCCGCCGGCGGTGGCGGACGTCTGCCTGCGCTGTCTGGCCCGCGATCCGGTCGAGCGGCCGACGGCCGCACAGGTCGGCGAGTTGCTGCGCCAGCAACTGCTGGCCGCCGATCCGCGACGTGCGGTGCTGGGCCACACCCGGCCCGGCACGGTGCCGGCGGCGATACCCGTGCCGTCGCCGGCCACCAGCGTGCTGGCGGCGTCGGTCCCCGCAGCGGCGGCGCCACCGACGCCAGCGCGAGCGACGCCGCCGGATGCGGCAGCGCACGCGACGGCGGTCGACGCGACGGCAGCGCACACGACCCCGGTGGAGACGGACACGACCCCGGTGGAGACGGACGCGACGCCGGTGGACGCGGACGCGACGCCGGTGGACGCGGCAGCACCCGGCACGCCCGTGCCGGTGGCGGCGGCCGGGACGGCCGTGGATGGGACGGTGGCCGGACCGCCGGTGGCTGGGACGGCGCATCCGGCTCCGGTGGTGGCTCGGCCGGCGGGCCCACCGAACGCCGCGGCTGCCCGACGAGACGGGGCGGCGCTGTCGGCGGAGACCCCGCATCCACCCAGCACTCCCGTGACCGCCCGGCGGGACGATGCGACGGCGCACCAGGGCGGTCCGGTGACACGACAGGAGACTCCGCCGGCTCCGCCGGAGTCGCGTTCGCCGGTGCACCCGGCCGGACCGCACGCGGCGCCGGAGGATCGGCCCGCGACGGATCCGCAGCGGACGGCTGCACCGCGGGACAGGACGGGGCCGGTAAGCGAACCGCCCCGGCCCGGCCGGGTCCTGCTGGTCGCCGCCGCCGTGCTGGTCGCGCTCACCGCCACCGTCGTGCTCGTCTCCGCACTCGGGGACGAGCCGGAGTCGCGGCCGACGACCGGGGCGACGACCGCCGGACCGGACGGGACGCCGTCGCCGACCCCGGCCGGCACTCCGGCGCCCGGGATATCGACGGCCGGGCCACCGTCCACGATGGCCCCGGGCGGGCAACCGGGTACGGGGGGCAATCCCAACATCCCGCCGCCGCCGATCAGTGAGGTCATGGCCCAGCTCTACCGGATCGTCGACGACGGGGTGGCGACGAACGAGATCCGGGGCCACGCCGGGGTGGACCTGCGCAACCAGCTCCGCAACCTCCGGGCCGACTCCGGCGACGCGACGGCGGATCTGGCCGGTCAGGTGTCGCTGCTGCGTGACAAGGTCACGGTCCGTCGCGACGAGGGCTCGATCTCAGCCGAGTACGCCGAACTGCTCGACGCCGCCCTGCTCCGGCTGGCCAGGGCGGTGTGAACCGGGCGGGCCCCGGCAGCCGGCGGTCGCGCCGCCGAAACCGGTGGTACGCCGGCCCGACGGTCTGCCACGCTGCCAACCATGGTCGCCCGTACGACACCGCCCCGCACCGTCGACGAACTCCGTACGCTGCTCTCCGGCGGCGCGCGGCCGAAGTACCTCTTCTTCTGGGGGCACCAGCCGGGGCGCCTCGGCGCGACCGGATCCGGCTGTCTGAGCCAGTGGTGGCCCTCCCCGTTCCTGGTCGACGGCGTCCGGTACGCCACCGCCGAGCACTTCATGATGGCTGGCAAGGCCCGGCTGTTCGACGACGCCGCGATGGTCGACCAGATCCTCCGGGCACCGACCCCGGGCGCGGCCAAGGCGCTCGGCCAGCGGGTGCGCGGCTTCGACCAGGCGCGGTGGGACGAGTGCCGGTTCGACCTGGTCGTGGCGGGCAACGTGGCGAAGTTCGGCCGGCACCCCGACCTTCGCGACTATCTGCTCGGCAGCGGCGACCGGATCCTCGTCGAGGCCAGCCCGATCGACCGGATCTGGGGGATCGGGCTCGCCGCCGACGATCCCCGGGCCGGTGACCCGGACCGGTGGCGCGGACTCAACCTGCTCGGGTTCGCGCTGATGTGGGCCCGGCACCAGCTCGCGGCCGCGACCGCGCCGGCACCGCCGGGCTGAACGGCACCGCCCGGACCGGCCGCGCCGACACCGCCATGCTCACGGTCAACCCAGCCGGATCCGGTCGCCGGAGCTGTCGAAGAGCAACAGTTGGTCGAGGTCGACCGCGAGCGTGATCGACTCTCCGACCCGGGGCAGCACCGGCATGGGTACCCGGACCACCACCTCACCGGCGTCGGCCGGTTCGCCGCGAAGCTCCGGGTCGTACACGGGATAGAAGCCGTACTCGGTGCGGGCGGTGGCGGGCGGCTGCTCGGGTCGCGGATGCGGAATCATCCGGGCCAGCCGGTCGCGCACCGGGTGCCCGGTCGGCAGGTCGTCGGCGAGCAGCTCGGACAGGTGCTGGCCGCTGGTCGGATTGTCCAGGGTGGCCTGTGCCGACGGGGTCGGCACCGTGTCGGTCGTCACGTGCACCAGCGCCTCGTGACCGAGGTTCTCGACCGCCCGGACCACGCCCCGCAGCACCGGCGCCGGACTGGACGGGTCCGGCACCGGGCTGAGCGCGTCGGCGCGCAAAGCCAGGGTGACCCGCTCGGTGTGCCGTTCGCGCAGTGGGCGTACCCGGGGATCCTCGGGTGGCAGCTCGATCAGTTGCGATCCGAGGTCGAGCAGCACTCCGCCGTCGGGCGCGTAGACGGCGGCCTGCAACAGGTTCGCCCGGGGCGTACCGAGGAAGGCCGCGACGAAGAGGGTGTGCGGGTCCCGGTAGACCTCGCCCGGCGGTCCGATCTGCTGGAGTCTGCCCCGGCGCAGCACCGCGACCCGGTCGGCCATGGTCATCGCCTCGACCTGGTCGTGCGTCACGTAGAGGGTGGTCATCTCCAGTCGACGGGCGAGGGCGGCCACCTCGGTACGCAGCTCGGCGCGGAGCCCGGCGTCCACATTGGAAAGCGGCTCGTCGAGCAGGAAGGCCCGGGACTCCCCCGCCATCGCCCGCGCCATCGCCACCCGCTGCCGCTGCCCGCCGGAGAGCTGCCCCGGCCTCTTGTCGAGCAAACCGGTGATGCCGAGCTGGTCGGCAATCTCGGCGACCCGGGCTGACGCGCCGGCCGGGGAGTCCGGGCCGAGGCTCAACGGGAAGCGGATGTTCTCAGCGACCGTCAGATGTGGATAGAGCGCGTAGTCCTGGAAGACCATCGACAGTTGCCGGTTGGGACCGGGCCCGGCGGTCACCGGCTTCCCGTCGATCAGCACCCGGCCGCTGGTCGGCTCTTCCAGCCCGGCCACCAGCCGCAGGATCGTCGACTTGCCGCAGCCGGTCGGACCGAGCAGGGTGACGAACTCCCCGGACCCGACCTCGATGCTCACGCCGTCCACCGCGACCGTGCCGTCGGGGAACACCTTCGTCAGCCGGTCGGTGGCAATGCTGACCACGGCGACCACCTCCTGTCGCCATCGTCACGGGCCGGCGGGCTACGCGCCAGTCCCGTTGCGCCGGACGGCCGGACCCGATGCGCCGGACGGCATAATGCCACGGCACCGCACGGCGTGCTGCCCCGGCTCCCGAGGTGATCGGGGACGGCCTCCCGGGCCGGACCGGGACCGGTTCCCGACGTGGGTCGGGGACCGGCTTCCGGACCGGGGCGCCGTGGTGGCGGGTCAGTAGGTGCCGTCGGCGGGCGGCGGCTCGGCCCGTACCGTCCGGTCCATCCAGCCGTCGCCGTCGTCGTCGTACATCCGCTTCTCGAAGAAGCCGTCGCGGTTCTTGTCGTACTCGCTGATCTCGACCAACCCGTCGGCGTCCAGGTCGTGCCCGACGAAGTCGGTACGGCCGTCCCGGTCGAGGTCGACCAGGATGTCCACCCCGCCGTCGGCCCGGCCCTGCAACGTGTGCCGGTCCCAGTCGCCGTCACCGTCGACGTCGACCCGGGTCCGGTAGCCCTCCGGTACGGCCGGTTCGGCGTCCGTACCGGGGAGTGGCCCGGCCGGTCCGAAGCCCACCTCGGCCGGCGGTCCCACCTCCGGGGCGGCCCCGATCCCGACCTCGGCCGCCGGCCCGAACCCGACCTCGGCATCGGCCAGCGCGGCGGCCAGCCCGTCGTCCGGGTCGGCGAGTGCGCCGGCCAGCCCGCCCGCCGGCTGCGCCAGCGCCCCGTCGGTGGCCGACCCGATCTCCCGACCGATCTCGTCGCCGAGGCCGGTCAGCCCACCCACCGGTACGCCGGCACCGCGCTGCCCGACCGGCGCGGCACAGCCCGGCGCCTCGGCGAACGGTGGTGCTCCGGGGCCGGGGTTGGCCGCCGCTCCGAAACCCTGGGTCAGGCCCGATCCGGCGGCACCGGAACTCCCGACCGGTCCGGGGCCGGCGGTGCCGATCTCCCCGACTCCGGGCAGCGCGCCGGCCAGCCCGGCGAGCGGGGTGAACATGCCGAACAGGCTCGACTGGTTGGCCCGGGTCTCGACGCCGTGCTGACCGCCGGCGCCGCCGAGCTGGAGCTGGAGCAGCGCCAGCTCGTCGGCGTCGAGCCGGTAGCCGGCCAGGGCGTTGACCGGATCCACACCGAGCGCGGCGGCGAACGCCGGATCGGTGACCAGCCGTTCCAGTACGTCGTCGAAGTCACTCACGGTCGCCTCCTCAGCACGCCGGGCGCTCCCAGGCTAGCCGTGCACCGCCAGCGGCGGACATCGCCCAGGTGGGCGGGCATGGACGGTCAGTCCAACTCGGGCATGGGCACCGGTTGCGGACGGGGTCGACAGGTACCGCACTGGAGGGCGTCCTCCACCACCAGTCCCTCGGCCCGGCCACGCGCCTCCGAACGGTGCACCTGCAACAGGTACGGGCCGAACCGGGCATGGTCCTCGCAGACGCCACGCCCGCAGAACCGGCACCCGCCCCGCGCCGCCTTCGGACAGAACCAACAGAGCACTCCGACTCCTCACCTGATGGTCACCTGGGTGCAGCCGGCCACGGTGATCGGGCTGCCCTGCACGGTGGACCCCGCCTTCTGACTGTCCGTCGCCGTGACCCACACGTTGAGCGTGCCGCCCCGGTTGTCCTGCCCCGAGAACGGCACCGGACCGATGGTGCCGTAGTAGGCGCCGTCCGGGGACATCCGGGCCGAGCCACTCGCGAAGCCGCTCCAGTGCACGGTGACCACCAGGGACTGCCCCGAATCCCGGTCGTCCGAGACGTTCACCGAGGCCGTGGTGGTGGTCGGGTGATCGGTGCAGCCGCCCGTCGCGGTCTGCTGGCTCAGCGTCCCGCCCGGGTCGCGCTGCCAACTGATCACGGGTGGACGGTTGGCGGGCGGCGTGGTCGGTGCGGCCGTGCTGGGTGGTGGTGTGGTGCGGGGTGGGGTCCTCGGCGGGCCGGTGGTGGTCGGGGTGCTGCCCGGGGTGCTGGCGGTCTCGGTCGGGGTGCTGCCGGCAGTGGTCGGGGTCGGCCCGGGAGTGCCGGGCGACGCGGTCGGAGACGGCGTCGGCGAGGGGGTCGGGACCGGCGTACCGGGCGTCGTCGACCCGGGGTCGCCCGGGGTACCGGTCGGGGAGGACCCGGTGCCGTCCGGTGTCGTACCGGCACCGCAGGCCAGCGGGCGTCGGTTCTCCGGCTGGCGTATCCCGGTGACCCGTACCTCGCCGGTGGAGACCTCGATGCCCCGGGTCCAGGCCGCGTACCGGGCCGCTCCGCGGTTGCCGATCCCACCGCCGGTCCGGTCCACCAGCAGCGACAGGGGCGCGAAGGCGCTGCTCGGGCTCTCGGTGTCGGCGAGCATCCGGCCGGTGTCAAGGGTCAGCCGGCCGTGCGGGGTGACGGTACGCACCCCGTCGCTCCACAGTGGACCGAGCACCGCCCGGGACCCGGCGCAGAACACCGCCGTGGCGCCGCCCCGGAAGGTGAGTACGGCGCGGGACCGGACCGGTACCCGGATCTGGTCGCCCTCGGAGACGTAGCGCCGGTCCCCCTCGGCCAGCCGCACGGCCCGGCCGTCCACGGTCGCGTCGACCCGACCCTGGTCGGCGTGCAGCAGCGCCCGGTCGCTGGGCATCTCCGCCCAGGCCGGGCCGGGGATCAGGTTGCTCGCCGCGCTGAGCAGTGCCAGCAGCAGGAGGAGCAGGACCAGCCACCAGAGTTTGCGCTCGAACCGGCGGTCGACGTCAGGGTCGGCGTCGGGCGGCGGCGGTCCGGGTGGCGCGGCCAGCGGCGGATAGCCCCCGTCGGGATGTACGCCGGCCCGGGGCGCGCTGCCCGGCGCACCGGGCTCGGCCGGCGGAGGTGTCGCGCCCGAGGTGCCGAAGAGCAGCGGCAGGCCGGGGACGGCCGGCAGGGCCCAGACCCGGACCGGCGTACGGGCCGTGGCCACCGTGCCCGGCTCGCCCTCCCCGGCGGGGCCGATCAGGGTCCCCCGGCGGAGCTGTGTGCCGTCCGGCAGCTCGATCACCCCGGACTCGACCACCACCGCGTCGTTCGGCCCGGCGAGCACGATCGGGTCACCGGCGGCGACCGCCGACACCCGGGCTCCGGCGACCAGGCCCAGCCGGTCCTCGTGACTCAGCCCGCGCAGCGCCGGTGCCTCGGCGAACAGCGCCTCGGCCTCCGCCCGGTCGGCGGGTGGCGGGCCGGGCAGCGGCCCGACCCCGGCGACCACCGCCGAGGTGGGCAGTCCCAGCAGCACGGTCCCGGCGGTGTGCCAGTCGAGGGCTGCCGGCGCCCCGGTGAGCGCACTGGCCAGCCCGATCACCCCACCCGGCCCGAGCCGCTGCCGGACCAGGCCACCCGGGTCGCCGGGTCGCCGGCCCTCCATCGCGCCGTCGACCACCAGGAAGACCGTCGACTGTGCGGCACCGGCGAAGACGAGCTGCGACCCGCTTCGCGGCCGTACCCAACGGGACCGCTGGGCCAGCTCGGTCAGGGTCGCCTCGGGCAGCCGGCCCAGCGGCGAGTTCCGCAGCGCGTCCAGTCGACGGGGCAGGTCCAGCCGCTGCCGCCGCTCCGCCAGGGCGGCGCGGACCCGCCGGACCCGCCGGGCGAGCCAGCCGGCGGCCAGGTAGACCAGCGGGGCGGCCAGGCCGGCGATCACGGCGACCAGCAGCAGCCGGGCCGGCCAGCCGGACCGCCACAGCCCGAGCACCAGCCCGGCGACCCGGTCGGTCCAGATCCGCCAGCCGAGGTTCACCGCGATGACCACCCAGAGCACGGCCAGGGTGCCGTACAGGGCGACGATTCGGCCCTCCCGGTCGAGTTGGGCCCAGCTCGGCGGCCGGCGGCGCAGCCGGGCCAGTACATAGGACAGGCCGCGGGCGCGCAGGTTGGGAATCTCCAACCAGTCCATCAGCAGGTAGTAGCCGTCCAGCGCAAGGAACGGGTTGAGGTTGAACAGCGCGTTCAGATACCAGGCGAAGGCGAGCTTGAACGTCCACGGCGCCCACTCCGGCACCAGCAGGCCGACGAGCTGGGCGAGACCGGCCAGGATCAGCCCGGCCGCCGGGCCCGCCGCCGTGGTGAGCATCCGGGCGCGGCGACCGGCCATCCAGACGTCGGTGGTGTCGACGAAGACCGACGGGATGCCGAAGTAGACCAGGAAACCGGCGGCCGGTACCCGGCGTCCGGCGTGCTTGGTGGCAAGCGCGTGACCCAGCTCGTGGCAGGCCAGCGCGAGTACGTTCAACCCGACCAGCACCGCCGCGCCGACCGCGTACGAGCCGTCGGTGAGGAACAGCGACTGGTCGCCGGCCCACCACGTCCAGCCGAACAGCAGCAGCCCGGCCAGCCCCACCGCGCCGAGCAGCCCGGCGGCGACCCGGGTGAAGAGCAGCCGCCCGCCGGCCCGGTAGGCGAGCTCGACCAGCCGGTCGACGTCGGCCACCACCGTGCGCTGTCCCTTCGCGGCGGCGAGCAGCCCCCGGCCCAGCCGCAGCGGCCAGGGCCGGCGGTGCACCCGGTCCAGCGGCCGGAACGCGTCCACCGGCAGCTCGGCCAGCATCCGGTTGCCGGCCAGGTCGGCGACGACCCGGGTGACCTGGTCCGGGGCCAGCCGGCCGGCGATCCGGGCGAACTCGGCGACCAGCCGGGCGACGGTGCGCGACCCGTCCATCAGCTCTGCCAGCCGCCACTCCTCCGGGGAGAGCCGCAGATAGCAGGTGTCGCCCCGGGAATCCGGCGAGCGGAGCATCACGTAGGAAACGCCACGCACCGAGACCAGTTCGGCGCGCTCGATGCCGGGGCGCAGCACCGGACGGGCCCGGGCCGGGTTCAGCCGCTCGACGACGGCGGTCCACAGCCCCGGGTCGGCCGGTCCCAGGGGTTTGCCCGGGGCACGGCCGGCCAGAGCCTCCCAGACGCTCACCCGGCTCTCGACGACAGCCACCGACCCCTGCCCTCCGCGTCCCGCTGCGGCATGCAGAGTAAGGCGTCGATGCCACCCCTGACGCGCCCGCGTCCACTACCCGACGCAGAGCGTGGCTCACGTCGTACCCGAAATCAAGCGGTGGCCGCGGCCGACGGCGGCCGGACCGGCGGTGTCACCAGGCGACGGTCGGTGCCGACGCCGGCCGGACCGGCGGTTCGAGGCCCGGCTCGACGAAGGCCCGGTAGACCCGCTCGTAGTCCTCGGCCATCCGCTCGGCGGAGAACTCCCGGCGGACGTGCGCCACGCAGACCCCCGGGTCCAGCCGGGACACCTCCCGCAGCGCGGGCCCCAGCTCTGACGGGTCGTCGCAGATCAGCCCGGTCTCGCCGTGCCGGATCAGCTCCGGCACGGCTCCCCGGTCGAGCGCCACCACCGGGGTACCGGTGGCCATCGCCTCCACCATCACCATGCCGAACGGCTCCTCCCAGCGGATCGGCATGATCAGGCAGCGGGCGGCGAGCAGCAGCCGTACCGTCGCGTCCCGGTCCGGGTTGCGCAGCACCGTCACGTCCGGCCCGAGCATCGGCTCGACGACCTGTTCGAGATAGCGGCGCTCGGAGCGCTCGTCGCACTTGCCGGCCAGCACCAGCGGCAGCCCGGCCGCCCGGCACGCCTCGATGGCCAGGTCCGGGCCCTTGTCGGCGCTGAACCGGGCGAGCCAGAGCACCGGACCCATCCCCGGCACCGACTTGGTCACCAGGTTGCCGGTCGAGATTCCGTTGTGCACGGTGGCGGCCCAGGGCAATTCCGGAGCCAGCCGGCGCTGGGTGTGCGAGATCGCCACCAGCCCGACCTTCGGGTCGACGTCGGCGAGCACCTCCCGCAACTCGCCGGTCGGCTTGCCGTGCACGGTGGCGATCGTCGGCACCGGCCGGTCGGTGGCGTACGGGCCGACGGTGGTGTGGTCGTGCACGATGTCGAACGACTCCGGCGAGATCATCCGGTTGACCCGGGTCAGGTGGGCCAACTCCGGCAGGGTCTGGCCCAACCGGTGGTGCTGCAACTCCGGGACGGTCCCGACGAAGTGCGCCGCGGTACCCGTCCCGGTCCCCGCGCCGAAGAGGGTCACCTCGTGCCCCTTGGCCGCCAGCCCGTCGACCAGGGCCGAGCAGACCTGTTCCAGCCCGCCGTAGCCGGGCGGCGGCAGCTCGTACCAGGGCGGGACGACCATCGCGATACGCAACCGGCGCTCCGGCTGCGCCCGCTCGGACGGGTTCGTGCTCACGGAGGGGTCCTCCCCTCGGGGCCGGCCGGTCGGCTGGTCGGCACCGACTCCGCCGTCCGGCGCCGCGGATCGACGTGGAAGCTTCTTCTGGCCGCGGTCGGCCCGGGCCGACCCGGATCAGGTCGCGAGGAGGCCGACACGGGTCAGGTCGCGAGGCGGAGCCGCATCTCGACCTCGCCCACCCCGGGCGCGGCCCAGGCCACCCGCTCCGCCTCCTCCCGCTCCAACCACGACCGCACCTCGCCGGTGAGCACCACGGTCCCCTCGTCGACATCGATCTCGATCAGGACGGCGTCGATGTCGATCCGCCGGGCGAGAGCGCTGCGGATGTCCCGTTTGAGGTCCTCCTCGCTCAGGTCGCCGGCCGGCGCCACGGCGATCAGGTTCGTCACCCCGCGTACCCCGGTCAGCCGGCGTACGGCCCGCTCGGCGGCCCGCTTCTGGTAGCCCCGCTCGACCTCGCCGCGCAGCGTCAGCCAGCCGTTGGCGGCGGTCACCTGGATCCGGTCGACCGGCACGAAGGCGTCCCACTCCAGGGCCCGACTCGCCGCCGTCGCGATGTCGGTGTCGGTGCGCTCGGCCGTGCCCGGCAGGCGTACCTCGATGTCGTTGGCGACCGCCCGGTTGCCCCGGATCCGGTGCGCGATCCGCTCCGCCGCCCACTTCTTGGCGTAGCTGTCCACCCAGCCGGTCAGGGTCACGATGCCGCTGGAGACCGACACACCCACCTCGCTGGCCCGTACCCGGGCGTCCCAGGCCAGCTCGGCCAGCACGTCACGCTGGATGTCGATGTCGCTGCGCGCCATGGTCGCGGTACTCATCGCCGCTCCTCCCCGGGGTCCTCGTGGTCACCGACCCACGGTCGAGACCCGAGTCCGTGCCTGCCAGACCAACCCCGATATTCGCCCCGCTCCGGGTGAGCCGGGCTCACCCGGAGCGGGTGAAGCGGGACGAGACCCGGCGCTCGGTGCTGGGCCGCTCGGTGCTGGGCCGCCGTCCACGTCGGCGCCCGACCCCACGCCCGGCGCACTCGCCGAGGGAAGGGACCAGCCGTTGCGCAGACTGTCGAGCTGCCCCGCTTGTGCACCCACCGGCCAGTCCCGGCCGAAGGAGCGGCCGGTCCGTCCCAACCACCGGCCGGTCCGTCCGAACCACCGGCCGGTTGCCCCGTTCGTGCACCCAGCTCGACAGGCTCCGGAACGGACATTCCTTCCCCGGACGCCATCGGCCGAACGCGCCCTTCCGGGCCCGAAAAGGAGGAGCGGCGGGCGACCTGACCAACCCCCTTGGTCACGTCGCCCGCCGCTCTGGGGAGGAGGCTTGACTTCCGTCGTGCGGAAGGTCTACCTCGAAAGCGTACGGCGTTCTTTCCTTACGACGTTTCGGCGAGCGTCACGGTTGCCGTCTTTTCGACCCCGTTTCGGGTGTACGTCAACTGCACCTGGTCACCCACCTTGCCGGCCTGTACGGCACCGACCAGATCGTCGGCGTCACCGATCTTCCGGTCGCCGAACTGGGTGACCACGTCGCCCTGCTGGAGGCCGGCCTTGGCGGCCGGGCTGTCCGGCACGACACCGCTGATCAGTGCCCCGCCGTTCTCGGCCGGGGTGACCTGGACCCCGAGGGACGGGTGGCTGACCTTCTCGCCACGCTGGAGCGCCTCGGCGACCGCCGTGGCCTTGTTGCTCGGGATGGCGAAACCGACGCCGATGTTGCCGCTGCCCTGCCCGGCGGTGAGGATCGCGGTGTTGATGCCGATCACCTCCGCCTTGGTGTTGACCAGCGCGCCGCCGGAGTTGCCCGGGTTGATCGGAGCGTCGGTCTGCAACAGGCCGGAGATCGAGCTGGCGCCGCCCTGCTGCTGCGGCTGCTCGAACGGGTTCTGCGGCTGCTCGCCCTCGCCACCGGCCCGGATGGTCCGGTCCCGGGCGCTGATGATGCCGGCGGTCACCGAGCCCTGCAGGCCGAGCGGGCTGCCCAACGCCAGGACCTGGTCGCCGATCTGCATCGCGTCGCTGTCGCCGAACTTCGCGGGGGACAGCCCGGCGACGCCCTTGGCCTTCACCACGGCCAGGTCCGTCTTCGGGTCGGTGCCGATGACGTCCGCGTCGGCGGTCTTGCCGTCGGCGAAGAACACCTTGACGGTGCCGCCGTTGGCGCTGGCCACCACGTGGTTGTTGGTCAGCACGAAGCCGTCGGCGCTCATCACCACGCCCGAGCCCTCGGTGTTGCTGGTGCTGATCGACACCACGCTGTCCTGTACCTGGGCGGCGATCTTCGGCAGGTCGGCCGCGTTGATCACCGGGGCCGCCGAGTAGGTCCGGTTGGTCACCGACGGCGAGTCGTCCAGCGCCGTCGCGATGGCCCCGCCGGCAAGCCCGGAGCCGACCATCAGGGCCAGCGCGGCCACTCCGACCGCCACCGCCTTGCCGACCCGGCCGGGGCCGGAGGAGGCCGGTGCGGGAGCGCCCGGGGTGGCCCAGGGCGGCACCGGACCGCCGAGGTGCGGCGGCTGGGGCGGCGCCCCGGCACCGGGATGTCCCGGTGACCATGGCGGGTGGGGCTGGCCGGTGGTCGGCGCCTGCCACGGGCTGCCGCCGGCCTGCGCCGGAATGCCGCCGGGCCGACCGGCCGGCGGAAGGCTGTACGGCTGGCCGGAGGCGGGCGCCGGGCCGTACGGGCCGGTGCCGTAGGGCTGGCCGGAGGCGGGCGCGGCGGCGTAGGGATTGCCGCCGTAGGGCTGTCCGGAGGCTGGGGCGCCACCGTAGGGCTGGCCCGCGGCCGGGGCGCCACCGTAGGGCTGTCCGGAGGCTGGGGCGCCACCGTAGGGCTGGCCCGCGGCCGGGGCGCCCGCGTACGGCTGGCCGGAGGCCGGCACCCCGCTGTGGGGCTGCTCGGCGGTCGGCCTCGTCGCTCCGTACGCCCCGGCGCCGTACGGGTCGGCGGCGGGCTGTACGGCGGTCGCCGGCTCGGACCGGTCACCGGACGGGGTGCCGTCCGAGGCACCGGTCGCGGCGAAGCTGGCGGTCGAGTCGGTCGAGCCGGCGGGGCTGGCGGCGGCCGGGGTGGCCGCGTCGGCGGTGGAGGCGCCGGAGTCGGACTGCCCGCGGTCGTCGCGCGGCAGCTCGGCGGTGGGGTGCGAGTGCTCGCGGTCGGCGGTCACCGGCCGCCGCTGCGGGTCGGTCTCGAAGTCGCTCATGTCCTTACCTTGCCCCCTCGCTCTGCGACGTACCTTGAGCCCGCCTGGATATTGGCTGAGAATTACTCTACGTCGATTGATTCGGCGATTTCCGGTTCCTCGGCGGCCTCGGGTTCCTCGGCGACCTCCGGTGCGCGCGGCAGCCGGACCCGGAAGGTCGCGCCGCCGCCGGGGGTGTCAACCACCTCGACGCTGCCGTTATGCCCCGCCACCAGGGCCGCCACGATGGCCAGGCCGAGCCCCGTGCTGACCCCGCCGCCCGCCTGGCGGGTCCGTGCGGCGTCCGCCCGGTAGAACCGCTCGAAGACCCGCTCGGCCTGCTCCGCCGAGAGCCCCGGACCGGTGTCGGCGACCTCGACCACCGCATCCTCCCGCTCGGCTCGTAACCGCAGCGTCACCGCCGCCTCCGGCGGGGTGTGGGTGAGTGCGTTGGTCATCAGGTTGCCGAGCACCTGCCGCAGCCGGGCGTCGTCGCCGAGCACCACCAGCGAGCCGGCCCCCGGCTCGATCTCCAGGCTGATGGAGCGGTCCGGCGCGACCACCTTGGCGGCCTGCACCGCGTCGCTGGCCAGCACCGGCAGCTCCACCGGCGCCAGGGTGAACGGTCGTTCCCGGTCGAGCCGGGCCAGCAACAGCAGGTCCTCGACGAGCAGGCCCATCCGGGCCGCCTCGTCCTCGATCCGGCGGATCAGCCGGGCGGTGTCCTCGGCCGAGCCGGCGGCGCCCTGCCGGTACAGCTCGGCGAAGCCCCGGATGGTGGTCAGCGGGGTACGCAGTTCGTGCGAGGCGTCCGCGATGAACTGCCGCATCCGCTCCTCGGAGCGCAGTGCCCGGGACTCCGACGCCTGGGCGGCGATTGCGGCGTTGCGGGCCGCGGTCGCCGCGCTGCGGGCGTTCGCCTCGGCCGCCCGGGCGGCCGACTCCGAGGCCGCCCGCGCGGTGAAGGCCACCTCGATCTGGCTGAGCATCGTGTTCAGCGCCCGGGACAGCCGGCCGAGTTCGGTTTTCGCCTCGACCTCGCCCGGCTCCGGATCGGGTACCCGTCTGGACAGGTCTCCGCCGGCGATGGCCGCCGTGGTCCGCTCGATCTCCACGAGTGGTTTCAGGCTGGTACGCACGATCGCCGCCCCCGCGGCGGCGAGCGTGATCAACACCGAGCCGCCGACCAGTACGTCGATCCAGATCAGTTCCTTGACCGCCAGGTCGACCTCGGTGAGGTGCTGCCCGACCGCCAGGTAGGTGCCGCTCGGCCACTGCACCACCATCATTCGCCAGCGGAACCGGTGGTCCGCCGACGAGATGGTGAAGAAGTCCCCGCCGGCATGCCGCTCGTACCAGTTGGCATCGTTGAGCGCGGCCGGCAGGTTGTTCTGGTCGAGCGTCCGGTCGTAGAGCGGTTGGAAGACCCAGGCCTCCCGGTCGGCCCGCACGATCAGGTAGTCCGTCGGCAACGCGCTGCGGCCGGCCGCCACGTTGTCGTAGAGCCGCTGGACCTGCTGCGCGTCCGCGTCGCGGGCGAAGCTCGCCAGTTCGTTGTCGATCCGGCCGACCAGGTAGCTGCGCAGGAAGAAGGCGGTCATCACGCTGATCACCACCAGCGCGGCGGCGACCAGGACGAGTACGGCGGCGACGAGCTTGACCCGTAGCGGCGTGGCGCGGAGCCGCCCCTTCAGCGGCAGGGCGACATTCACGCCGCCGGCTTGCGGAGCACGTAACCGACCCCGCGCAGGGTGTGGATCAGGCGAGGCTGGGTGGTGTCGATCTTGCGCCGCAGGTAGGAGATGTAGGACTCCACGATGTTGTCGTCGCCCCGGAAGTCGTAGTTCCAGACGTGGTCCAGGATCTGCGCCTTGGACAGCACCCGGTTGGCGTTGAGCATCAGGTAGCGCAGCAGCTTGAATTCGGTCGGCGAGAGCTGCACCCGCTTGCCGGCCCGGTGCACCTCGTGGGTCTCCTCGTCCAGTTCCAGGTCGGCGAAGGTGAGCCGGGACGGCGCGTGCTCGCCGGTGGCGGTACGCCGCAGCACCGCCCGGATCCGGGCGGTCAGCTCCTCCAGGCTGAACGGCTTGGTGACGTAGTCGTCGCCGCCCAGGGTCAGCCCACGGATCTTGTCGTCGGTCGCGTCCCGGGCGGTGAGGAAGACCACCGGGGTACGGGTGCCGCCCTCGCGGAGCAGCCGGATCACCTCGAAGCCGTCGAGGTCGGGCAGCATGACGTCGAGCACGACCAGGTCGGGTCGGCGCTCCTTCGCCGCACTGACCGCCGCGCTCCCACTGGTGGCGGTGGCCACGTCGAAGCCGGCGAATCGCAGACTGGCGGAGAGCAGCTCGAGAATGTTGGGGTCGTCCTCCACGACGAGTAGCCGTGCCTCGCTCTGCGTTGTCGCTGCCATCTGGCCATCATCCGCGCCTCCGCTGCGGCTCGGCTGAGCATCCCCTGAAAACTTTCTGAGAGCGACCCGGATCACTTCGGCTCGGGGATGACGACCGCCGCCCGCCGGGTTCGGCAGGCCGGCCGCCCGGGTCACAGGCCGGCCGCCCGGGTCAGCAGGGTGGCCGGCGGGGTCAGCGGAGCAGCCGGCGCAGCCCGTCCAGCGCCCCGTGCAGCACCCGCGCCGCCGTACGCAACTGGGCCTCGGTGAACCGGCCGCTGCGGGCCAGCGCCCGCACCTCGGTCACGAAGAGCAGCAACTGCCGGTCGAACTCGGCGCCCGGGGCGTCCCCCTGCTCCGCCGCCGACCAGCCGCCCGGCGGCTGCTCCCCGGCACGCGCCCCCGCCGACCAGCCGCCCGGGATCCACTCCCCGGCACGCTGCCCCGCCGACCAGTCACCGCCGGC
Source organism: Plantactinospora sp. KLBMP9567 (assembly GCF_033446045.1). NCBI lineage: Bacteria > Bacillati > Actinomycetota > Actinomycetes > Micromonosporales > Micromonosporaceae > Plantactinospora > Plantactinospora sp. KLBMP9567. The sequence goes on along the minus strand of NZ_JAWQRR010000063.1, from coordinate 11,018 downwards.
CGGTGCGGCTCCGGGCGCGGCGTCCGGGTACGCCGCACCCGGAGCGGACCGCCGGTCACCCCGGCGGGTCTCCCGGGCGGCCGCTCGAAGCTCCTGCTTCAGGTCGCGCACCGAGCCGCGTACCTCGGAACGGATCTCACCGGCCAGCTTCGTCAGGTCGGAGACCGAGGCGCGGATCTCCGACTCCAGACTGGCCACCTCGTCGGCGCGCTGCCGCAGCTCGGCCCGGCCCGCCTCGGTGACCTGGTAGACCTTCCGGCCGCCGACGGCGGCGTGCGTGACCAGTCCCTCGGCCTCCAACCGGGCGAGGCGGGGATAGATGGTGCCGGCGCTCGGCGCGTACAGGCCGAGGAAGCGCTCCTCCAGCAGCCGGATCAGCTCGTAGCCGTGCCTCGGCCCGTCGTCCAGGAGCTTGAGCAGATAGAGCCGGAGCCGGCCGTGGCCGAACACCGTCGTCATCTCGCCCTCACTCCGCCGACCGCCGGGCCAGCAGCACGATGCTCCCGGACATGGTGGTGGCGCGGAGACTACCGCCCCCGGCGCCGAGGGTCCCCCGGCGGTCGCTGGACCAGCTCGGCACGGCGCCCACCTCGAGCTGGGGGAAGTCCGTGCTGATCCGCCCCGAGGTGGTGTGCAGGTGCACGTCGAGGTCGCTCTCCTCGGGTATTCGTACCGTCACGCTGCCCGAGGTGGCGCCGAGCTGGATGTCGCTCCGGCCCGGGTTGCCGAGGTCACAGGTGATCGCCCCGGAGACCGTACCGGCCCGGACCTGTTCGGCGGTCCCGTCGGCCAGGATCAGCTCACCGGAGACCGTCTCCATGGTCAGGTCTCCGGAGACGCCGAGCGCCTCCACCGGCCCGGAGACCAGCCGCGCCCTGGTCCGGCCGCCCAGCCCCATCAGGGTGACCTGACCAGCCGTCACCTCTACCTGTGTCGCCTCGGCCAGTCCGGACGCGACCACCGCGCCCTCGTGCAGCCGCAGGTCCACCCGCGCCCGGGCCGGTACCCCGATCGAGATCTCGGGTCCGGCGCGCAGCCCGAACCAGCGCAGCAGGAGGGTCCAGCTCCGGAACGTCCGGTGCCGGACGGACAACCTGCCGTTGCGGTGCTCGATGACCAGGGGCCGCCGGTCGATCCGGGTGACTTCGATCCGGGCCGGGCCGTCCGTGCCGACCACGTTGACCCGGCCGGAGCTGAGTCGGACGACGAGCTGGTCGACCGGTTCGCTGAGGGTCAGCCGACGCGGTTCGTCCACGGTCCAGCTCGGCATGGCGACTCCCCTGGTGCTGGCCGGTCCGGCCGGCGGGAGGTGCGGGCACGGACGGCGGAGGTGCGTGCTGCCACGATAACGCGATACATCGCGTTTCCGGAACGCCCGCCCGGCCGACCCGGCAGCGCTGTCAGGCCGCCAGCTCCAGCGTCGCCCCGCCGGCCGGACGCTCCGGCGGGCCGGCCGGACCGGCCGCCCGCACCGCCGCCTCGGCCGCCGTGGCGAGCCGGCGACGGTCCGTCGGGCCGTCGCACCACGGCTCGTCGACCACGGTCAGGGTCACCACCAGGCCGCGCAGCGCCAGCACCCGGCGTACCGAGGTGTAGAGGCTCTCCTCGGCCAGGAAGGACGCCGCCGTGGTGTCGACGGCCCGGACCTGGCCGGTCGCCGCCGTACCGGCCGCCGCCGAGGCACCGGTCGGGCCGACCGGTGCGCCGGTCGCGGGGCGGCCGGCGGAGAACTCGATGCGGTAGCCGAGATGCACCGGTACCACCGGGGTCGCCGCGTCGACGGCGGCCTGGAACATGGCCGGGCGGAACCGGACCGCCCAGCCACAGCTTCCGGCCGCCCGGGGCACGCCGCACCAGGTCGTACCCTCCGGAAAGACCGCGACCACCCCGTCGGCGCGGAGCACCGCCGCCACCTCGGCCACGGTCTGCGGAAGGGTGCGCGGCCGGGTCCGGTCGATGAAGATGGTGCCGCCGAGCGCCGCCAGCGGCCCGATCAGCGGCCAGCTCCGCACCTCGTGCTTGGCCAGCAGCCGGGCCGGGGTCACCGCGAGGATCGTGACCACGTCGAGCCAGGAGACGTGGTTGGCCACCAGCAGCGCCCGCCGCAGCGGCGGCCGGCCCCGCACGTCGAGCCGGATCCCACCGGCCCGCAACACGGTACGGGCCCAGGCTCGCCCGGCGACCCCCCGGCCGGACCGGGGCAGCACCGGCAGTACCGGCAGCAGCACCCCGCCGAAGAGCAGGGCCCCGAGCAGTGCCACCAGCCGACCGAGTTGGCGCGGCCCGGAGGCCCTCGGGAGCTTGCCCTGGTCAGGCAGGCAGTCCGGCCCGCAGGTCGAGTGCGGCCGCCAGAGCGACCCGCCGGTGTGCAGCGACCGGCCCGGGACCGCGCGGGTGCGGATGCGGACGCGGGTGCGGGTGCGGGTGCGGGTGCGGGTGTTCATTGGTCCGGACCGAGGAAGTGCCGACGGTACCGGTCGGGCATCCGGTCCATCGAGAGCAGGACGTAGAAGTCGGCCACGTCGAACTCCGGGTCGTACGCCGGCTCCCCGCAGACCCAGGCGCCCAGCCGCAGGTAGCCGCGGAGCAGCGGCGGCATCGCCACCCGGCCCCGGGCGGCGGCCGGCGCCCCGGGCGGTACCTCCGCCTCGGCGGCCGCCAGCGCGGCCGCGCCGGCCGGCTCGGCCAGCCAGGGCCGGTGTGGCCGGACCCGCATCGGCGGCGGCGACAGGTTCCGGCGCCGGACCTCCGACCAGACCCCGACCGCCGTCGCTCCGGCGTCGTCCAGCGGCACCGAGGTGCAGCCGGCGAGCCAGCGCAGACCGCGCAGTTGGAGGTAGCGGGCGATCCCCGCCCACATCAGGTTGATCACGGCACCGGTCCGGTGCGCCGGGTCGACGCAGGACCGGCCGATCTCGACGACCTCGTCGCGCAGCGGCGCGAGCGGGGAGAGGTCGAACTCGCCCTCGGCGTACCGTCGACCGGCCCGGGCGGCCCGGTCCGGCGTCAGCATCCGGTACGTGCCGACGACCGCACCCGACTCGTCCTCCCGGACGATGAGGTGCTCGCAGTACGGGTCGAACTCGTCGATGTCGAGTCCGGTCACCGGCGAGTGGATGTTCGCGCCGAACTCTTCGACGAACACGGAGTGCCGGAGGCGCTGTGCGGCGGCTACCTGCGACGCGCTGTCGGCGATCAGCAGGGTGTATCCGCTGGTCCCGGTTTGTGCCGGGGCGGTGAGCAGAACGGCCATGGTCTCTGTGTAGGCTCCCGGACTGCCCTGGACGTGTCGACCGACGGCCGACGGCGTGTCGATCCGGTGAACGGGATGTGGTATCGGCCCGGCACGGCCGGCTTCGCGCGCCGCCCCCCGGCAGCTCGTCCGAACTGGTAGATTCGCCCCCTCCTCCCCAGATGCCGCGCGGCTCGTGCTGTAGGAGGACGGGCTCCTGCCCAGGTATGACAACGGGTTCCGCAATCATCCCGATTGACCGCGCGGCCCACAATGTCGACGCTGGGTGCCGGCGTGGCCGGCACGGCGGCGCCTCACGGAGGGGAGAGAGATGTCTGACGGGCGGTTAAGCCCAACAGCCGGAAGTGGCCAGATAGTGGTCTCCGGTCTGACGAAGGTCTATCGCAATGTCCGAGCGGTCGACGATCTGTCGTTCACCGTCGAGCCGGGCCGGGTGACCGGCTTCCTGGGGCCCAACGGTGCCGGCAAGACGACCACGCTGCGGATGCTGCTCAACCTTGTTACTCCGACGGCGGGCACCGCGACGATCGGCGGGGCCCGCTACGCCGACCTGTCGCAGCCGATCCGGCACGTCGGCGCGGTGCTGGAGGCGTCGAGCGCGCACAAGGGCCGCACCGGGATCAACCACCTGCGGGTGACCTGCGCCGCGGCCGGACTGCCGAAGCAGCGGGCCGACGAGGCGCTGGCACTGGTGGGTCTCACGCCGGCGGCCAAGCGGAAGTTCAAGGGCTACTCGCTCGGCATGAAGCAGCGGCTCGGCATCGCCGCCGCGATGCTCGGCGACCCGCGGGTGCTGATCCTCGACGAGCCGGCCAACGGGCTCGACCCGGAGGGTATCCGGTGGATGCGCGGCTTCCTCAAGGCGCTCGCCGCCGAGGGGCGTACGGTGCTGGTCTCCAGCCACCTGCTCTCCGAGATGCAGCTACTCGCCGACGACGTGGTGATCATCGCGGCCGGCAAGCTGATCCGGCAGGGCCGGGTCGACGAGGTGGTCGGCTCGATGGCGCAGACGGGCCGGGTCCGGGTCCGGACCCCGCAGAGTGACGAGCTGACCACGGCGCTGACCGACAACGGTGCCCGGGTGACCCGGGGCGACGACGGCGTGCTGCTGGTCGAGGGGACGGACGCTCCGGCGGTGGGCCGGGCCGCGCTGGCGGCAAAGGTCGAGCTGCACGAACTGACCACGGAGCGACCCGACCTCGAAGGGGTCTTCCTGGAGCTGACGGCCGGAAAGGCGGGGATCCGATGAACCTGGTCCGGTCCGAGCTGCTGAAGATCCGTACGACGAACACCTGGTGGGTCTTCGGCCTCATCACGCTGCCCCTCTGGGCCCTGACCCTGTTGATCAACTATTTCCAGTCCCAGGCGCTGCTCGACCCGGACGGCGTCGGCGTACCCGAGGCCGACCAGCAGAACGCGCAGTTCCAGGCGGCCGGGGAGCACGTCAACATCGCGGCGAACCTCTACACCAACGGCCAGTTCTTCGGCGTGCTGATCGTGATGCTGCTCGGCGTACTGGTGGTGACGAACGAGTTCTTCCACCAGACCGCCACGACGACCTTCCTCACCACCCCGCACCGCACCGCCGTGGTGGTGGCGAAGCTGGTCGCCGCCAGCATCCTCGGGCTGATCTTCTGGGTGATCACCACCGGACTCAACCTGATCTTCACCCCGCTGATCCTGGGCAGCCTGGACGTGTCGAGCCAGCTCGGCGAGGGCGCCATCTGGCAGGCGATCGGCCTGAACGGGCTGGCGTACCTGCTCTGGGCCGTCTTCGGGATCGGGTTCGGGGTGCTGATCCGCAGCCAGATCGGCGCCACCGTCACGGCGCTGCTGGTCTACCTCGCCGGCTACATCGGGGCGATCATCGTGCTGGCGATCCTGGCCGAGCGGTTCGGCGACTGGATCAACAACCTTCAGTTGATCGTCCCGTCGCTCGCCTCGCAGTTGATGGCGACCGGCACCGACCTTCCGGGCAGCCCGCCCCGGTGGGCGGGTGCGGCGGTCATGGTCGCGTACGCCGTGGTGACCGGCACGATCGGCACCTTGATCATGCGCAAGCGGGACGTCTCCTGACCCCTTGCGGGCAGAGTCGTCGGGTCGTCGGAACCCGGTCGGGGCCAGTGGTCCCGGCCGGGTTCCGGCGTTACCGAACGACCGACAACTCGCAAAACCTGTGAAACGCGACACGGGCCCGATGCGACAATGCTGTCGGTTACCGCACGGCGTAGCCTTGGACCCGTCTTTCGACGCAGCCCCCCGGACCGGGTGGCAGGAGACCGCGTGACACACAACCCGCGTGAAAGAGGCGATTACCGGCCGTGTCGACCCAGCAGACTTCGCAGGAAAATCCACTGGCGGGGTTCGGCCCCAATGAGTGGATCGTCGAGGAAATGTACCAGCGTTACCTCGCCGACCCCGCCAGCGTCGATCCAGCCTGGCACGACTTCTTCGCCGACTACCGACCCGCGGCCGGGCAGCCCGGCCCGGACGGTGGCGACGCCGGTGGTGACGCCAAGGTGACCGGCGCCAAGGGCGGCTCCGGCACGGCCGTCGAGCAGCCCCCCGCACCCGCACGCACCTCCGCGAAGACCGAGGCCGCGCCGGCCACCCCGGCCAGCGCCCCGGCGCCGGCCAAGCGCAGCACCCCGGCCCCGGACGGCAAGGCCGCCCCGGCGAAGCCGGCCGCGAGCGCACCGAAGGCCGCCGCGCCGAGCTCCGCAGGCAAGGGCGCGGCCCAGCCCGCCGGCGCACAGACCACCCCGCTGCGCGGCGTGGCCGCCCGGATCGTGCAGAACATGGACGCCTCGCTGGCGGTGCCGACCGCGACCAGCGTCCGCGCGGTCCCGGCCAAGCTGCTGGTGGACAACCGGATCGTCATCAACAACCACCTCGCCCGGGGCCGGGGCGGCAAGGTCAGCTTCACCCACCTAATCGGCTGGGCGCTGATCAAGGCACTCGCCGAGCACCCGGAGATGAACAACTCCTTCGCCGAGGTCGACGGCAAGCCGTCGCTGGTCAAGCCGGAGCACGTCAACCTGGGCATCGCGATCGACCTGGCCAAGCCGGACGGCTCGCGCACCCTGGTGGTGCCGTCGATCAAGGCCGGCGAGCAGATGGACTTCCGGCAGTTCTGGCAGGCGTACGAGGAGATCATCCGGCGGGCCCGGCGCAACGAGCTGACCATGGAGGACTACGGCGGTACGACGATCTCGCTGACCAACCCGGGCGGGATCGGCACCGTGCACTCCCAGCCGAGGCTGATGGTCGGCCAGGGCACCATCATCGGGGTCGGCGCGATGGAATACCCGGCGCCGTACCAGGGGATGTCCGAGGAGACCCTGGCCGACCTGGCAGTCAGCAAGATCATCACGCTGACCAGCACCTACGACCACCGGATCATCCAGGGCGCGCAGTCCGGCGAGTTCCTCAAGACCATCCACGAACTGGTTCTCGGCGAGCACGGCTTCTACGACGAGATCTTCACCTCGCTGCGCATCCCTTACGAGCCAGTGCGCTGGATGCGGGACGTGGCGGTCAGCTCCGAGGGGCAGATCGACAAGACCGCCCGGGTGATCGAGATCATCCATGCGTACCGGGTCCGTGGACACCTGATGGCGGACACCGATCCGCTGGAGTTCAAGATCCGTAAGCACCCGGACCTCGACGTACTCCAGCACGGTCTGACGCTGTGGGACCTCGACCGCACCTTCCCGGTCGGCGGCTTCGCCGGCAAGCAGAAGATGAAGCTGCGCGAGGTCCTCGGGGTGCTCCGGGACTCCTACTGCCGCCGGGTCGGCGTGGAGTACATGCACATCCAGGACCCGGAGGAGCGGCGCTGGATCCAGGAGCGGATCGAGCGGCAATACACCAAGCCCGCGCCGGACGAGCAGAAGCACGTGCTCAACCGGCTCAACGCGGCCGAGGCGTTCGAGACCTTCCTCCAGACCAAGTACGTCGGCCAGAAGCGCTTCTCGCTGGAGGGCGGCGAGTCGCTGATCCCGCTGCTCGGCGAGGTGCTGGAGTCGGCCGCCGAGAACGACCTCGACGAGGTCGTGATCGGCATGGCTCACCGGGGCCGGCTGAACGTGCTGGCCAACATCGTCGGCAAGCCGTACGAGAAGATCTTCTCGGAGTTCGAGGGGCACCTCGACCCGCGCTCGACGCAGGGCTCCGGCGACGTGAAATACCACCTCGGGCAGGCCGGCAAGTTCACCACACCGGACGGCGAGCACTCGATCAAGGTGTCGGTGACCGCCAACCCGTCCCATCTGGAGGCGGTCGACCCGGTCATGGAGGGGATCGTCCGGGCCAAGCAGGACCGGATCGACCTCAAGCTGGAGGGCTACACCGTGCTGCCGGTGGCGGTACACGGCGACGCCGCCTTCGCCGGCCAGGGCGTGGTCGCCGAGACGCTCAACCTGTCGCAGCTACGCGGCTACCGCACCGGCGGCACCGTGCACGTGGTGGTGAACAACCAGGTCGGCTTCACCACCGCGCCGGAATACTCCCGGTCCAGCCTCTACAGCACCGACGTGGCCCGGATGATCCAGGCGCCGATCTTCCACGTCAACGGAGACGACCCGGAGGCCGTGGTCCGGGTGGCCCGGCTGGCCTTCGAATACCGGCAGGCGTTCAACAAGGACGTCGTGATCGACATGGTCTGCTACCGCCGGCGCGGACACAACGAGGGCGACGACCCGGCCATGTCCAACCCGTTGATGTACAAGATCATTGACTCGAAGCGGTCGGTCCGGAAGCTCTACACCGAGGAGCTGATCGGGCGCGGTGACATCACCGTGGAGGACGCGGAGGAGCTGCTGCGCGACTTCCAGGCCCAGTTGGAACGGGTCTTCAAGGCGACCCGGGACGCCGCGTCGTCGGCCCGGCCTGCCACCCGGCCCCGCCGCCAGCCGGAGCCCGAGCCGCAGGTGGAGACCGCCACCACCGTCCCCGCGCTCCGCGCGGTCGGTACGGCGCACACCTCGCTGCCCGACGGCTTCACCCCGCACAAGCGGATCCAGCAGCTACTGGACCGGCGGGCCAAGATGACCGAGTCCGGCAACATCGACTGGGGCCTCGGCGAGATCATCGCGTTCGGCACGCTGCTCCAGGACGGAGTGACGGTCCGGCTCGCCGGCCAGGACTCCCGCCGTGGCACCTTCGTGCAGCGGCACGCCGTCATCGTGGACTCCCGGACCGGTGTCGAGCACACCCCACTGAGCACCCTGGCCGGTGACCGGGCCCGGTTCTTCGTACACGACTCGCTGCTCAGCGAGTACGCCGCGATGGGCTTCGAGTACGGCTACTCGGTGGAGAACACCGAGGCGCTGGTGCTCTGGGAGGCGCAGTTCGGCGACTTCGCCAACGGCGCGCAGACCGTGGTCGACGAGTTCATCTCGTCCGGCGAGGTGAAGTGGGCCCAGCAGTCGGCGGTGACCCTGCTGCTGCCGCACGGGCACGAGGGCCAGGGTCCGGACCACACCTCCGGCCGGCCGGAGCGGTTCCTCCAGCTCTGCGCCGAGGACAACATGCGGATCGCCATCCCGAGCACCCCGGCGAACTACTTCCACCTGCTGCGCCGGCAGGCGCTCTCGCCGAAGCGCAAGCCGCTGGTGGTCTTCACTCCGAAGTCCCTGCTGCGGCACAAGCTCTGCGTGTCCAGTGTGGAAGACTTCACCACCAGCACCTTCCAGCCGGTGCTGACCGACAGCTCGGGCGTGGCGCCGGAGGCGGTCAAGCGGGTGCTGCTCTGCTCCGGCAAGGTCTACTACGACCTGCTCCAGGCCCGCACCGAGCGGGGCATCACCGACACCGCGATCGTCCGGATGGAGCAGCTCTATCCGCTGCCGGTCGAGGAGGTCCGGGCCGCGCTGGCGCAGTACCCGAACGCCGAGGACTTCGCCTGGGTCCAGGAGGAGCCGGCCAACCAGGGCGCCTGGTCGTTCGTCGCGCTCAACCTGCTGGAGCACCTGGAGGGCGTACGCCTGCGCCGGATCTCCCGGCCGGCGGCGGCCGCCCCGGCGGTCGGTTCGGCGAAGATGCACGACGTCGAGCAGTCCGCGCTGATCGAGGCGGCGCTGCCCCGCCCCTGACCGCTCCCCCGACCGCAGAGGGCCCGTCCGCGACTCGTTCCGGACGGGCCCCGGCCGGCGGGCAGGCGGCCGGACGCGGGTCAGGCAACGAGAAAAGAGGACGTCGTGTACTTCACCGACCGAGGCATCGAGGAACTCGTCGAGCGCCGGGGCACCGAGACGGTCACGCTGGAGTGGCTGGGCGCGCGGCTGCGCGACTTCGTCGACCTGAACCCCGACTTCGAGACGCCGGTCGAGCGGTTCGCCACCTGGTTGGCCCGACTCGACGACGAGGACGACCTCTGACGGCCGCTACGGGGGCGGGGTAATCCACGATTCTTGGCGATCTGTGGTTCGCCGTGGATTGTTCAGTCCCATGACATCTGTCGCAGGTTGTGTCCCGGTACATGTGTCACATGATCGGTCTGGTGGGCGGTATGACTGCTGGGCATGGCGAATCGACGTCAGGTCATGACCGCGATGGACGCCCTGCTCGCGGCGGGCGTGCGGATCGACAACGTGCAGCAGTGGTGCGATGACAACAACGTCAACCCACGCACCTTCTACCGGCACCGCGCCCGGGTACAGGCCGAGGGTGTCTGGCGGGAGCGATCCCGCCGGCCGCATCACAGTCCTGGTATCACCCCGCCGGAGCTCGACGCGTGGATCTGCAAACTCCGCAACGATCTTGGTGTCGACAACGGCGCGGACCAGATCCGTGACGAGCTGTTGCTGATCCACGCGTTCACCGACCCTGGCTGGAGGGTGCCGTCACGGTCGACGATCAACCGGGTCCTGTCCCGCCACGACCTGCTCGACCGCAACCCCGCGAAACGACCCCGCGGCACCTGGCGCCGCTTCGCCTACGCCCAGCCCCGCGACTGCTACCAGATCGACGCCACCAGGATCCGCCTCGCCAACGGCCAACTCGTCGCGGTCTTCGACGTCCTCGACGACTGCACCCGCATGCTCGTCGCCTGCCGGGCCGCGCCGGCCGAGACCAGCACCGCCGCGATCGCCGCCATCGGCAGGGCCTTCACCGACCACGGCCCACCCGCGATCGTCCTGTCCGACAACGGCACGATCTTCACCCACCGACTCCTCAAGGACAACGCCGGCCCGTCCCCGTTCGCCGAAACCGTCCACCATCACGGCACCCGACTCATCCACTCCAGCCCCTACCACCCACAAACCTGCGGCAAAGTCGAACGCCACCACCAAACCCTCAAAAGATGGCTCACCGCCCAACCCCACCAACCCCACACCCTGCGACAACTCCAACGCCTACTCGACACCTACCGCCACCACTACAACCACCACCGCCGACACAGCGCCCTACCCGGCCGCGTCACCCCACACCACGCCTGGACCACCGCACCCCACCACGGCGGACCACAAGCCCTACCCATCCAAACCGACGCCACCGTCCACCACCCCACCGTCTCCGACACCGGCGCAATCAACGTCGGCTACACCCGCATCGGTCTCGGCTGCATCTGGCGCGGCCACACCGTCACCGCCATCCGCGACGGCAACCACATCACCGTCTACGCCAGCAACGGCCACCCCATCGGCCACACCACCGCCCCACGAGACAAGAAGACCTACACACGCCTCACCCCAATATCGAACATCATCAACTGACACATGTCCCGGGACACACCCTTGACACATCTACCGGGACATGACAG
>NZ_JAWQRR010000062.1:0-75442 GCF_033446045.1 Plantactinospora sp. KLBMP9567 | reverse complement strand
GGTTGTTCTTTGAGAACTCAACAGGGTGCTTGATAAGCCAGTGCCAAATGTTTGTTTGATTTGGCGACAAAGTGTTTTTTGTTGCTGGGTTTTGATTCTTCTAGTTTTTGTTGGAGAGTTTGATCCTGGCTCAGGACGAACGCTGGCGGCGTGCTTAACACATGCAAGTCGAGCGGAAAGGCCCTTCGGGGTACTCGAGCGGCGAACGGGTGAGTAACACGTGAGTAACCTGCCTCAGGCTTTGGGATAACCCCGGGAAACCGGGGCTAATACCGGATATTACCTGTCACTGCATGGTGGTGGGTGGAAAGTTTTTCGGCCTGGGATGGGCTCGCGGCCTATCAGCTTGTTGGTGGGGTGATGGCCTACCAAGGCGACGACGGGTAGCCGGCCTGAGAGGGCGACCGGCCACACTGGGACTGAGACACGGCCCAGACTCCTACGGGAGGCAGCAGTGGGGAATATTGCACAATGGGCGGAAGCCTGATGCAGCGACGCCGCGTGAGGGATGACGGCCTTCGGGTTGTAAACCTCTTTCAGCAGGGACGAAGCGTGAGTGACGGTACCTGCAGAAGAAGCGCCGGCCAACTACGTGCCAGCAGCCGCGGTAAGACGTAGGGCGCGAGCGTTGTCCGGATTTATTGGGCGTAAAGAGCTCGTAGGCGGCTTGTCGCGTCGACTGTGAAAACCCACAGCTCAACTGTGGGCTTGCAGCCGATACGGGCAGGCTAGAGTTCGGTAGGGGAGACTGGAATTCCTGGTGTAGCGGTGAAATGCGCAGATATCAGGAGGAACACCGGTGGCGAAGGCGGGTCTCTGGGCCGATACTGACGCTGAGGAGCGAAAGCGTGGGGAGCGAACAGGATTAGATACCCTGGTAGTCCACGCTGTAAACGTTGGGCGCTAGGTGTGGGGGGCCTCTCCGGTTCTCTGTGCCGCAGCTAACGCATTAAGCGCCCCGCCTGGGGAGTACGGCCGCAAGGCTAAAACTCAAAGGAATTGACGGGGGCCCGCACAAGCGGCGGAGCATGCGGATTAATTCGATGCAACGCGAAGAACCTTACCTGGGTTTGACATGGCCGCAAAACCTGCAGAGATGTGGGGTCCTTCGGGGGCGGTCACAGGTGGTGCATGGCTGTCGTCAGCTCGTGTCGTGAGATGTTGGGTTAAGTCCCGCAACGAGCGCAACCCTTGTTCGATGTTGCCAGCGCGTTATGGCGGGGACTCATCGAAGACTGCCGGGGTCAACTCGGAGGAAGGTGGGGATGACGTCAAGTCATCATGCCCCTTATGTCCAGGGCTTCACGCATGCTACAATGGCCGGTACAATGGGCTGCGATACCGTGAGGTGGAGCGAATCCCAAAAAGCCGGTCTCAGTTCGGATCGGGGTCTGCAACTCGACCCCGTGAAGTCGGAGTCGCTAGTAATCGCAGATCAGCAACGCTGCGGTGAATACGTTCCCGGGCCTTGTACACACCGCCCGTCACGTCACGAAAGTCGGCAACACCCGAAGCCCATGGCCTAACCCTTCGGGGAGGGAGTGGTCGAAGGTGGGGCTGGCGATTGGGACGAAGTCGTAACAAGGTAGCCGTACCGGAAGGTGCGGCTGGATCACCTCCTTTCTAAGGAGCACCTGCCCACGAAGGTGGGTTAGGAGCCCGCGGTCCGCGTATGTCGGGTCGGGGTGCTCGATTGGCGGAGACACTGGCGAGTCTTGCCTGGCAGCGGCCGGGTTCTAGTACGCATCTTCCTGTGTGGGGGTGGTGGAACGGGCTTGGTGCGGCTGGGTGGGGTGTAGGGCATCCTGTTGGGTCCTGAGGGAACAACCGTGTGGTTGGTTCTTCGGGTTGGCCGTGGGCGGGCGTTTGCTCGTCGGGCTGCCAGGCATGGCCTGGCCTCGCATACCGGGTCCTTTCCTTTGGGGTGGGGTTGCTGGTGTGGGGTGGTGGGTTGTGGGTTGGTCGTTTGTTGAGAATTACACAGTGGACGCGAGCATCTTTGTGGTCAAGTTGTCAAGGGCGAACGGTGGATGCCTTGGCACCAGGAGCCGATGAAGGACGTGGGAGGCCGCGATAGGCCTGGGGGAGCTGTCAACCGAGCTGTGATCCCAGGGTGTCCGAATGGGGTAACCTGGCACCAGTCATGTGGTGTCACCTGCACCTGAATTCATAGGGTGTGTGGAGGGAACGCGGGGAAGTGAAACATCTCAGTACCCGTAGGAAGAGAAAACAATAGTGATTCCGTGAGTAGTGGCGAGCGAAAGCGGATTGAGGCTAAACCGGTTGCGTGTGATACCTGTCAGGGGTTGCGTGGTCGGGGTTGTGGGACCTCATGGGGAGAGCTGACACTCTTCCGGGGAGTTATAAAGCCAGTTGTTAGCTGAATGGTGTGGAAAAGCCAACCGTAGGCGGTGATAGTCCGGTAGGTGAAAGCAGCTGGTCTTCCTTGTGGGTGTTCCCGAGTAGCGGCGGACTCCTGTAATCTGCCGTGAATCTGCCAGGACCACCTGGTAAGCCTAAATACTTCCTGGTGACCGATAGCGGACGAGTACCGTGAGGGAATGGTGAAAAGTACCCCGGGAGGGGAGTGAAATAGTACCTGAAACCGTTCGCCTACAATCCGTCGGAGCCTTTAGGGGTGACGGCGTGCCTTTTGAAGAATGAGCCTGCGAGTTAGTGGCATGTGGCGAGGTTAACCCGTGTGGGGTAGCCGTAGCGAAAGCGAGTCTTAATAGGGCGTGTAGTCGCGTGTTCTAGACCCGAAGCGGGGTGATCTAGCCATGGGCAGGCTGAAGCGTGGGTAAGACCGCGTGGAGGGCCGAACCCACCAACGTTGAAAAGTTGGGGGATGACCTGTGGTTAGGGGTGAAAGGCCAATCAAACTCCGTGATAGCTGGTTCTCCCCGAAATGCATTTAGGTGCAGCGTCGTGTGTTTCTTGCCGGAGGTAGAGCACTGGATGGTCTAGGGGCCCTACAAGGTTACTGAAATCAGCCAAACTCCGAATGCCGGTAAGTGAGAGCGCGGCAGTGAGACTGCGGGGGATAAGCTTCGTAGTCGAGAGGGAAACAGCCCAGATCGCCAGCTAAGGCCCCTAAGCGTGTGCTAAGTGGAAAAGGATGTGGGGTCGCATAGACAACCAGGAGGTTGGCTTAGAAGCAGCCATCCTTTAAAGAGTGCGTAATAGCTCACTGGTCAAGTGGTTCCGCGCCGACAATGTAGCGGGGCTCAAGTACACCGCCGAAGCTGTGGCATTCACATTTTACTTCGCGGTCACTTTCGGGTGGTTGTGCAGGTGTGTGGATGGGTAGGGGAGCGTCGTGCCGGGGGTGAAGCAGCGGGGTGACCCAGTTGTGGACGCGGCACGAGTGAGAATGCAGGCATGAGTAGCGAAAGAAGGGTGAGAAACCCTTCCGCCGGATGACCAAGGGTTCCAGGGCCAGGTTAATCCGCCCTGGGTGAGTCGGGGCCTAAGGCGAGGCCGAGAGGCGTAGTCGATGGATAACGGGTTGATATTCCCGTACCCGTGTAGGAGCGCCCGTGATGAACCTCGTTGTGCTAACCGCCTGAACCGTCCGAGACCTTCGGGTTGAGGGTGGGGAGCGTGGGAACCTGGCGGGTAGTAGTCAAGCGATGGGGTGACGCAGGAAGGTAGCTGAGCCCGGCCGGTGGTTGTGCCGGGGTAAGCGTGTAGGCCGTACCATAGGCAAATCCGTGGTGCATGTGGCTGAGACGTGATGCCGAGCCGATTCAGGTGAAGTCAGTGATCCTATGCTGCCGAGAAAAGCCTCTAGCGAGTTCCGAGCGGCCCGTACCCTAAACCGACACAGGTGGTCAGGTAGAGAATACCGAGGCGATCGGGTGAACTGTGGTTAAGGAACTCGGCAAATTGCCCCCGTAACTTAGGGAGAAGGGGGGCCGGAGACGTGAAGCCCCTTTGCGGGTGGAGCGTTGTATGGCCGCAGAGAGCAGGGGGAAGCGACTGTTTACTAAAAACACAGGTCCATGCGAAGAAGTAATTCGATGTATATGGACTGACGCCTGCCCGGTGCTGGAACGTTAAGGGGACCGGTTAGTCTTTCGGGGCGAAGCTGAGAACTTAAGCGCCAGTAAACGGCGGTGGTAACTATAACCATCCTAAGGTAGCGAAATTCCTTGTCGGGTAAGTTCCGACCTGCACGAATGGCGTAACGACTTCCCCACTGTCTCAACCACAGGCCCGGCGAAATTGCAGTACGAGTAAAGATGCTCGTTACGCGCGGCAGGACGGAAAGACCCCGGGACCTTTACTATAGCTTGACATTGGTATCTGAATTAGCTTGTGTAGGATAGGTGGGAGCCGGTGAAGTCCATACGCCAGTATGGGTGGAGGCAATCTTGAAATACCACTCTGGTTGGTTTGGGTATCTAACTTCGGGCCCTTATCGGGTTCAGGGACAGTGTCTGGTGGGTAGTTTAACTGGGGCGGTTGCCTCCTAAAATGTAACGGAGGCGCCCAAAGGTTCCCTCAGCCTGGTTGGCAATCAGGTGTTGAGTGTAAGTGTATAAGGGAGCTTGACTGTGAGACTG
Source organism: Plantactinospora sp. KLBMP9567 (assembly GCF_033446045.1). Taxonomy (NCBI): domain Bacteria; kingdom Bacillati; phylum Actinomycetota; class Actinomycetes; order Micromonosporales; family Micromonosporaceae; genus Plantactinospora; species Plantactinospora sp. KLBMP9567. The sequence continues at coordinate 70,874 of NZ_JAWQRR010000062.1, read as the reverse complement.
ACGGGTCGAGCAGGGACGAAAGTCGGGACTAGTGATCCGGCACTTGCGTGTGGAAGCGGTGTCGCTCAACGGATAAAAGGTACCCCGGGGATAACAGGCTGATCTTCCCCAAGAGTCCATATCGACGGGATGGTTTGGCACCTCGATGTCGGCTCGTCGCATCCTGGGGCTGTAGCAGGTCCCAAGGGTTGGGCTGTTCGCCCATTAAAGCGGTACGCGAGCTGGGTTTAGAACGTCGTGAGACAGTTCGGTCCCTATCCGCCGTGCGCGTAGGATACTTGAGAAGGGCTGTCCCTAGTACGAGAGGACCGGGACGGACGAACCTCTGGTGTGCCAGTTGTCCCGCCAGGGGCACGGCTGGTTGGCTACGTTCGGGAGGGATAACCGCTGAAAGCATCTAAGCGGGAAGCCTGCTTCAAGATGAGGTATCCCACCCCAGTGATGGGGGTAAGGCTCCCAGTGAGACGACTGGGTTGATAGGCCGGAGATGTAAGCCAGGTAACTGGTTCAGTTGACCGGTACTAATAAGCCGAGGACTTGACTACAAAGCTGCTACGCGTCCACTGTGTGATTCACAGCAAACGAACAACAAGAGGTTCCCTTGCGTGTGGGTGAGGGATTGTTGTTTGTGTTGTTGATAGGGTTACGGCGGTTATGGCGGAGGGGAAACGCCCGGTTACATTCCGAACCCGGAAGCTAAGCCTTCCAGCGCTGATGGTACTGCACTCGGGAGGGTGTGGGAGAGTAAGACGCCGCCGGACATCTTAGTTCGCAGGGCCACCCCGGTCGGGGTGGCCCTGCGCTGCGTGTTTCGGCGATCTCGCCATGAGGAAGGATGTACCCGTGAGTTCAGGAGCGCATGGCGGAGACCGCCCGCGCCGTCGAGACGACCGTCCGGACCGCCGAGGCGGCCAGGACGCTTCCACGCGTCGTGACGGCCGTCCGCCCTATCGCGGGGACCGCGATTCGTCCGGCACCACTGGTGACCGGGGCGGCTATCCGAGTGGGAGTCGTCGAACCGACGGCCGTGAGGGTGACCGTCGCGACCGTCCCGCTCCTCGCGAGGGCGACCGTCGCGACCGTCCGGCTCCTCGTGACGGCGCCGGCTACCGGGACGGCCGTGCTGGTGGTGGCTACCGGTCCGGCGGTGACGACCGACGCGGCGGCGGTTTCCGCGACGGCCAGCGCGGCGGCTTCCGGGGCGACCGGGACTCCCGGGGCGACCGTCCGAGCGGTGCCGGGCGGTTCGGAGACGACGCGCGGCGGTCCGGCGGATACCGGCCGCCCCGCGGCGACGACTCCGGAGGCGGCGGATACCGCGACTCCGGGCGGCGGGACGGCGACGGGGGCTTCCGGCCCGGTGGCGGGTACCGGCGCGGCGGCGACGACCGGCAGGGCGGCGGCTACCGCGGTGGTGGACGCCGGGACGGCGATTTTGGCCCGGGACGCTCGGAGGGGCGCCAGGGATACCGTCCGTCCGGCACGGGCCCGCGGGACGGAAACCGGGACGGTGGCTACCGTGAGGGCAGCCACCAGTCCGGACGACGGGACGGCTTCGACCGCGGCGACCGTACCGACTACCCGCGGGGCGGTGACTTCCGGGACGGCAGGCGGGACGACCGTGACTCGCGTGGTGGCGGTTACCGCGAGGACGCCCGGCGCACCGACGACCGACGTACCGGCGGCTACCGGGGCGACTCCGGTGGTGACGATCGGCGCGGCGGTGGCTACCAGGGCCGGAGCGGAGGCTCCGGTGGTGACGATCGGCGCGGTGGCGGTTACCAGGGCCGGAGCGGAGGCTCCGGTGGTGATGACCGGCGCGGCGGCTTCCGGGGCGAGAGCGGTGGTTTCCGGGGCGGCTCCCGGCCGGGCTTCGGCGACGACCGACGCGGTGGTCGCGACTCGCGAGGTGGTGGCTTCCGCGACGACGCGCGGCGGGGCGATGACCGGCGGGACGGCGGTTACCGGGGGCGATCGGGCGCGGATTCCGGCGGCGACGCGGGGCGCGGCGGCGGCTACCGTGGCGGACCGTCGGGCGGCGGTGACCAGCGTGGCGCAGGACGGGACAGCGGACGGCGCTTCGGCGACGACGCAGGTCGTCGTGGATTCGACGGCCGCAGCCGGGAAGGCTTCCGGGGCTCGGACCGGGACGGTGCGCGTGACAGCGACCGTGGCGGTTTCCGCAGGCCGGACCGGGACGGCCGGAGCGGCGCCCGGGAGGGCGTCCGGTCGGGTGGTGACCGCGCCGATCGTGGCCGTGCCGACGATGGCCGGCGGGACTGGAAGCCCCGACAGGGGACCGGCCAGCCGGGCCGGGACGGTACGGGCGCGGGATCGGGCGGCTACACCCGCACCGAGGGTACGGATCGACGCGACCGCGGCGACCGGTCGGGCAGGCAGAGCGACGCCGCCCGGGAACCCGTCGCCCCGGCCCTGCCGGACGAGATCGTCGGCACGGATCTCGACAGTGCGGTCCGGGCCGAACTGCTCTCCCTGGCCAAGCCGGTGGCGGAGACGGTGGCGCGGCATCTCGTCGCGACCGGAACGCTGATCGACGACGACCCGAACCTGGCGCTGGAGCACGCACTCGCCGCCCGGCGCCTGGCGGCCCGGATCTCGTCCGTACGGGAGGCGGTGGGGCTGGCGGCGTACCGGGCGGGTGAGTGGCAGACCGCGATCGCCGAGCTGCGTACCTACCACCGGATGAGCGGACGACAGACCCACCTGGCGGTGCTTGCCGACTGTGAGCGGGCGCTCGGACGTCCGGAGCGGGCGATCGATCTCTACCGGGGCGCCGACCGCGAGTCGCTGGACCAGGCCGGCGCGGTGGAGTTGTTGATCGTGGCGGCCGGAGCCCGTGCCGACATGGGCCAGGGCGATGCGGCGGTGGCGATGCTCCAGGTACGCGAGCTGACCGCCGTGCCGGCCGAGCCGTGGGCGGCCCGGCTGCGTTACGCGTACGCCGACGCGCTGCTCGGGGTTGACCGGCGGGAAGAGGCACGGGAGTGGTTCGTCCGGGCCGCCGAGGTCGACGAGTTCGGTGAGACCGACGCCGCCGAGCGGCTGTTGGAACTCGACGGTGTCGTCCTGGAGGGCGACGAGGACGAGGACGACGACACGGCCGACGGTGAGTCCGACCGGGTGGCGGACGCCGACGCCGCGGCCCCGGACGACGGCTCCGCCGAGCGGGATGGTGAGCCGGAGGGCGACGACGAGTACGACGACGAGGTCGCCCGCGCGGACCGTGACGAAGACGAAGATGAGGACGAGTACGACGACGAGGTCGCTCAGCCGGTCGGCGAGGCGGGGCTGGCGGACGAGGACCCGCCGACGGTAGCCGCCGAGACGACCCCGGTGGGCGCAGACACGGCGGCGAGGGGGGACGCGGACGCGATGGTGGACGCCAACGCCAACGCCAACGTCGACGCGAACGCCGACGTGAACGCGAAGGCTGACGAGGACGAGGACGAGGACGCGGAGGCCGGGCCGGGTGACCTGGACGGTCCTGACGGGGAGCCGGTCGCGGCGGAGTCTGCGGATGCGGAGACCCCTGCGGCGGAGGCTGCTGCGGCGGACCCGGGGGCTCGTCCGGTGCGTGGCGCCGAATCGTGAGCGACGCCCCGCCGGGCGGCCGGCTGGTCGACGGGTACGACCTGGTGATCTTCGATCTGGACGGCGTGGTGTATCTCGTCGACCGGCCGATCGAGACGGCGGTCGCGGCGGTCGGCCGGCTGCACGCCGAGGGTAAGCCGTTGGCGTACGCGACCAACAACGCCTCCCGGCGTGCCGACGAGGTTGCCTCGCTGCTCACCGGGATGGGACTCGCCGTGGGGGGGGCGGCGGGGGGCCCCCCCCCCCCCCCCCCGGGGGCCCCCGGCGCCCCCCCCCCGCCCCCCCCCCGCGGCCCCCGGGGTGGGGACGCCCGGGGGGGCGCCGGGGGGGGCACACCCCGGGGCCCGCCGCGGCGGAACTGCTGGCCCATCGGTTCCCGCCGGACTCCCCGGTACTGGTGGTGGGTGCGGAGGCGCTGCGGACCGAGGTACGTGACGTCGGGCTGCGCCCCGTCTTTCGGCTGGAGGACGCGCCGGTGGCGGTGGTGCAGGGCTACGGGCCGGAGGTCGGCTGGGCGGACCTCGCGGAGGCGGCCCTCGCGGTACGGGCCGGTGCCGACTGGTTCGTCACCAACACCGACCGGACGCTGCCGACCGCCCGCGGTCCGGTGCCCGGGAACGGCTCACTGGTCGCGGCGGTGCGTACCGCGCTGGCCCGCGACCCCGACGTGGTGGTCGGCAAGCCGGAGCCGGCCCTGTTCACGGCCGCTGCCCGGCGGTTCGGCGCGGCCCGCCCGCTCGTGGTCGGCGACCGGCTGGACACCGACATCGAGGGCGCGGTTCGGGCGGGGATGGCGAGTCTGCTGGTACTCACCGGGGTGTCGGCGCCGATCGACCTGCTGCATGCGGCGCCGTCGGCCCGGCCGGACTTCGTGGCGAGCGACCTGGGCGGGCTCTTCGACCCGGCCCGGGTCGCCCGGTTGACCGCCGATCCCGCCGATCCCGCCGATCCCGCTGGCGCCGGTTGGCAGGTGGTCGACGGCGGATCGACGGTGCTCAGCGGGGAGGGGTCGAGCCTGGGGGCGCTGGCCGCGCTCTGCGCGGCCAGTTGGTCGGGAGTGCCGGTCGACGACGTCGAGCCGGGATCCGAGGCGGCCCGGAAGGCCCTCGGAGAACTCGGTCTGCTGCGCTGAGGCAGCCGCCCGGACCACTGCCGAGCCGGCGGGCGGGTGTGTTTCCGGGGTCGGCTCGGTGAAAGGCCGATACCCGGGACGGGCAGGCTGGACGCGTCGCGGGCGGGGGGGACGACCGTCAGCGGGGTCAGAGCATCTTGCGGAGTTTGAGCAGGTCGAACGGGTTGGCGTTGATCGACATCTGCCGGGAGGCGAGCGCCTTCGGCACGTCCAGTTCGCCCCGGACGAGACGGATCAGGTCGTCGCTGGTGGTGCTCAGCGCGATCTTCGCCTTCGGGTCGTCGCCGTCGGCCAGGTCGATCAGGCGTCCGCCGGTCAGCCGGCCGTGGAACGCCGTGCCCAGGTCGGTGATCCGGCACGCCAGGGTGCGATCGAGATCAACCTGCTTGCGTACCTTGTCGGCGTTGGCGTCCATCCGGGCCGCCAAATCGTGCAGCGCCTGCCGACACTCGTCCACGGTCGCCATCGTCGTGCCCCCTCGCATCACGCCACGCCCGTCCCCCGGGCACCGTACCGCACTGGGCGGGTCGGGGCGCCCGGTAGCGTGACAACCTGAACTGTCGGCACCCGCGAAAGGACCGGGGTATGCAGGATGCGTGGCGGGCCTACCTTGAACTGGCCCTCGGGCTGACGGAGGCGTCGAAGAAGCGCGCCCAGGCCGCCGCCAGGAAACTGGTCGGCTCCGGCGGTGCCACGGCCGCCCAACTGCAGACCATGGCCGAGGAACTGCTCTCCACCGGGATGGCCAACCGGGAGGCGCTGATCCGGATCGTCCGGGTCGAGATCGACCGTACCCTCGCCGCCGTCGGGCTGGCCACGGCGGACGACGTCACGGCGCTGACCGACCGGGTCGCCCGGTTGGAGCGGGAACTGTCCGCCGCTCGGTCGGCGGCGCCGGGTGGCACCGTCGGTGCGGCGGCGACCGCGACGGCGGCGGACGGCATTCGGCCGCCGGCACCGGGTGTGCCGGCCGGGACCGGCGCCGCGGACGAGAGCGCGGTGGCGAAGAAGGCCGTGGCGAAGAAGGCCGTGGCGAAGAAGGCGGTCGCGAAGAAGGCCGTGGCGAAGAAGGCGGTCGCGAAGAAGGCGGTCGCGAAGAAGGCGGTCGCGAAGAAGGCGGTCGCGAAGAAGACCGTGGCGAAGAAGACCGTCGCCAAGAAGGCCGCCGTGCCCGAGGCGGTCGCCAAGCAGGCGGTGGTGAAGAAGGCGGTGGCGAAGAAGGCCGCCGGCGGCAAGGCGGTGGCCACGAAGAGGTCGACCCCGGGCAAGGCCGTGGCCAAGCGGTCGCCGGCACCGGGCGGCGGTGTGGCATGACCCCCGTCGCACACCGGGCCCGGCGGGCGACCGGGCGGAGCGGAGGGGCGGCATGAGTCAGGTACCCGTGCCGGGGCCGTTCCGGCCGGCTCCGCCCCCCTCAGCGGCGGCACGGCCCGTTCCCGGCCCGGCACCGGCGGCCGCCGGATGGAGCGCGCCGACCGGCCCGGACGGCGGCGGTTCCGGCCATCCCGCCGTGGACGCGGTGCTGCAGGCGATGGCGAACGCCGCGAACCTGCCGCCGGCCGACCAGATCGCCCAGTACGAGGCGGCGCACCAGACCCTGCGGGAAACCCTCGCCACCATCGACCAGGCGTGAGCCCAGTCCCCTCGGAGAACTTCGATGGCACGTCGTACCCGGCTCGACGCCGAACTCGTCCGCCGTGGGATGGCCCGGTCCCGGGAACAGGCCGCGGCGCTGGTCGAGGCCGGGCGGGTGCAGGTCCGCGGGGTACGGGCACACAAGGTGGCCGCGATGGTGGACCCGGCGGATCCGGTCCGGGTGCTCGGCGAGGACCCGAGCACCGAGTACGTCTCCCGGGGCGGCCACAAGCTGGCCGGCGCGCTGGCGGCGTTCGCCCCCCGGGGGCTGGACGTCGTCGGCCGGCGCTGCCTGGACGCCGGGGCGTCGACCGGCGGTTTCACCGACGTGCTGCTCCGGGCCGGTGCCGCCGAGGTGGTGGCGGTGGACGTCGGCTACGGCCAGTTGGCCTGGGGCATCCGGTCCGACGAGCGGGTCCGGGTATTCGAGCGCACGAATGTGCGTACCCTGACGCCCGACACCATCGGCGGCACCGTGACCCTCACCGTCGCGGACCTGTCGTTCATCTCGCTCCGCCTGGTGCTGCCGGCGCTGGCCGGCTGCACCGCCCCGGACGGCGACCTGGTGTTGATGGTCAAGCCGCAGTTCGAGGTCGGAAAGGAACGGGTGGGCAGCGGTGGGGTGGTACGCGATCCGCAGCTCCGGGCCGAGGCGGTGCTCGCGGTGACCGACGCGGCCGGCGGGCTCGGCCTCGGCCTGGCCGGCGTGGTGGCGAGCCCGCTGCCGGGGCCGAGCGGCAATGTGGAGTTCTTCGTCTGGCTGCGCGCCGACGCGCCCCCTCCGGATGAGGAGCTGGTGCGAGCGGTGGTGACGACCGGGCCGGCCGGCCCGGCCGTGGCGCGGGAGGGAGCCCGATGACCCGGACGGCACTGCTGGTCACGCACACCGGACGGCGGCGGAGCACCGAGCACGCCCGTACGGTCGCCGCCGACCTGATCCAGGCCGGCTTCGAGGTGCGGGTAGTGGCCGAGGAGGCCGACGACCTGGACCTGCCCGGGGTGACCCCGGTGACCCTGCTCGGCGCGGCCGAGGGCGCCGAGATCGTCTTCGCGCTCGGCGGTGACGGCACCTTCCTGCGCGCCGCCGACCTGGCCCGGCCGGCGAAGGCGCCGCTGCTCGGGATCAACCTCGGCAAGGTCGGCTTCCTCGCCGAGGCCGAGATCGACGACCTGGACCAGGCGGTCCGGGACGTCGTGGACCGGAACTACACAGTGGACGAGCGGCTCACCCTCGACGTCCGTGCCGAGTTCGAGGGCGGCCCGGTGATCGAGTCGTGGGCGCTCAACGAGGCGAGCGTGGAGAAGGGCGAGCGGGCCCAGATGCTGGAGCTGCTCGTCGACGTCGACGGCCGGCCACTGTCCCGGTACGGCTGCGACGGTGTGGTGTGCGCGACCCCGACCGGCTCCACCGCGTACGCCTTCTCGGCCGGTGGGCCGGTGGTCTGGCCGGAGGTGGAGGCGCTGCTGCTGGTGCCGATCAGCGCGCACGCGCTGTTCAGCCGGACGATCGTCACCGCACCGACGGCGACCTTCACCATCACGGTGGACCCGTTCACCACCCTGGCGGTGCTCTGCTGCGACGGCCGCCGGGTCTACGACCTGCCGCCCGGTGCCAAAGTCACCGTGCAGCGGGGTGCGCTCCCGGTGCGGGTCGTCCGGCTGCGGGCCCGGCACTTCACCGACCGGCTGGTGGCGAAGTTCGGCCTGCCGGTGCACGGCTGGCGGGGCAACCGCCGCTGACGGCGACGGCGGCTCCGCTGACGGCGACGGGCGGGTGAGGGGCCGGGGCGCCAATCGGAACGCGCGCCGGGTGGTCAAGTGTCGGGGCCCGCTACTACTGTCGGTGGCTGTGCTGGAAGAGCTGCGCATCACCGGACTGGGCGTCATCGAGGACACCACACTGCCGCTGACCCGCGGCATGAACGTCATCACGGGCGAGACCGGCGCCGGAAAGACAATGGTGGTGACCGGTCTCGGCCTGCTCTTCGGCGGGCGGGCCGACGCCGGCCGGGTGCGGGCCGATCCGGGTCGGGCCGTCGTGGAGGGGCGGCTGCGGCTGACCGGCACCGCCGCGACGGCGGTGCACGCCCGGGTGGTGGACGCGGGCGGTGAGCCGGACGACGACGGGGCGGTGCTGCTCAGCCGTACGGTCACCGTGGAGGGGCGGTCGCGGGCGCATGTGGCCGGCCGCAGCATGCCGGTGTCGATGCTGGCCGAGGTGGGCGAGCAGGTGTTGGCCGTACACGGCCAGTCGGACCAGCTCCGGCTGCTCCGGCCGGCCGAGCAGCGGGCCGCGCTGGACCGCTTCGGCGGGCCGGAGCACGAGAAGCTACTGGAGAGCCTGCGCGAGTCGTACACCCGGTGGCGTCGGGTCTCGGACGACCTGGCCGACCGGCGCCGCAACGCGCGGGAGCGCAACCAGGAGGCCGATCTGCTGCGGCTGGGCCTGGACGAGATCACCCGGGTCGACCCGCAGCAGGGCGAGGACGAGGAGCTCAAGGCCGAGGCGCAGCGGCTGGAGCACGCGGAGGGGTTGCGTACGGCCGCGCAGACGGCCCAGCACTGCGTGGCGGGTGCCGCCGAGCCGGCCGACGAGATGGCCGACGTGACCACCCTGCTCGGGCACGCCCGCCGGACGCTGGAGGCCCAGGCCGGGGTGGACCGGACCCTCGGCGACCTGTCGGTGCGGCTGGAGGAGGTCGCCACGCTGGTCGGCGACATCGCGGCCGAGCTGTCCGGCTACCTCGCCGCGCTGGACGCCGATCCCGCCCGGTTGGAGGTCATCTACGAGCGCCGGGCCGCGCTGCGCGGCCTGACCCGCAAGTACGCCGACGACGTTGACGGGGTGATCGCCTGGGCGGACCGGGCCCGGACCCGGCTGTCCGAGCTGGACACCTCCGACGAGCTTCTCGACGAGCTGGACCGGGAGCGGCAGCGGCTGGCCGGCGAGGTGGCCGAGTTGGCGGGCCGGCTCTCGGCCGCCCGCCGCGAGGCGGCCACCCGGTTCGCCGAGCAGGTGACTGTCGAGCTGGCCGGGCTGGCGATGCCGCACGCCCGGATCGAGGTGGCGGTGCTGCCTCGGCCGGCCGGCAAGGCGGAGCCGACGCTCACCGTCGACGGGGCCGAGGTCGGGGTCGGTCCGGACGGGGCGGACGAAATCGAGCTGCGGCTGATGGCCCATCCGGGCGCCCCGTCGCTGCCGCTGCAACGCGGCGCCTCCGGCGGTGAGCTGTCCCGGGTGATGCTCGCCATCGAGGTGGTCTTCGCCGGCTCCGGCGGGCCGCCCACGCTGGTCTTCGACGAGGTCGACGCCGGGGTGGGCGGGCAGGCGGCGGTGGAGATCGGCCGTCGGTTGGCCCGGTTGGCCCGTAGCCACCAGGTGCTGGTGGTGACCCACCTGCCCCAGGTGGCCGCGTTCGCCGACCGGCACCTGGTGGTGGCCAAGGACACCGGCGGTGCGGTGACGACCAGCGGGGTACGGGTGGTGGAGGACACCGACCGGGCCCGGGAGCTGGCTCGGATGCTCGCCGGTTTGCCGGACTCCGATCTGGGTATCGCCCATGCCGAGGAACTTCTGGCTGTGGCTGCCCGGGAACGACGCTCCTGAGGCCGCGGCACCGCGTGCGCGGCGGAACGTGCCCCTGGCGGTCACGATCCGTGGTACCGAATCGAACGGTGTGATGCCGACCACACCCGGCCGGGTAGGAATGTGGTTCCCTTGGGGTGGCGGCCCTGCTCAGGCATGTCGCGACAGAAAGCTCTGCCTCACATGCCAGGATGGTTGGGATGCGTTTACCCACGTTGCGCCGGGCCCGGAGCGCGGAACCGGGCAAAGTCGTCGGCACCGCGCGCCTTGACCGCCGGACGAAGCGCCTGGTCAGCCGGCTGCGTCCGGGTGACATCGCGGTGATCGACCATGTCGATCTGGACCGGGTGGCGGCCGACTCGCTGGTCGCGGTCGGCGTTGCCGCGGTACTCAACGCCAAGCCGTCGGTCTCCGGCCGCTATCCGAACCTCGGCCCGGAAGTGCTGATCAAGGCAGGCATCCCCCTCCTCGACGACCTCGGCGAGAGCATCTTCCAGCAGATCCGGGAGGGCGACACCGTCCGGATCGACGGCAACACCGTGCTGCTCGACGACGAGCCGGTCGGGCACGGCAGCCGGCAGGACGCCGAATCGGTGGCAAAGGCGATGTCCGACGCCCGGGAAGGGCTGTCGGTGCAGTTGGAGGCGTTCGCCGCCAACACGATGGAATACCTCAAGCAGGAGCGGGAGCTGCTGCTCGACGGGGTCGGTGTGCCGGACGTCGAGACGCTGATCCGGGGCCGGCACTGCCTGATCGTGGTCCGGGGCTACGACTACAAGGCCGACCTCGACGTGCTGCGCCCGTACATCCGGGAGTTCAAGCCGGTGCTGATCGGCGTGGACGGCGGCGCGGACGCGCTGGTGGAGGCGGGCTACACCCCCGATCTGATCATCGGCGACATGGATTCGGTCACCGACGACGTGCTGCGGTGCGGCGCCGAGGTGATCGTGCACGCCTACCCGGACGGACGGGCGCCGGGGCTGGCCCGGGTGAACGGGCTCGGCGTGACCGCGCAGACCTTCCCGGCCGCGGCCACCAGCGAGGACCTGGCGATGCTGCTCGCCGACGGCAAGGGCGCCTCGCTGATCGTCGCGGTCGGCACCCACGCCACCCTGGTCGAGTTCCTGGACAAGGGACGCGGCGGCATGGCCTCCACCTTCCTGACCCGGCTCAAGGTCGGCGGCAAGCTGGTCGACGCCAAGGGGGTGAGCCGGCTCTACCGGCAGAGCATCTCCGGGTCGTCGCTGTTGCTGCTGGTGCTCTCGGCGCTGGCCGCGATGGCGTCCGCGGTCGCCGTCTCCACCGTTGGAAAGGCTTACCTCGGGGTCGCCTCCGAGTGGTGGGACAATGTCGTATTCCAGCTTGGACAGCTCTTCTAGCCCCGTGCTGGTGTCCTCCCGGCCCCGAATGATGATCAAGAGGCTCTCGTCGTGATCAATTTCCGGTACCACGTGGTCTCGCTGACCGCGGTGTTCCTCGCCCTGGCGATCGGTCTGGTGGTGGGTACCGCGGCGCTGAACGGTCCGGTCGCCGACTCGCTCAAGGATCGGGTCAACGCGCTGGGCAAGCACAACGAGCAGCTCCGCGAGTCGGTGAACAACCTGGAGACCGAGGTCCAGCGCGAGGAGGACTTCGTCCGGGAGGCGGCGCCGCACATGCTCAAGGGCACCCTCGCCGGCCGGCGCGTCCTGGTCATCGTGCTGCCGAGCGGGCAGGACCAGGTCGACGGGGTGGTCGAGATGCTCCGGCTGGGCGGTGCCTCGGTCACCGGGCGGATCGACGTACAGGAGAAGTTCCTCGATCCGGACAGCAGCGTCCTGCTGCTGGGCGTCGCGGCCAAGGCGGCCAGACCCACCGTCCCGGACGTCGGGCTGCCCAGCAGCGAGGGGGTGGAGAAGTCCAGCGCCCTGCTGGCCAGCGCCCTGTTGGACCGTCCGGAGGGCGGCTCGCCGGTGACCGACGCCGACCGGCGCTCGGTGCTGGACGACTACAGCGAGGAGGGCTACCTCAACGTGCCTGACAAGATCACCGGTTCCGCCGAGGCGGTCGTGGTGGTCAGCGGGCAGCCGTACGTCGACCGGGACGCGACCCGCAAGGACCGGTCGGTGGTGCAGCTCGCCGAGCAGTTCGACAAGGCCGGGGCGATCGTGGTCGCCGGCAACGGCAGCAGCGGCGGCAACCTGGTCGCCGAGGTACGCCGGGATCCGGCGCTGTCCAAGACGATCTCCACCGTCGACAACTCCAACACCGTGGCCGGGCAGGTGGTCACCGCGCTGGCGCTGGGGCGGCAGATCACCCAGAAGCAGGCCGGTGCGTACGGCGTCGGCGCGGGTGCCGAGTCGCTGCTGCCGGAAATGCCCGAGTGACCGCCCGGCCCAGGGGCGCCCGGGCCCGGGCGCTCGGCGTCGGCATGCTCTTCGCCGGTGCCGCCCTGCGAGGCGTGCTCGCCGGCCCGTGGGCCGCCGGGCTGCGCCGTACCAACTTCCGGGGACGCACCGTCACCCTCGCCGCCGGCCCGGCGCTCGCCGCCGGGGCGGCCGCCGGTGCCGCCGCGGGCGCGCCGAGCCGCCCGGCCGGCGCCGCCGCCCTGGTCGCCGGCCTCTCCTGCGGAGCCGTCGGGCTCTACGACGACGTGGTCGGCGCCCGGCCGGAGCAGAAGACCGCCAAGGGCTTCGCCGGACACCTCGCCGCGCTCCGCGAGGGGCGGGTGACCAGCGGCGTCGTCAAGATCGCCGGAGTCGGCGCGGCCGGCTTGGCCGCCGCCGCCCTGCTCGCCGCCGACCCGACCGTGCGGTCCCACCCCGGTCGCCGCCGCGCCGGACGCGCCGCCGGCATGGTCGACCTGCTGCTCGGCGCGGGCGTCATCGCCGGCACCGCGAACCTGGTCAACCTGCTCGACCTGCGGCCCGGACGGGCCCTCAAGTCCGGCGTGCTGCTCGGCGCGCCGCTGCTGCCCGGCCCGACCGGTGGGCTCGCCGCCGGCCCGGTCGGCGCCGCCGCCGCGCTGCTCCCGGCCGACCTGGACGAACAGGTCATGCTCGGCGACAGCGGAGCGAACGCCCTCGGCGCGCTGCTCGGCGTCGCGCTGGCCGCCCGTACCGGGCCGGTGGGGCGGGCCGGGGCACTCGCCGTGATCGCCGCGCTCACCGCCGCCAGCGAGAAGGTCAGCTTCACCCAGGTGATCCAGAACACCCCGGGATTGCGCGAGCTGGACGCCCTGGGCCGGCGACACTCCTGAGGTGGGCAGGCCGGCACCCCTGGTCGGCGCCGGGCGGGTGGCCGGCGCCGCCGCGCTGATCGCCGTACTCACCGTGGCCAGTCGACTGGCCGGGTTCGGGCGTACCGGGGTCTTCACCTGGATGATGGGCGACCGCAGCGACCTCGGCGGCATGTACGTGGTGGCGAACAGCGTCCCGAACATCGTCTTCGAGATCATCGCCGGTGGGGCACTGGCGAGTCTCGTCGTACCGCTGCTGGCCGGTGCGGTCGCCGCCGGTGACCGGGCGGCGGTGTCGGCGACCACCGGAGCGCTGCTCACCTGGACGGTGAGCCTGCTGGTGCCGCTGGCGGTCGCGGTGGCGCTGCTCGCCGAACCGATCGTCGGGCTGATCTCGGACCACCGCAGCACCGCCGAGATCGAGGCCGGTGCGCGGATGCTCCGGGTCTTCGCCCCGCAACTGCCGCTGTACGGGATCGGCATCGTGCTGACCGGGGTGCTCCAGTCGTACCGGCGGTTCGCCTGGCCGGTGATCGCGCCGCTGCTCTCCAGCGTGACCGTGATCGGGGTCTACCTGGCGTTCGCGGCGGTCGAGGGAGTCCGGCCCACCATCGCCGGAGTCGGGCGGGACGGCGAGCTGATCCTCTCCGCCGGCACCACCCTCGGGGTGGTGGTGCTCTCGCTGTCGCTGCTCGTCCCGGTGCGCCGGCTGCACCTGCGACCCCGACTCGGGTACGGGTTCTCCGCCGACGCCCGGGCCCGGCTCGGCGGGCTCGCGCTGGCCGGGGCGGTGACGGTGATCGGCCAGCAGGTGGCCCTGGTGGTCAGCCTGCGCCAGCTCAGCGGCGGACCGACCGGTGCGGAGGTCGTGTTCAACCTCGCCCAGACGGTGTACCTGCTGCCCTGGGCGGTGCTCGCCGTCCCGCTCGCGGTCGCGGCGTACCCGAACCTGGCCGCCGCGCACGCCGCCGGGGACGAGCCGGGATACCGCGCCACGCTGGCCCCGACCGCCCGCCGGGTGCTGCTGTTCAGCTGCCTCGGCACGGCGGCGCTGATCGGCACCGCCGAACCGGTGGCCCGGTTCTTCTGGCCGGGCAGCGGGCCGACCCAGGTGGCCGCCGTCGCCGGGTTCGCACCGGGCCTGCTCGGCTACGGGCTCTTCGCGGTGCTCACCCGGGCCCTGTACGCGCGCGGCGCCGCCCGGCCGGCGGCCACCGCCACCCTGGCCGGCTGGCTCGTCGTGCCGTTCGCCGCCGTGGGGCTCTCCGCCGCCTTCCCGGCTGACTATCGGGTGTTCGCGGTCGCGGTGGCGAACTCGGTCGGCATGCTGGTGCTGGGGGTGCTGCTGGTGGTTGCGGTCCGGCGCAGCGCCGGTCCGGCCGCGTTGACCGGATTCACCAGGTCAGCGCTGGTCGGGCTGCTCGCCGGAGCGGTCGCGGCGGTGGTCGGCGCGGTGTGTGCGCACCGGTTGCCCGGCTTCGGGGGTGGTACCCCGGCGCGAGTCGACGCACTCGTGCAGGGCATGCTGTCCGGAGTCGCCGTGGGCGCGGCATTCGTCGCGGTCGCCTATCCGCTGGACCGGCACGACGTCCGGCCGCTGCTGGCGACCCTGCGCAGACGGCTGCGCGGCGTGCTGGCGCTGGCCCACCGGGGCGGGCCGGCAGCGTCGCGCCGGCGGGACGGGGCGGAGACGGATCGCGGGGACCGGCCGGACGTGGCCGACCCGGGCGAGGACGACGGGAAGGAGCGGGTGTCGCGGTGAGCGAGCTTGGGCCGGCTCGACCGGGGGACCGCGCCGAACCGGACGTGCCGGGACCGACGGCCACCGTCGGGCGTGCCGGCGCGGTGGCCCTGGTGCTCGCCTCCAGCACCGGCGGCGTCGGTCAACACGTCGCCTCGCTCGCCCGAGGGCTGGTCGGGGCCGGAATGGCGGTCACCGTCTGTGGTCCGGCCGCGACCCAGGAACAGTTCGACTTCACCGCCGCCGGCGCTCGGTTCGTACCGGTGGAGATCCCGGCCAGCCCCACCCCGGCCGACGCGCGGGCGGTCACGGCGCTGCGCCGGGCGCTGGCCGGACCGGTCGACGTGGTGCACGCGCACGGTCTGCGCGCCGGACTGGTGGCGGTGCTCGCCCGCCCGGCCGCCCCGGTCGTGGTGACCTGGCACAACGCGGTACTCGCCAGCGGGCTGCGCGGGCGGCTCTCCCGGCTGGCCGAGCAGATCGTCGCCCGGCGGGCCCGGGTCAGCCTCGGCGCCTCCGCCGACCTGGTCGAGCGGGCCGCCGCGCTCGGCGCCCGGGACGCCCGGCTCGCTCCGGTCGCCGCCCCCGCCCTGCCGGCGCCCCGCCGCAGCCGCTCGGCGGTCCGGGCCGAGTTCGGCGTCGCCCCGGAGCAGACGCTGATCCTCTCGGTCGGCCGGCTGCACCCGCAGAAGCGCTACGACGTGCTGGTCGACGCCGCCGCCCGGTGGCGTGACCTGGATCCGCCGCCGGTGGTGGTGATCGCCGGCAGCGGCCCGAGCTATCTGCCGCTGGCCGCGCGGATCTCGGCCGCCCGGGCCCCGGTGACGCTGCTCGGGCACCGGACCGACGTGGCCGACCTGCTGGCCGGAGCCGACCTGGCCGTGGTCACCAGCGACTGGGAGGCGCGGCAGCTCTTCGCGCAGGAGGCGTTGCGGGCCGGCGTACCGCTGGTGGCGACCGCCGTCGGCGGCGTGCCCGAACTGGTCGGCGAGGCGGCCGTACTGATCCCGCCCGGTGACGTGGACGCGGTGGACGAGGCGGTCCGGGCGCTGCTCGGCGATCCCGCCCGCCGGGCCGCACTGGGCGACCTGACCACCGTACGGGCGGCCCAGTGGCCGACCGAGGCGGATACCGTCGCCGCCGTCGCCGCGCTCTACGCCGAACTCGGCGCGTTCCGACCCACCCCCGCCGGGCCGGAGAGCCCGGCGGCGGATCCCGCGGATCAGGGGCCGCCCGGGCCCGGCGCGGCACCGGAGGCCCCCGACCGGACCGGTGGCGGCCGGCCACCCTCCGCCGGGCGGGAGACCGGCTCGTCGGCGGGGCGCGGCTGATGCTGCGCCGGCTGGTGCCCGTGCTGTTGACCGCGGCGGTGGTGGCTCTCGGGGTCGCCGCGCTCGTCGTCCGGCCGGCCACCCGGACACCGGAACAGACCGTCGACTACGTGCTGCTGGCCGGAGTACCGGGGCTGCGCTGGGACGACGTCGATCCGCAGCACACCCCGACGTTGTGGCGGATGGCCGAGCACGGTGCCATCGGCTCGCTGTCGGTGCGGTCGGCCCGGCAGCCGACCTGCCCGGTCGACGGCTGGCAGACCCTCGGCGCGGGTAACTTCGCCGCCTGGGACGGTACGGTCGTCGCCGAGCAGTGCCCGGAGCTGGATCCCACCGTCGAGCGGCCGGACGCGATCAGCGCCAACCTCCCCGACCAGCGGGCGACGGTCACCTACAACCAGGACAGGCTGCGCTGGGGCACCATGCCCGGGGCGCTGGCCGAATCGGTCCGCTGCACCGTCGCGGTCGGCCCGGGCGCCGCGGTCGCCGCGGCCCGGCCGTTCGGGCGGGTCGACCGGTACGCGGCGGAACTGCCGCCCGATCCGGCGGAACTGCTCTCCCGCTGCGTACTCAGCATCGTCGACCTCGGCACCGTCAGCGGTGACGACCCCGCCGTGCGGGCCGCCGCCGCCCGCCGCGCCGACGCCATCCTGGCCCGGGTGCTGGCGGCCCGGCCCGAACGGTCCCTGGTGATGGTTGCCGGGGTCGCCGACACCGACCGGTCGTCCCGGCTGCACGTCGCGGTGGCGGACGGCCCGGGCTGGGGACGCGGCTGGCTGACCTCGCGCAGCACCGGCCGGGACGGCTACCTGCAACTGGTCGATCTGGCGCCCACGGCGCTGGCGGCGCTGGGCCGCCCCGCGCCCGAGCGGCTCTTCATCGGCCAGCCGGCGGTGGTGGTCGACGGCCGTCCGGCCGACCTGCCCACGGCGATCGCGGCGCCCGCTGACGCCGACCGGGAGGCCCGGGCCCAGCAGCAGGTGGCCGAGTGGTTCTTCCTGCTACTGGCCGGGCTCCAGTGCCTGCTGGCGGTCGCCGTACTGCCGCTGTTGCGCCGGGCGCGGCGCGACGCCGGCCCGTCCGGACCCGCCCCGGCGCCCCGGCAGGTGGTCGCGACGATCGAGGTACTGCTCATCGCCGCCGCCCTGGCGATCCCGGCTGCGCTCGTCGCGGACGCCGTTCCCTGGTGGCGGGGCGAGCACGCCGGCGTCTACTTCGGGCTGGTCACCGCGGTGGTGCTCGGCCTGGCCACCGCCGCGGTGCGGCTCGCCCGGGCGTACCAACGCACCCTCTGGCCGCTGGGCAGCGTGGCGGCGCTGGCCGCGCTGGTCGTCGGTGCGGACGTGGTCACCGGGGCGCGACTGCAGCTCAACGGGGTGACCGGATACTCGGCCCTGGAGGGCGGTCGGTACGCCGGCCTCGGCGTCGTCGGGCTCGGGGTCTTCATCGCGGGCAGCCTGCTCTCGGCGGCCTGGCTGGCCCAGCGGGTCCGCCGTAGCTGGCGGCCGGCCGTGATGGTGCTGGTCGGCGTGCTCGGGGTGATCGTGGTGGGTAGCCCCTACCTCGGCGCAGACGCGGTGGGCGCGGTCGCGCTGACCGCCGGGGTGAGCATCGCCGCCGCGATCAGTACCGGCGGTTGGCTCACCCTGGGCCGACTCGCCTGGGCCGCCATCGCCGGTCTGGCCGTGACCATCGGGTTCGTCGTGATGGACCTGCGGCAGCCGCTCGACCAGCGGGGCAGCCTCGGCCGCTTCCTCACCGCCGTCGGCGACGGCACCAGCGGGCTGACCGTGCACCGCTCCGGCGCGGCGAACCTGGCAGCCCTGGCCGGAAGCCCGCTCACCGTCCTTGCGCTGGTCGGTGCGGTGCTGGTGTGGTTCGCCCTGCTCCGTCCGTGGGGCGGGCTCAAGCGGCTGTTCGGGATCTATCCCGCGATGCGGGGCGGAATGGCCGGTATTCCGGTGGCGACGGTGATCGCCGGCCTGCTCGGCGGGTCCGCCCTCAACGTCGCGGGCGCGGCGGCGGCGCTGACGGTGCCGATGGCCGCCCTGGCCGCGTTGCGGGTGCTCGACCACGCCACCGACCGGACCATGCCGGCCACCGGCCCCTGCCCGGACGACACGCCCGGCTCGACCCCGCCGACCGGTGGCACGGATCCGGCACCCGACCGCGAGGTCGGAGCCCGGCAGGTGTCCGTCACGGTGATCAGCGCCGCCGAACGGCCGGAGAGTACGACCGAAACCGGGCCGGCGCAGCCGTCGGCCGAGGTGCCGGCCGGCTGACCGGCACCGGGCCTGCGGCGGAACCGGGTGCCCCCGGCGGACCGGGCGAGGTTGGTGTTACCGTGGAATCCCGTGGATCGCGTGGATCACTTCGTTGATCCGACACCGGTTCGCACGACCGCGACAGACGACCACGGGAGCAGGCCTTGGCCCCTTCAGTACGGACGACCAGGCATATTTTCGTCACCGGTGGGGTTGCCTCCTCACTCGGTAAGGGCCTGACCGCCTCCAGCCTCGGAAACCTCCTCACGGCGCGGGGCCTTCGGGTCGTGATGCAGAAGCTCGACCCCTACCTGAACGTCGACCCCGGCACCATGAACCCGTTCCAGCACGGTGAGGTCTTCGTCACCGACGACGGCGCCGAGACCGACCTCGACGTCGGGCACTACGAGCGGTTCCTCGACCGGGCGCTTTCCGGCAAGGCGAACGTCACCACCGGGCAGATCTACTCCGAGGTGATCGCGAAGGAGCGCCGGGGCGAGTACCTCGGGGACACCGTGCAGGTGATCCCGCACATCACCAACGAGATCAAGGCCCGGATTCTGGCCATGGCCGATCCGGACGAGGACGGCCGTACCCCGGACGTGGTGATCACCGAGGTCGGCGGCACGGTCGGCGACATCGAGTCGCTGCCGTTCCTGGAGGCGATCCGGCAGGTCCGGCACGACCTGGGCCGGGACAACTGCTTCTACCTGCACGTGTCGCTGGTGCCGTACCTGGCGCCGTCGGGGGAGCTGAAAACCAAGCCCACCCAGCACTCGGTCGCCCAACTGCGCAACATCGGTATCCAGCCGGACGCCATCGTCTGCCGCTCGGACCGGGAGATCCCGGACAAGCTCAAGCACAAGCTGTCGCTCTACTGCGACGTCGACCGGGAGGCGGTGATCGCCGCCCCGGACGCGCCGAGCATCTACGACATCCCGAAGGTGCTGCACCGGGAGGGCCTGGACGCGTACGTGGTGCGCCGGCTCGGGCTGTCGTTCCGGGACGTCGACTGGCAGAGCTGGGACGACCTGCTGGAGCGGGTGCACCACCCGCACCACACCGTCCGGGTCGCGCTGGTCGGCAAGTACGTCGACCTGCCCGACGCGTACCTGTCGGTGAGCGAGGCGATCCGGGCCGCCGGGTTCGGCCACCGGGCCCGGGTGGAGTTGCACTGGGTGCCGAGCGACGACTGTGTCACCACCTCCGGCGCGGCGGCCGCGCTGGCCGGTGTCGACGGCATCGTCATCCCCGGCGGGTTCGGGGTACGCGGCATCGAGGGCAAGATCGGCGCCGCCCGGTACGCCCGGGAGAACGCCATCCCCATCCTCGGCCTCTGCCTCGGCCTCCAGTGCATGACCATCGAGGCGGCCCGGCACCTGGCCGGACTGGACGGCGCCAACTCGCTGGAGTTCGACGAGAAGGCCAAACACCCGGTGATCGCCACCATGGCCGACCAGGAGGACATCGTCGCCGGCCGGGGTGACCTGGGCGGCACCATGCGGCTGGGCGCGTACCCAGCGCGGCTGACCGAGGGCTCGGTGGTCGCGCAGGCGTACGGGGACACCGAGGTCAGCGAGCGGCACCGGCACCGGTACGAGGTGAACAACGCCTACCGGGACGCGCTGACCAAGGCGGGTCTGCACATCTCCGGTACCTCCCCGGACGGCCGGCTGGTCGAGTTCGTCGAACTGGACCGGTCGCTGCACCCGTTCTTCGTGGCGACCCAGGCGCATCCGGAGCTGAAGAGCCGGCCGACCCGGCCGCACCCGCTGTTCGCCGCGTTCGTCGGCGCGGTCGTCGCGTACTCGTCGGCGGACCAGCTCCCGGTGGAGCTGGCACCGGCGGCCGGCGCCGGGTCGACCGGCACCGGGGTTTCCGGAGCGGGGGCCGCCGCTACCAGGCTGGCGGGGGAGCGGTCCGAGCTGGCGGACCTCGCCGAGCCGGAGGGGGCCGCCGGACAGAACGGGCAGGTCCGGTCGGCGAAGGCGGGTTCGTCGTCGTGACCGGCGCTCCGGCCGGCGCGGCGGTGCCGGCGTGAACCCGTCGGGCTGTGGCGGTGCCGGCGTGGACCCGTCGGGCTGTGGCGGTGCCGGGGTGGATCCGGCGCGGTGTGGTGCTGGCGTGCGGGGTCGAGGGGTGGCGGTGCGGGCGTGAACGGTCGGGCCGACGGGCACGGCTACGAGGTGCGCGAGCGACGGGAACAGTTCCGGGGCAAGGTCTTCTCGGTGGTCACCGACCAGGTGGCGATGCCGGGCGGCCGGGTGGTGCCCCGGGACTACGTACGGCACGTCGGGGCGGTCGGGGTGCTCGCCCTGGACGAGCGGGGGCGGGCGGTACTGATCCGGCAGTACCGCCACCCGCTGCGCCGGGTGATCTGGGAGCTGCCCGCCGGGCTGACCGACGTCGCGGGTGAGGCACTGTCGGCGGGCGCGCTGCGGGAGCTGGCCGAGGAGGCGGATCTCGTCGCCGGCCGGCTGGACCTGCTGGTGGACGTGCACACCTCACCGGGGTACTCGGACGAGCTGATCCGGATCTTCCTGGCCCGGGAACTCTCCGAGGTGCCGCCCGAGCAGCGGCACGAGCGGCGCGACGAGGAGGCCGGGCTGGAGGTGATCCGGGTCGACCTGGACGAGGCGGTCTCGATGGTCCTGGCGGGCGAGATCACCAACGTGGCCTGTGTCGCCGGGGTGCTGGCGGCGGCCCGCTCCCGGGACCGGGGCTGGGCCGGACTCCGCCCCGCCGACTCGCCGCTGCCCTGACCACCGTCACCGCCATCGCCCGACGGTCCCGGCCGGTTCGCCGGATCGCCGTGGCTGACATACCGTCAAGGTTGCCGGTTACCCGCTGTCACAATGCTGGCTGCCGGAACACCGCCCCGGTCCTAGACTTCCGCGGGCGGGACGGTGGACGCGGTGGCAACGGAGCCGCCGCGCGTCGCGCGGCCGGGGCCGGTAGCCCCGGAGAGAGGTGTCGGAATCGTGAAGGTCGGAATTCCGCGCGAGGTCAAGAACCGCGAGTACCGGGTGGCCATCACCCCGGCCGGGGTGCACGAGTTCGTCCGTGCCGGCCACCAGGTGTACGTGGAGAGCGGCGCCGGAGCCGGGTCGTCCATCACCGACGCCGAGTTCGCGGCCGCCGGGGCCACGATCCTGGGCGACGCCGACGAGGTGTGGGGCGTCGCCGAACTGGTGCTGAAGGTCAAGGAGCCGGTCGCCGAGGAGTACCACCGGATGCGCGAGGGGCAGGTGCTCTTCACCTACCTGCACCTGGCCGCCTCGAAGGCGTGCACCGACGCGCTGCTGGACCGGAGGGTGACCGGGATCGCGTACGAGACCGTCGAGCTGCCCGACCGGTCGCTGCCGCTGCTCGCCCCGATGTCCGAGGTCGCCGGCCGGCTCGCCCCGCAGGTGGGGGCGTACCACCTGATGCGCTCCGGCGGCGGGCGCGGCGTGCTGATGGGCGGCGTCTCCGGGGTGTACGCCGCGAAGACCGTGGTGATCGGCGCCGGGGTGTCCGGCCGGAACGCCGCCGCGATCGCGCTCGGCCTGCAGGCCGAGGTGCTGCTGCTGGACCGGGCGGTCAACCAGCTCCGCCAGGCCGACGCCATCTACCGGGGCCACCTGCAGACGGTGGCGTCGAACACCTACGAGATCGAGCGGGCCGTCCTCGACGCCGACCTGGTGATCGGCGCGGTGCTGGTGCCGGGTGCCAAGGCGCCGACGCTGATCAGCAACGAGCTGGTCTCCCGGATGAAGTCCGGCAGCGTACTGGTGGACATCTCGATCGACCAGGGCGGCTGCTTCGAGGACTCCCGGCCGACCACCCACGACGACCCGGTCTACCCGGTGCACCAGTCGCTGTTCTACTGCGTGGCGAACATGCCCGGTGCCGTCCCGCACACCAGCACGTACGCGCTGACCAACGTCACCCTGCCGTACGCCCTCGAACTGGCCAACCACGGCTGGCGGGAGGCGCTGCGCCGCGACCCGGCGCTCGCGCTCGGGCTGAACACCCACGCCGGGCAGGTCACCTACGGCCCGGTCGCCGAGGCGCACGGGATGGCCACCCTGCCGCTGGCGGACGTCCTCGGATGAGCCGCCCGGGACCGGCGCTGGGGCTCGGTGGTGCTGCGGCGCTGGGGCTCGGTGGTGCTGCGGCGCTGGGGCTCGGTGGTGCCGCGGCACCGGGGGTGGGTGCCGCCGCGCGGGACGGCCGGGGGCCGGCCTGACCGCGCCGCCGCAGCCGGCCGGTGACGGGCCCGAACCGTCGCCGGCACTGCGCCGTGCCGTGCGCGGCTACCTCGACCACCTCACCGTCGAGCGCGGGCTGTCGGCGAACACGCTCAGCTCGTACCGCCGGGATCTGGAACGGTATCTGGCGACACTGGCCGCCGGCGGCGTCGAGGAGCTGGCGGCGGTCGGGCCGGCCGAGATCGCCGCGCACGTGGCCCGGCTGCGGGCCGGGGCGGACGGCCACCCGCCGCTGGCGGCGGCGTCCGCGGCCCGGGCCGCCAGCGCGGTCCGTGGCCTGCACCGGTTCGCGGTCCGGGAGGGCCTGGTCGGCCAGGACGCGAGTCGGGACGTACGCCCGCCGGTCCCGCCCCGGCGGCTGCCCCGGGCGCTGGACGTCACCGAGGTGGTCACGTTGCTGGAGACCGCCGGAGCGGTCGACGCGACCGGGCCCCGCGCCGCGCTGTCGCTGCGGGACCGGGCCCTGTTGGAATTCCTGTACGGCACCGGCGCGCGGATCTCCGAGGCGGTCGGCGCGGCGATCGACGACCTCGACCTGACCGACGGCTCGGTGCTGTTGCACGGCAAGGGCGGCCGGAGCCGGCTGGTACCGGTCGGCGGATACGCCGCCGAGGCGGTGCGGGCCTATCTGGTCCGGGCCCGGCCGACGCTGGCCGCCGCCGGACGGGGTGTGCCGACGGTCTTCCTCAACGCCCGGGGTGGCCCGCTGTCGCGGCAGAGCGCCTGGACCATTCTGCGCCGCGCCGCCGTCCGGGCCGGACTGCCGGTGGACGGGCCGCGCGCGGTCTCCCCGCACACGCTGCGGCACTCGTACGCCACCCACCTGCTCGACGGCGGCGCCGACGTCCGGGTGGTGCAGGAACTGCTCGGGCACGCCTCGGTGACCACCACCCAGGTGTACACGTTGGTCACCGTGGACCGGCTCCGTGAGGTGTACGCCACCGCGCATCCCCGGGCACGCGGCTGACCCGGGCGATCCCGGCCGCCCCGCCGGCGGGGTACTGTCGGGCGGCGGGTGCGATCCCGGTCGGGTCGTGGCAGTCGGCGGCCGGTTCGACACGCCGAGACGGTGCCCACTACGGTGCTGCGACGTGGCGTAGAGTCGGGATCTGGCGCGGCCTCGTGAGGCGGCAATCGAGGTTCGCGGCGGCGCCGCACAGGACACCGTTCGGCTCCGACGCCGGGCAGTCGTCGGGAGGGGGCGTACGAGGACATGGCTGGAAACGCTGACCGTGCCGAGGCGTGGACCTCAAGCCTGCGCGAGCAGCAGTCCGCCCTGGATCTCGGTGCCGAGTTGGGTCCGGCCGACCCGGCCGCGTACACGATCCGCAAGCCGATCCCCGAGCCGATGCCGACCGACCAGCACGGGCCGGCCCGGATCATCGCGATGGCCAACCAGAAGGGCGGGGTGGGCAAGACCACCACGACCATCAACCTCGGCGCCGCACTGGCCGAATACGGCCGCCGCGTGCTGCTGGTCGACTTCGACCCGCAGGGGGCGCTCTCGGTCGGCCTGGGCGTCAACCCGCACAACCTAGACCTGTCGGTCTACAACCTGCTCATGCAGGACGACGTCACCGCCGAGGACGTGCTGATCAAGACGGACGTCGCCGGGCTGCACCTGTTGCCGGCCAACATCGACCTCTCGGCCGCCGAGATCCAGCTCGTCAACGAGGTCGCCCGGGAGATGGCACTGGCCCGGGTGCTGAAGTCGATCCGCAAGGAATACGACTACGTCCTGATCGACTGCCAGCCGTCGCTGGGCCTGCTCGCCATCAACGCCCTCACCGTGGCCGACGGCGTGCTCATCCCGCTGGAGTGCGAGTTCTTCAGCCTCCGTGGCGTGGCCCTGCTGCTGGACACCATCGACAAGGTCCGCGAACGGCTCAACTTCGACCTGGAGCTGGAGGGCATCCTCGCCACCATGTACGACAGCCGCACCACGCACTGTCGTCAGGTGCTCCAGCGGGTGGTGGAGGCGTTCGGTGACAAGGTCTACCAGACCGTGATCACCAAGACGGTCAAGTTCCCCGAGTCCACGGTCGCGGGTGCGCCGATCACCACGCTGGATCCGGCCTCCTCCGGAGCCCGCAACTACCGCCAGCTCGCCCGAGAGGTGATCGCCGCGCAGGCCGAGCGGTAGTCAGGCGGGCGGTTCCGGCCGACGTCGGCCGGCGGTCTCGCGTTTCGTCTGTCCGGGCCCGGGTCGGTGCCCGCCGTGTCGAGGATCATCGGGTGAGTGACGGTACCGGAGCGACGCTGATGGCTGACGGTCCGGAACCGGTGGACTACGGTCGTCGGGTGAGTTCCCCGCCCACCTCCCCGGCCGCGCCGGACCCGCGGCCGCCCGCGTCGGATCCACCGTTGCCCTCGCCCGACTCGCTGCCGGCCGGGACGGTCGATGCCGACGAGCCGCCGGTCGCCGCCGACCGGGACGCGCTCACGGCCACCGGTCAGGACGCGGTCCCGGTGGACCCGACCGCCGATCCGGCGCACGCCGAGGCCGAGGCGGCGGGGGGCTTCACCGTACGGCTGGCGAACTTCACCGGTCCCTTCGACCTGCTGCTCCAGCTCATCGGCAAGCACAAGCTCGATGTGACCGAGGTCGCGCTGCACCGGGTCACCGACGAGTTCATCGCGTACATCCGGGCGATGGGGGACGACTGGGACCTGGACGAGGCGAGCGAGTTCCTCGTCGTCGCCGCGACCCTGCTCGACCTCAAGGCCGCCCGGCTGCTGCCGGCCGCCCAGGTGGAGGACGAGGAGGACCTGGCCCTGCTGGAGGCCCGGGACCTGCTCTTCGCCCGGCTGTTGCAGTACAAGGCGTTCAAGGAGGCATCCGGGCACATCGCCGAGCTGGAGGCGGTCGGCTCCCGGCGCTACCCCCGCGCCGTCGCCCTGGAACCGCGGTACGCCGAGGCGCTGCCGGACCTGGTGCTCGGGATCGGGGCGGACCGGCTCGCCGCGCTTGCGGTCAAGGCGATGACTCCGAAGAAGGCGCCGGTGGTCTCCATCGACCACGTGCACATGGTCCGGGTGAGTGTCCGGGAACACGCCGCGCTGTTGCGCGACCGGCTCCGCCGGGCCGGCATAGCCACTTTCCGGGTACTCTGCGCGGATTGCGAATCCACCCTTGAGGTGGTCGCCCGGTTCCTGGCCCTGCTGGAACTCTACCGGGAGGGGCTGGTCGGGTTCGCCCAGGTGGAGGCGCTCGGTGAGCTGACCGTACGGTGGACCGGTCCCGAGGACGGCGGCGCCGAACTCGACATCGACGAGTACGCGGGTGCGCCGGCACCACCGGAGCCATCGGCCGGCGGTGCCGAACCGGCGGTACCGGCGGAGAGTGGCACCGGACCGGTCGGGACCGAGCCGGACGGGGCGGCGACCGGACCGGACCTGACGGCCACCGGTCCGGATCTGACTGAGTCGGCCGGGACTGAGTCGGCCGGGACTGAGTCGGCCGGGACTGAGTCGGCCGGGACCGAGTCGGACGGGACGGCGACCGGGGACGAGACGCAGGAGGAAACACGGTGACCAGCGAAAGACGGCCCGACTCGCTGGCCGAGCAGGCGGCGGCCTGGGTGCCACCGTGGGAACGGCCGGCCGGGAGCGCGTCGCCGCAGCCCCCCGCCGAGACCTCCGACTCTCCGGTTGAGGGCGAGGCTGAAAATTCCTCCGGCGAATCGCGGGACCGCTCGGTCGAGGCCATCGGCTCCCGGATCGAGGCCATCGGCTCCGCTGTCGAAGGCCCGGGCGCGCGCGGCGAGGCGCCGGGTGCGCCGGTGGCAGAGCAGGATGTGCCGGTCGAGGGCTCGGACTCGGTTGCGGAGCGTCAGCAGTTCCCAGCCCGGGAGGTTGTCGACGAGCCGACCGGCGTGGCGGGTCTTGCCGATGGGCCGACCGGCGTGGCGCACCCTGCCGACGAGGACGTAGCGGTAGTGGAGCAGGCCGGGCAGAGGCCCGGCGGCGAGAAACGCGGTGCCGAGCCGGACGAGGCGGTGGGCGTACCCGAGGATGCCGGTCCGGACGCGGCCGGCGAGCCGGCGGCGGCGCCGGTGCCGGGCGGAGCCGGCCGGCGGGCCACGGCGCTGGCGCTGA
Source organism: Plantactinospora sp. KLBMP9567 (assembly GCF_033446045.1). Taxonomy (NCBI): domain Bacteria; kingdom Bacillati; phylum Actinomycetota; class Actinomycetes; order Micromonosporales; family Micromonosporaceae; genus Plantactinospora; species Plantactinospora sp. KLBMP9567. The sequence continues at coordinate 44,005 of NZ_JAWQRR010000062.1, read as the reverse complement.
TCGACGACGACGAGCTGCGCGGCGCCTTGGAGGCCATCCTGCTGGTGGTGGACGAGCCGGTCACGGAGATCCTGCTGGCGCAGGTGCTGGAGCAGCCGACCGAGCGGATCTCGGCCATGCTGCAGCGGTTGTCCGCCGGTTACACGGCGGCTGGGCACGGCTTCGAGCTGCGCCGGGCCGCGGGTGGCTGGCGGCTCTACACCCGGCCGGAATACGCGACCTACGTCGAGCGGTTCGTGCTGGACGGGCAGTCCGTCCGGTTGACCCAGGCGGCCCTGGAGACCCTCGCCGTGGTCGCCTACAAGCAGCCGGTGACCCGGTCGCGGATCTCGGCCATCCGGGGTGTCAACTGTGACGGGGTGATCCGTACCCTGGTCACTCGCGGTCTGGTGGAGGAGTGCGGCACCGAGCCGGAGAGCGGAGCGTTCCTGTACCGGACCACGACGCTGTTCCTGGAGAAACTCGGGCTGGACACCGTCGCCCAGTTGCCCCCGCTGGCCCCGTTCCTGCCCGACGACGTGGAAGAGATAGCCGATGCCCCGCGATGACAATTCCGATGCCCCCGGTGTGGAGCGCCTGCAGAAGGTGCTTGCCGCGGCCGGCGTCGGCTCCCGGCGTGCCTGCGAGGACCTGATCTTCCGGCGCCGGGTCACCGTCGACGGGCGGGTCGCGCAGCTCGGCGACAAGGTCGACCCCGCCACCGCCGTCATCTACGTCGACGGTGAGCGGCTCGTCACCGACACCCGGCTGGTCTATCTGGCCATGAACAAGCCGCGCGGCGTGGTGTCGACGATGGCGGACGAGAAGGGTCGCACCGCGCTGGCGGACTTCCTCGGCCGGGTGGAGGAACGGGTCTACCACGTCGGTCGACTCGACGCCGACAGCGAGGGACTGCTGCTGCTGACCAACGACGGCACGCTGGCGCACCGGCTGATGCACCCGTCGTACGGGGTGCAGAAGACCTATCTGTGCGAGGTGGCGGGGCCGCTGTCCCGCAGTGCCGGCCGGCGGTTGAAGGCCGGCGTCGAGCTGTCCGACGGGGTGGCCCGGGTGGACGAGTTCCGCCTGGTGGACACGTTGGGACGTACCGCCCAGGTGGAGCTGACCCTGCACGAAGGCCGCAAGCACATCGTCCGGCGGCTGCTCGAGGAGGTCGGGCACCCGGTGTCCCGGCTGGTGCGTACCGCCATCGGTCCGATCCGGCTCGGGGACCTGCGGCCCGGGCGTACCCGCCGGTTGACCAATGCCGAGGTCGCCGCGCTCTTCAAAGCGGTCGGTGACTGACACCGGCCGGTCGGTGACTGACACCGGCCGGGCCTGACCTCGGCCGGACGCGGTTGCCCGGCGGCCGGCGGCGACGGGTGTTTGGGGCGGCCGCCGGCCGGACCCGCCGGAGGTGACCGTGTGCTGGGCCGCTGCCTCCGGTGTCGGGCGCGGGCCCGTCCGGCGGACGGGGCATGATGGACAGCGAACGCGGCGGCGCCGCCACGGCCGGCTGCCCGCGGAACTCGGCAGTGCCGGGCGTATCGCCCAGGGGATCGGTGGAGGAGGAACGGTGGCGGAAAAGGTACGGACCGGGCGATGTGTGGTTGCCGTGGACGGCCCGTCCGGTTCGGGGAAGTCCACCGTCTCCCGCCGGCTGGCCGGCGCGCTCGGCGCCCGTTACCTCGACACCGGGGCGATGTACCGGGCCGTCACCTGGGCGGTGTTGCGCTCCGGGGTCGACCCGCAGGACGCCGAGGCGGTGGCCAAGGTGGCGGGGGAGACCGACCTGAAGATCGGGGTGGACCCGGAGGCGCCGAGCGTGACCGCCGACGGCATCGCCGTCGACCGGGAGATCCGGGGCCCGGAGGTGACGACCGCGGTCTCTGCGGTGTCGGCCGTGCCCGCGGTACGGGAACTGCTCGTGAGGCAGCAGCGTGAAATGATCGACGCGGCCGGCCGGATCGTGGTCGAGGGTCGGGACATCGGCTCGGTGGTGGCGCCCGGCGCCGACCTCAAGGTCTACCTCACCGCCTCGGCCGAGGCACGGGCGCTGCGGCGCAGCGCGGAGAACGCCGCCGACCCGACCGCCACTGCCGCTGACCTGGCCCGGCGGGACCGGCTCGACTCCACCCGGGCCGCGGACCCACTGCGGCAGGCCCCGGACGCGGTGGTGCTGGACACCACCGCACTGGGCGTCGACGAGGTGGTCGCCCGGCTGCGTGACCTGCTCACCGAGCGGCGGCCAGGCCAGTGAGGCAGTGGATCGGCAGGATCGGTGCGGTAGTGGACGACCGGGGTAGCACCCGGTGCGGCGATGCCGTCGGGGTCTTCCCCGGCGGTGCAGTTGAGGAGGCGGCGTGAACGCGGGGGACGGTTGGGTCGAGCTGCGGGAGCCGGATGTCGTCGACGAGGCCGAGCCGACCGGTCCGGTGCCGGTGGTGGCGGTGGTCGGGCGACCCAACGTCGGCAAGTCGACGCTGGTGAACCGAATTATCGGCCGCCGGCAGGCGGTGGTGGAGGACACCCCGGGGGTGACCCGGGACCGGGTCCCGTACGACGCGCAGTGGTCGGGGCGGCAGTTCACGGTGGTCGACACCGGCGGCTGGGAGCCGGACGCGAGGGACCGGGCCGCCGCCATCGCCGGGCAGGCTGAGAACGCCGTCGCCACCGCCGACGTGGTGCTGTTCGTGGTCGACGCCACGGTCGGAGCCACCGATGTCGACGAGGCCGCCGTACGCATGCTCCGGCGCAGCGCCAAGCCCGTGCTGCTGGTCGCCAACAAGGCCGACAACACGGCCGTGGAGATCGAGGCGACCTCGCTGTGGTCGCTCGGGCTGGGCGAGCCACGGCCGGTCTCCGCGCTGCACGGTCGGGGCTCCGGCGATCTGCTCGACGCGATCCTCGAGGCGCTGCCCGACGCGCCGCCGGTCACCGAGGCGGGCCCGCGCGGGCCGCGCCGGGTGGCCCTGGTCGGCCGACCCAACGTCGGCAAGTCCAGCCTGCTCAACCGGCTCGCCAAGGAGGAGCGGGCGGTGGTCGACTCGGTCGCCGGCACCACCGTCGACCCGGTCGACAGCCTGGTCGAGATCGGCGGGGAGGTCTGGCAGCTGGTGGACACCGCCGGGCTGCGTAAGCGGGTCGGCAAGGCCAGCGGCACGGAGTACTACGCGAGCCTGCGTACCGCGGCGGCGATCGAGGCGGCCGAGGTGGCGGTGGTGCTGCTCGACGCCAGCGAGCCGATCAGCGAGCAGGACCAGCGGATCCTCACCACGGTCACCGAGACCGGCCGGGCCCTGGTGATTGCCTTCAACAAGTGGGACCTGGTCGACGCGGACCGCCGCTACTACCTGGACAAGGAGATCGAGCGCGAGCTGCGTCGAATTCCCTGGGCGATCCGGATCAACGTCTCGGCGAAGACCGGACGGGCGGTGGACAAGCTCGCCCCGGCGCTGCGTACCGCGCTGGCCAGTTGGGAGACCCGGGTCCCGACCGGGCAGCTCAACCAGTGGCTGACCGCGCTGGTGCAGGCGACGCCGCACCCGGTGCGGGGCGGCCGGGCGCCGCGGGTGCTCTTTGCCACCCAGGCCGGTACCTGCCCTCCCCGGTTCGTGCTCTTCACCACCGGCCCGCTGGACGCCGGCTACCAGCGGTTCGTCGAACGCAAGCTCCGCGAGGAGTTCGGCTTCGAGGGCAGCCCGGTGGAGGTGTCGGTACGCCCCCGCAAGAAGATCGGTGCCGGTGGGCGGGGCAAGCCGCACGGCTGAGCCTCGCCGCAGGTCCGTCGTCTCGCGAGGTCCATCCCGTCGCGCCGCTCCGCCAGCGGACCGCCCGCGACGATCACACTCTGTGGCTCCTGGTAATGACCTATCTTCCTAGGACGCGGTAGGGGTTGTGGTGGGGAGTGAAGGGACGACCTCGGCGACGGAGGGCGGCAGGCCGTTGCGCGTACGAAACGGTGCTGCGCTACGCTGTACCGGCTGTCGCACGGTGCGCCGGGCGGGAGCGGGACGTGGCGCAGTTTGGTAGCGCACTTGACTGGGGGTCAAGGGGTCGTCGGTTCGAATCCGGCCGTCCCGACAGCGAGAGGGTTTCCGCAGGTCAGGGACTTGAGGGAGCCCTCTTCTCATTGCTCGGCATGAATGCCCGGGACGGCCTCGCGGCGCAACACGGCGACTTCATGCCGTAGCACCAGCAACTCCGCTTGACGGCATCGCTTCGCACGAGGGCGCGGGAGCCAGCCGAACATCCGAACCACGATCAGGTACGGCAACGGACGTCACGAACCGGTCGTGCCGCAGTCAGACGAAACCTGAGCTCATAGCCCATGCGTCTAGTTTCGGCCGTGTACACGACCTCGGCGCAATCAAGGGTCCTGGGATCGGGCTCGGTGGCGGCGTGCCGCCGCCGAGCGTTCAGCCAGTTGCAGCATGTACGCGGTGCGTGCGTGTTTGGCCATGGCGGCGCGGACTTCGTCGGGCAGCGCGCCGTCGGGGTCGACCTGGCGCTCGAACCGCTTGAGGAATGCTCTGGTGCCGGGGGAGGTGCGGGCCGTGCGGTCGCTGGTGTTGGCCCAGGAGGCATGTGCGGCGATGCGGCCCGGCGGCGGCGCTGCAGCGGGGTGATGCCCGTCTCTGCTCCACGCCCGCCTGTCTGCGGCTTCCCTTCGTGGTCAGACACGTTCACCGATTCGCATCCGGGCTTGTATCTGCTGGGCCCGCTCGGCGGCAGCGCTGGCGCCGTAGTGGCGTGGCATGTCCTCGGACGTCCAGCCGAGCACCAGCATCAAATCACCGGTGTCTCCCCCCGGCCAGCTTCCATTCGTGTGCGTAGGTGTGCCGCCAGCGGTGGGCGTGCACGCCATCGACCCCGGCGCGCAGACCCCGCCGTTTGAGCATGAGCTTGATGCCGTTGGCGGTCAGCGGCTGCGTGCCGCGTACCGCCAGCCACAGGTCGGATAGCCCGAAGCCCTTGTGGCCGCCGCGGGCGCGCAGGTAGGGGCTGACCGCCCGAGCGGTCTTGGGCGCGAGCCGAACCCGGCGGTCCTTGTGGCACCCTTGCCGTGGTAGCGCACCGTATCCAGTGACAGGTCGACATCGTCGATGTGCACGTTCGCCACCTCGGACAACCGGGCTCCGGTGTTGGCCAGCAGCCGGATGATCGCCTCGTCGCGGACGTGGACGAAGTCCTTGCCTTTGCACGTGTCGAGCAGCTTCTTGGTGTCCTCGTCCCGAATGATCGGGATGAGGCGCTTCGGCGTCTTGGGTTGCCGCACCCGCAGCATTGGCGACTGGTCGATCTCCTCCTCGTCGACCGTGAGCCACTTGAAGAACTGCTGCAGGGCCTTGTGTTTGTTCAGCGCCGTGGCCGGCGACCGGGTTGTGATCATCCACGCTTGAAAGGCCTCGACGTGCCGTCGAGTCACGGCTGTCGGCGTGCCTGCCGCCTCCCGTTGACCGTCGTCGACGAGGTACCGGCCCAGTTGCGCAACGGCGAGGAGGTAGTTGTAGCGCGTCGTCCCGTGACCAGGCATGTCGTACACCACTCCCATGGACGCAACCGGACCGGCGGCGGGCGGGCGGCCCGAAGCGCCCCGCACGCGCCGAGCCGGGCAGAGTCCGACCCGATCAGCGCCGAACGCGGCACCCTCGCCCGTCATACCCGGTCAAGGTGTGCCGTGGCAGAAGCTGGCTCGAAACAATCCTTGTCGGACGCATCAGCGGGTCGTCGTCGAGCATCTTGTAGGGAAAGCGGCCCGATTCCTCGGTTCGCGAATCTTTCTGACCTACTCGCTGTACCGGTCGACAAAGAGCCAGGGAGGCACTTATGACCAAGCGATCACTCCTCCGGAACCGAGCTACGATCTGCGGGGTCGTCACCGCACTCGCCACGTCGCTCGTACTGCTCGGCGCCACTTCGGCACGAGCCGACGGCGGTGCCGGTGAGAGCCGACGAGCGCCGGCTCCGGCGGCGGCCGATGCCTGCACAGTCACGAACATCTCCACCAACATCCTTTACGTCCACAACCAGCCAAGCACCAGCAGCGCGGCGTGGGGCTACCTCTGGCCCGGACCGGGTAGCGGTTCGTCGGCGCCCTGCTACGGCGGCTTCTTCCAGGGCGCCGTAGGCACCCCGCACACCCTCTGCGGTGGTGGCGACTTCTACGCCGCGATCTACTTCTTCGGCGTACTGGGCTGGGTCCCGTACAGCTGCGTCAGCGTCAGCTGACCGATGCTCTCGCACGCCCGGTGTGCCCGCCGCTGGTGGGCACACCGGCACGTTCCAGGAAGGCAGAAAGACGGGGCTGTTGCGTTCGCGGTTTGACGGGCGAGGTCAGCCGCGTTGGCAGCTCAGGTCAGATCGCCTGGGCCAGCTCGGTGAATGCTGAGGCGACCCGGCCTGAGGGTGGGGTGTCGGTGGCGAACTCGTAGTGTCCTCGGCGGAGGTTCTGGACGAAGGCATGTCCGGCCATGATCACTTGGGCTGTCCGGTCGGTGCGGAGTCCGCGCATCGGTTTCAGTCGGTGCTTGAGGCGGCTGTGGTCGGCTTCGATCGGGTTGTTGGCGTACCGCTCGACGTGATGCCACGCCGACGGCACCAGTTCATCAAGTACCCGGGGTAGACGGGGCGGCGTCGGTGACCACCTCGGTCGGTGTGACCTTCAGCGTGGCCAGCGCCCTGCGGAAGAACCGTCGGGCCGTGGCGGCGTCCCGACGCTGCGATACGAGCACGTCGATGACCTGCCCGTGCTGATCGACGGCCCGGTAGACGTAGCGCCAGATCCCGTTGACTTTGACGTAGGTCTCGTCGACGAACCACCGGTCGCCCGGTGCGTGACGACAGAACAGGGCGGCGTCGGCCAGTAGCGGGGTGAACCTTTGCACCCATCGGTAGACGGTGACGTGATCAACCTCGACCCCGCGTTCGGCCAGGAGTTCCTCGACGTCACGGTACGAGAGGTTGAACCGGAGGTACCAGCGGATCGCGAGAACGATCACTTCGGGCGGTAACCGGAACCCGGCGAACGCTGAGGACGGCGGAGACCGGGACCGGGAAGGGGCAGCCGACCTCATCAGCGCAGCTGATCACATCAGTAGCCGACCTGCCTCTCGCCCAACGCAACAGACCCTGCGCCGCTATCTCCAGCTGGCCCCCGGCGCCCGCCCGCACATTCCGGTCGAGCGGGAGGCACCGCTGGGAGAGTTCGAGCGGGTGGTGGCAGGTTTCCCGGTCTTCCGCATCACGCCCGACCCGACCGGCCGGTAGCCGACCCGGCCGCACGTCGGACACCACCGGGCCGGGTCCGATAGGAATCGGCCCGGATGGTTGGCGAGGGCGAACACGCCGCCGCGCGGGCCTCGGTTCGTCCGGCCCGGACCAACGGGACCATAGCCCCTGTCTGGCAGCCGAGGCCCCGACCAGGCTGGGAGGCACGTTCCCTCCCTACCTGCGAGAGGCCGCACTCATGGAGACGACCCTGGAGACGACGACGGCGCCGCTGAGCGAGGCGGAGCTGGCGCGACTGGACGCGTACTGGCGGGCGGCGAACTACCTCACCGTCGGCCAGATTTACCTGCTGGACAACCCGCTGCTGCGCGAACCCCTGCGGCGCGAGCACATCAAGCCGCGCCTGCTCGGGCACTGGGGCACCAGTCCCGGCCTCAGCCTGCTCTACGCCCACCTGAACCGGGTGATCGTGGCCCGTGACCTGGACGCCATCTACATCACCGGTCCCGGACACGGCGGCCCCGCGATCGTGGCGAACACCTGGCTGGAGGGCACCTACAGCGAGCTGTACCCGTCGGTGTCCCGCGACGAGGCCGGGATGGCCCAGCTGTTCCGTCAGTTCTCCTTCCCCGGCGGCATCCCCAGCCACGTCGCCCCGGAGGTGCCCGGCTCGATCCACGAGGGCGGCGAACTCGGGTACTCGCTCATGCACGCCTACGGCGCCGCGTTCGACAATCCCGACCTCCTCGTCGCCTGCGTGATCGGCGACGGTGAGGCCGAGACCGGCCCCCTGGCCGCGAGCTGGCTGTCGAACGTCTTCCTCAACCCCGCCAGGGACGGCGCGGTCCTACCGATCCTGCACCTGAACGGCTACAAGATCGCCAACCCGACCGTGCTCGACCGGATCCCCCGGGACGACCTGGAAGCGCTGATGCGCGGCTACGGCTACCAGCCCCACGTGGTGGAGGGCGACGACCCGACCACGGTCCACCAGCTCCTGGCCGCGACGCTGGACCGGGCACTGGACGACATCTCGGCGATCCAGCGGCACGCCCGCACCACCGGCGAGGTGACCCGACCGCGCTGGCCGATGGTCGTCCTGCGTACCCCGAAGGGCTGGACCGGGCCCGCGACCGTCGACGGGCAGCAGGTCGAGGGGACCTTCCGGGCCCACCAGGTGCCGATCTCGCAGGTCCGGGACAACCCGGAGCACCTGCGGCAACTGGAGGAGTGGCTGCGCTCGTACCGGCCGGAGGAGCTCTTCGACGCCACCGGCACCCCGGTCCCGGACCTGGTCGCCCTGCCGCCGACCGGCGAGCGGCGGATGGGCGCCAACCCGCACGCCAACGGCGGCGTTCTCCTGCGTGACCTGGTGCTGCCGGACTTCCGTAGCTACGCGGTACCCGTCGACCGGCCGGGCGGGTCGACGGCGGAGGCCGCCCGGGTGCTCGGCGGCTGGATCCGCGACGTGATCCGGGCGAACCCGGACCGGTTCCGGCTGTTCGGCCCGGACGAGGTTGCCTCCAACCGGCTGGGTGCCGCGTTCGAGGTCACCGACCGGGCGTTCCTCGGCGCACCGCGTGACGGCGACGACCACCTCGCCCCGGACGGACGGGTGCTGGAGGTTCTGTCGGAGCACCTGTGCCAGGGGTGGTTGGAGGGCTACCTGCTCACCGGCCGGCACGGCCTGTTCACCAGCTACGAGGCGTTCATCCACGTCGTGGACGCGATGGTCAACCAGCACGCGAAGTGGCTCAAGGTGACCCGTCACATCCCGTGGCGGCGGCCGGTCGCCTCGCTGAACTACCTGCTCTCCTCGCACGTGTGGCGGCAGGACCACAACGGCTTCTCCCACCAGGATCCCGGGTTCATCGACCACATCGTCAACAAGAAGGCCGAGGTCGTCCGGGTCTACCTGCCACCGGACGCGAACACCCTGCTCTCCACGATGAACCACTGCCTGCGCAGCCGGCACTACATCAACGTGGTCGTGGCGGGCAAGCAGGCGGCGCCGAACTGGCTCTCGATGGACGAGGCGGCGCTGCACTGCCGGCGGGGCCTCGGCATCTGGGACTGGGCCAGCAACGACGGCGGGCAGCAGCCCGACGTCGTACTGGCCTGCGCCGGCGACGTACCGACGCTGGAGACTCTCGCCGCCGCCGACCTGCTCCACAGGCACCTGCCCGATCTCAAGGTGCGGGTGGTCAACGTCGTCGACCTGATGCGGCTACAGCCGGAGAGCGAGCACCCGCACGGCATGTCGGACCACCAGTTCGACACCGTCTTCACCACCGACCGGCCGGTCATCTTCGCCTACCACGGGTACCCGTGGCTGATCCACCGGTTGACGTACCGGCGGACAAACCATTGCAACCTGCACGTACGCGGATACAAGGAGGAGGGCACCACGACCACGCCGTTCGACATGGTGATGCTCAACGACCTCGACCGCTACCACCTGGTCATCGACGTGATCGACCGCGTTCCGGGCCTGGGTGCCCGGGCCGCCCACCTGCGCCAAGCGATGGTCGACGCCCGGCAGCGCTGCCGTGACCACACCCGCCGGCACGGCGAGGACGCCCCGGAGATCACCGAGTGGCGCTGGACCGATCCCGGTACGGTCTCGACTCCCTGACCTTGGAGGGGGGTGTGTCACCCGGCCCGGACGATCGTGCGATCGTCCGGGCCGGCGCGGTTCGGTTGGCGGCATCGAGGGCCGGCGGCGGCAGCCGGGGCGGCGCCGGCCGGTCAAGCGCCGCCGGGTGCGGCATGCGTCAGGACCGTGTCGTCGGCGTCGAACGTCAGGTGGTCCTCGACGGCGACCACCCCTGCCACGGCCAGGCTCAGTCGCGCGGCGGAGACCGCGGTGCTGCGCCGGTCCAGCGTGCCGGTGAGGGTGACGACGCCGTCGCGCACCTCGACTCGGACGGTGCCGTCCCGGATCGCCAAAATCCGGTGCAGCACGCCGTTGGTCACATCGCGGCCGATGTCCGCGTCCGGGCGTAGATGTACCTTGAGCAGGTCGCCGCGGGTGACGACGCCGACCGCCCGGCCGAGGTCGTTGACGACGACCAGCCGCTTGACGTGCCTGGCGTTCATCCGCCGGGCGGCAGTCAGGATCAGGGCGCTCGGCCTGATGGTGATCGCCGGCACGGTCATCAGGTCCTTCGCCTCCACCGCCGTGGCCTTCGTCCACGCGGCACGCCGCCGCCGGCTCCCAAAGATCTGCCGAGTCCCGGGATGCCCCTCGGTCTCGATCTTGTACAGCAGGTCCGTTTCGGAGACCACGCCGAGCACCAGTCCGGCGGCGTCGACCACGGGCACCGCGCTGATCCGCAGTTCGCTCAGAATGTCGACAATCTGCCGGTACGACGTCTCTGCGCTCACCGTGGCGACGTCCCTGGTCATGACGTCGGCCACTGTCCACAGCCTCATCGTCGCCTCGCCTTCGATGGCCTCTCTGTTGCCTTGACGATATGGCGGGCGCCACCTGGGCGTTCAGGGTCGTTCTGCCGGGCCGGCCGGGACCAACTGCCCTCCCGGTCAGGTCTGGCAGCCCTGGGCCGCCCCGGCCGGTCCGGCGAGGGTAGCGGTACAGATGATCTTCCATTCGAGGAGGACTTGCGATGACCCGACCGATCGCCCCACCGCAACCACAGGTGTACGTGCACGGCGCGATCCGACCCGGCCAGGTCGCGTACGCCCGCCGGAAGGTCACCGCGGCGTTGCGGCACGCGCCGCGGCCGGTGCTCTTCGTCCGGATGAGCCTGAACCGATCCGCCGCCCGTGGCGTCGACCGGCCGTACGGCGTCGCCATCCACGCCAGCCTGTCGGGCGTGGACCTGCACGCGGCCGCCGACGCGGCCACCCTCACCGAAGCGGTCGAACTGGCGCGACGGCGACTGGAGACCCAACTCCAACGGGCGAACCGGTGGGGTTGATTCCGGACCGAGCCGGGAGGCAACGTGCGCCTGCCGGGCACCACCCGGTCGTGCCGGCACCGGAGACCGAAGCATCCAGGGCGGCCGATCGGGTCACCGGTCCTGCCCCGACGGGACCTGTGGCCCTGCTCGGCCAGCCGGCGAAGACGGAGGCTGGAACTGGTCGGAACGACGAAGGACGGCGATGGCACAGCAGTGCAACAGACACCGTCGCCGCAGTGCAACAGACACCGTCGCCGCGCCGGCCCGCGCGGCCTGACGCCGCAGCCGAAGCGCTTGGAGGAACTGATGACCACGCTCGACGCCTGGCGCGGATTCGTAGGCGATGACTGGCGGCACCGGATCGACGTGGCCGCCTTCATCCGGCAGAACTACACCCCGTACGAGGGCGACGACGCCTTCCTGGTCGGCCCCACGCCACGGACCACCGCGCTGTGGGACGGGCTCGGGCCGCTCTTCGCCGAAGAGCGCCGCCGCGGCGTGTACGACGTCGACGCCCGCACCCCGTCCGCCATCACCTCGCACGGCCCGGGCTACCTCGACCGGGAGCGGGAACTGATCGTCGGGTTGCAGACCGACGCGCCGCTACGCCGGGCGATCATGCCGGCCGGCGGGACCCGGATGGTCCAGACCGCGCTGGAGGCGTACGGCTACACCCTCGACCCGCAGGTCCGGGAGACGTTCACCCGGCACCGCAAAACACACAACGACGGCGTTTTCGACGCGTACCCGGACGCCGTCCGCAGGGCCCGCCGCTCGCACGTCATCACCGGGCTGCCCGACTCGTACGGCCGGGGCCGGATCATCGGCGACTACCGGCGGATTCCGCTCTACGGCGTCGACCAGCTCATCGCCAGCCGGCTCGCCGACCGGGTCCGCCTGGATGCGTTCCGCTCCTCGGCTGAGGTCATCCGGGACCGCGAGGAACTGGCCGAGCAGGTCCGGGCGCTGGACGAGCTGAAGCAGATGGCGGCCGGTTACGGGTACGACATCTCCGGCCCGGCCAGCACGGGCCGGGAGGCGATCCAGTGGCTGTACTTCGGCTACCTGGCCGCGACCAAGGAGCAGAACGGCGCGGCGATGTCACTCGGCCGCACCGCCACGTTCCTCGACGTCTACCTCCAGCGGGACATCGCCGAAGGACGGCTCACCGAACAGCAGGCGCAGGAACTCGCCGACGACCTGGTGATCAAACTACGGCTCATCCGCTTCCTCCGCACACCCGAATACGACCAGCTCTTCTCCGGCGACCCCACCTGGGTCACCGAGGCGCTCGGCGGAATGGGCCGGGACGGGCGGACCCTGGTCACCCGGACCGCGTTCCGGTTTCTCCAGACCCTCTACAACCTCGGCCCGGCACCGGAACCCAACCTCACCGTGCTGTGGTCACCGGCGCTGCCCGACGGGTTCAAGCGGTTCTGCGCCCAGGTCTCGCTGGACACCAGCGCGGTGCAGTACGAGAACGACGAACTGCTTCGTTCCGGGTTCGGCGACGACACCGCGATCGCCTGCTGCGTCTCCGCCATGCGGGTCGGCAAGGACATGCAGTACTTCGGCGCCCGCGCCAACCTGGCCAAGGCGCTGCTGTACGCCATCAACGGCGGCCGGGACGAGATCAGCGGAGCGCAGGTGGCCCCGCCGACGGCGCCGGTCGGCGGCGAGATCCTCGACTACGACGAGGTGGTGGCGGCGTTCGAGAAGATCCTGGACTGGCTCGTCGCCACCTACGTCGACGCGCTCAACGTCATCCACTACATGCACGACAGGTACGCCTACGAGCGACTGGAGATGGCGCTGCACGACTATCCGGTGCACCGGTTCCTCGCCACCGGCATCGCCGGGCTCTCCGTCGCGGTCGACAGCCTCTCGGCGATCAAGTACGCCCGGGTGAAGGTGCTGCGCGACGAGACCGGACTGGCCGTCGACTACGCCGTCGACGGAGACTTCCCGTGCTACGGCAACCACGACGACCGGGTCGACGCCATCGCCGTCTGGCTGGTCGAGGCGTTCATGGAGCGGTTGCGTCGGCAGCCGACGTACCGCAACGCCGAGGCGACCCTGTCGGTGCTGACCATCACCTCCAACGTGGTCTACGGCAAGCACACCGGCAACACCCCGGACGGGCGGCGTGCGGGTGAGCCGTTCGCGCCCGGCGCCAATCCCGGCAACGGGCGGGACCGGCACGGCCTGGTCGCCTCCGCGCTGTCGGTGGCGAAGCTGCCGTACGCCAGCGCCCGGGACGGGATCTCGCTGACCAGCACCATCACCCCGGGCGGGCTTGGCCGCACCCGGGAGGAGCAGGTCACGAACCTGATCGGGGTGCTGGACGGGTACGCCGACGCCGGCGGCTACCACATGAACGTCAACGTGCTCGACCGGGCCACGCTCGAAGACGCCATGGCCCACCCCGAGCGCTACCCGCAGTTGACCATCCGGGTCTCCGGCTACGCGGTCAACTTCGTCCGGCTCACCCCGGAACAGCAGCGTGACGTCATCTCCCGCACCTTCCACGGATCGCTGTGAACACCACCGCCCGCGCGATCGCCGGGGCCGTCCACTCCTGGGATGTCTCGACCGGAGTCGACGGCCCCGGCACCAGGTTCGTGGTGTTCCTGGCCGGCTGCCCACTGCGCTGCCTCTACTGCCAGAACCCGGACACCTGGCGGATCCGGCCGGGGCAGCGCATCGGCCTCGACGAACTCTGGACTTTGGTGTCGCGCTTCACGCGGTTCATCCGGGTCGCCGGCGGTGGCCTCACCGTCAGCGGCGGCGAGCCGCTGCTCCAGCCGGCCTTCACCGAGGCGCTGCTGATCCGGGCCCGGCAGGCGGGCCTGCACACCGCGCTGGACACCTCCGGCGTGCTCGGCGACCGGGCCACCGACGCGCTGCTGGACGCGACCAGCCTGGTGCTGCTGGACATCAAGTCCGGCGAGCCGCAGACGTACCGCAGGGTGACCGGCGGCGAGTTGGACCGGACCCTGCGGTTCGCCCGCCGGCTCGCCATCCGTGGCAATCGGATGTGGATCCGTTTCGTGCTGGTGCCCGGCCTCACCGACGCGCCGGCCAACGTCGACGCGGTGGCTCGGCACGCCGCCACACTCTCCACGGTGGAGCGGGTCGAGGTACTGCCGTTCCACCGCCTCGGCGCGGCCAAGTACGCGGCCCTGGGGCTGCGGTTCCCGCTCGCGCAGACTCCTCCGCCGTCGCCGGAGCTGCTGGCGCGGGTACGCGACCAGTTCCGCGCACACGGCCTGACCACCCTCTGACCACACGTCTCCGAGCCCGCGACCGGCTGGGCACAACCGGCGGGCAGACGGTCCGAAGGTCCCGGGCCGGATGGCAGTCAGGCCCTGGACCGACCATCGGCACGGCGGCACGGTCGAGACACGGGGCTCACACCGAAGCCTCGGTGTCACGGGATGGTGCCGAGGTCGGTGGGAGCGGAGCGCGACGGGAGGGCACCATGCACGTAGTCGGCCGGAAAAGGCGGCGCCCGACGAACGACGACTGGGCTGCGGATCCGCAGGGGACGCCGCACGGACCGCTGCGCGCGTGCCTGACAGCCGCCGTCGCGGCGCCGTCGGTGCACAACACCCAGCCATGGCGGTTCCGGATCCGCGGCAACACCGTCGATGTCCTCGCGGATCGGCGGCGACGATTGCCGGTGCTCGACCCGCGGAACCGGGAGCTGCTGATCAGCCTCGGCGCCGCGGTGTTCAACCTACGGGTGGCGATGCTCGCCCGGGGTCGCGTGCCGGTGCTGCGCCTGCTGCCCGACGCCGGCGAACCGGATCTCGCCGCCCAGGTCACGGTCGGGCCGTCGACCCGCCCACCGGAGACGGCGCTGATGCTGGCCGAGGCGATCCCCCGCCGGCACAGCAACCGGCAGCCGATGCGCGACCTGCGCGTCCCCGCTGAAGCGCTCACCGACCTGTCTGCCGCCGCCGAGGCCGAGGGGGCACGGGTGGTCGTCACCGACCCACTCGCCCGCGACGCTGTCCTCGACCTGGTCCGCATCGCTGAGCAGCGACGCCGGCACGACCCGGCGTACCGGCGGGAGTTGGGCGAGTGGACCGGGCCCCGCCCGAGGCGCCGCGACGGTGTACCTCCGGAGGCGTTCGGGCCGCGCGACGCGCTGGAGGCGATGCCGATCCGCGACTTCAGCGTCGTACGACCCGCGCGGCGGTGCGGCCCCGCCCCGTTCGAGCGGGCGCCGACGATCGCCGTCCTCTACACCCGGAGTGACACTCCCTACGAGTGGCTGCGCTGCGGACAGGCGCTGGAGCGGGCCCTGCTGACGAGCACCGTACGCGGCCTGGCGTCGACGATCATGACGCAGCCGGTGGAGGTACCCGACCTGCGGGCGCTGCTGGAGGATCCCGCCGACGGGTACCACGCCCAGGCCGTCCTGCGGTTCGGCTACGGGCCGCCCGGCGCGGCATCCGCCCGGCGGCCCCTGACGGACGTACTCGTCCGCACCGGGACGGGTCCAAGGTCCCGGACCGACCGGGAGGCCGGCCCTGCCGCGCCTGCGGACCGGCCGGCACGCTGAGGACATGGCTTCCAGCACGGCACCCGCGGTGGCGCGGGGACTGACGACGCAGGCCGCGGCGGCCCGGCTTCGCGCCGAGGGGCCCAACACGGTGGCGGCACCGGCCCGCCGGCACCTGGCGACCCGGATCGCGCACCAACTCGGTGACCCGCTCGTCGCGCTGCTGATCGCGGCCGCCGTGGTGACCACGGCCCTGGGAGACCATCCGGACACCGTCGTCATCGCCCTGGTCGTCGTCGTCAACACGGCGATCGGGGTGTTCCAGGAGGTCAGGGCGGACCGGGCGATCGCCGCCCTGGACCGGATGGCCGCGCCGACCGCACGGGTGGAACGGGACGGCCGGCACCTGGTGATCCCCGCTGCCGAGCTGGTCCGGGACGACCTGGTGCACCTGGAGCCGGGCGACGTCGTCCCGGCCGATCTCCGGCTACGGGAGGCGTACCGCCTGCAACTCGAAGAGGCCGCGCTGACCGGCGAGTCCGTACCGGTCACCCGGCAAGCCGACGCGGAGGCGTACGCCGGCACCGTCGTGGTCACCGGGCGCGCCACCGGCACAGTCGTGCGTACCGGTCCGGCCAGCGCGCTCGGCCGGATCGCCGCCCTCGTCGCGACGACCCGGCCCGCGCCCACGCCGCTGCAACGTCGGCTCGCCCGGCTCGGCCGCGTCCTGGGGCTGGCCGCGGTGGTGCTGTCGGCCGCGGTCTTCGCCGTCGGCGTGGCCGGCGGGCGGTCCGTGGTGGAGATGGCCGTCACCGCGGTCAGCCTGGTCGTCGCCGCGGTGCCCGAGTCGCTGCCCGCCGTGGTCACCCTCGCGCTGGCGCTCGGCGCGCGCCGGATGGCCGCCATCCGGGCGATCCCGCGCCGGCTGCACGCGGTGGAAACACTCGGCTCGGTCACCGTCGTCGCCTCGGACAAGACCGGGACCCTCACCGAGGGACGGATGACCGTGCAGCGGGCGCTGACCGCCGACGGCACCGGATACCGGGTACGCGGTACCGGGTACGACCCGGGCGGCGAGCTGCGCGACGACGTGGGCGAACCGGCGAAGCCCGGTCCGGCCCTGCGCGACCTGGCCCGGGCAGTCCTGCTGTGCAACGACGCCGCGCTCGCGGCGCCGACCGAAGACCACCCGAGGTGGACGCCGATCGGGGATCCGCTGGAGGCCGCGCTGGTCGCCTTCGCGCAGCGGTGCGGCCTGGAGCCGGCGGCCGAGCGCGCGGCCTGGCCGCGCCTCGCGGAGCTGCCGTTCGAGCAGGAAACCCGGCGGATGGTGACCGTGCACCGCCGGCCCGGCGGCGGGTTCCTGGTGGTGTGCAAGGGGGCACCGGAGTCAGTACTGGCCGCACCGCTGGTCGACGGCGTCACGTCGGAGATGCTGGCCGGTGCGCACCGGGTCGCGGCCGACGGGCTGCGCGTGCTCGCGGTCGCGACCGGGATCCTCGACACGGCACCGGACCCGGCGCGGGTGACGGGCCTGCGGCCGGTCGGCCTGGTCGCCGTCGGCGACCCGGTCCGGTCGTCGGCGCCGGAGATCGCCGCCGCCTTCGCCCAGGCGGGTATCCGGCTCGTGCTGATCACCGGCGACCACCCGGCCACGGCCGCCGCGATCGGCGGCCAGCTCGGCATCTGGCGTGGCGGTGACGGCGTCGTGCGGGGCGACGACGGCGGGCTCACCCGGCACGGCGTCGACGGCCAACGGATCTTCGCCCGGATCCAGCCGGAGCAGAAGCTGGACATCATCGCGGCCCTGCAGGCCGGCGGGCACGTGGTGGCGATGACCGGTGACGGGGTCAACGACGCACCGGCGCTGCGCCGGGCCGACATCGGGGTGGCGATGGGCGGCGGCACCGAGGTCGCCCGGCAGGCCGCCGACCTGGTACTCGTCGACGACAACCTCGGCACGGTCGGCGCGGCGGTCGCCGAGGGCCGCCGCGTCTACGACAACATCCGCCGCTTCCTGCGGTACGCGCTCGCCGGCGGCGTCGCCGAGATCCTCGTGATGCTGACCGGACCGTTCCTGGGGCTCGCCGTACCGCTGCTGCCGGCCCAGATCCTCTGGATCAACCTGCTCACCCACGGCGTACCCGGGGTGGCGCTCGGCGCCGAACCGGCCGAGCCGGGCATCATGCGCCGCCCGCCCCGGTCGCCGCAGGAGTCGGTACTCGGTGCCGGGCTGCTGCGCGGGGTGCTGCTGGCCGGCGCGCTGCTGGCCGCCGTCGTGCTCGGCGCCGGCGTGGCCGCGCACGCGCTGGACCGGCCGTGGCAGTCGATCGTCTTCGTCGTGCTGGGCCTGGGCCAGCTCGGGATCGCACTGGCGGTGCGGGCACCACGCCGGCCCGGCGGTCCGGGCAACCGAGCCCTCGTCGCGGCGGTGGCACTGTCGGCGCTGTTGCAGCTCGCCGGGGTGCTGCTGCCGCCGCTGCGCGAGTTGCTCGGCACCGGGGCGCTGTCCGCTACCGACCTGGTGGCCTGCGCCGTGGTGGCGACCGTGCCGGGTCTGGCGATCCGGCTCACCGCCACCGGAGGAAAGGGGAAGGACAGATGGCTGAAGTGGCGATGAGCGACGTGACGAAGGTCTTTCCCGGCGGCACCGTCGTCGTCGACCAGGTGAGCCTGACCGTCGGCGACGGCGAGTTCATCGTCCTGGTCGGGCCGTCCGGCTGCGGCAAGTCCACACTGCTGCGGATGATCGCCGGCCTGGAGGACGCCACCTCCGGCACGATCGAGATCGGCGGCCGGGTGGTCAACGACGTGCCGCCGAAGAACCGTGACATCGCGATGGTGTTCCAGAACTACGCGCTCTACCCGCACATGACCGTGGCCCAGAACCTCGGCTTCAGCCTGCGACTGCGGGGCGTCCACAAGCCCGACATCGCGGACCAGATGGGCGAGACGGCCCGGGTGCTCGGGCTCACCACCCTGCTGGACCGCAAGCCCGCCGCGCTCTCCGGCGGCCAGCGGCAGCGGGTCGCGATGGGCCGCGCGATCATCCGCCACCCACAGGTGTTCCTGATGGACGAGCCGCTGTCCAATCTGGACGCGAAGCTGCGGGTCGCGATGCGCGGTGAGCTGAACCGGCTGCACCAGCGGTACGGCACCACCACGATCTACGTCACGCACGACCAGGTCGAGGCGATGACCCTGGGCAACCGGATCGCCGTGCTGGATCGTGGCCGACTCCAGCAGGTGGGCGCACCGGACGAGCTGTACGCGGCGCCGCGCAACGTCTTCGTGGCCGGCTTCATCGGATCGCCCGCGATGAACCTGGCGACCTGCCGGGTCGAGGCGACCGCCGAAGGGTTGGCGCTGGTGTTCGGCGAGCAGCGCTGGCCGGTACCCGACAGCCAGCTCGCGCGGCGCCCCGCACTGCGCTCGTACGCCGGCCGCGAGATCGTCCTCGGGCTGCGACCGGGCGACATCGGGCTGGCCCGGGGCCAGGGTGACGCTCCCCGGCTGCGCGTCTCGGCGGTGACCGTCGAGTCGCTCGGCGGCGAGAAGAACCTGCTCTTCGTCCCGCCGTCCGGCGAGCGCCGGGCGGAGTCCCCGACAGGCGAGGACGACGGTGTGCCCGCGCTGTGGACCGCCCGGCTGCCCGCCCTCGCCTCGGTACGCGCCGGCGACGAGGCCGACCTGGCGGTCGACCTCACCCAGGCGCACTTCTTCGACCCGGCCAGCACCGAGGCGCTCGCCGTCACCGGCCAGGAGTCCCTTCTGATCACCGCGACGTGAGCGGTCCCCGGGCAGCGGTGTCCGCGGCGGTGGAGGATGGGGGCAGGAGGGAGAAACAAATGACCGATGCTGAACGTCCGGCCGGGGCGGTCCTCGCCGAGGCTGCGGACGCGGCCGGGTACGCGCCGTCCGTGCACAACACCCAGCCCTGGCGCTGGCGGGTCACCGCCGACGCGCTGGACCTGTACGCGGTGCGGGACCGTCAACTCCGCGCCGCCGACGCGGAGGGGCGGCTGCTGACCGTGAGCTGCGGCGCCGCCCTGCACCATGCCGTGGTCGCGGTGGCCGCGCAGGGACGGTCAGCCGTGGTGACTCCGCTGCCCGACCCGGCCGATCCGGACCACCTGGCCCGGATCGGGCTGGCCGGTCACACCGGCGTGACCCCGGAGGCGATGCGCCGGTTCCAGGCGGTACGGCTGCGGCACACCGACCGCCGGCCGGTCAGCGACACCCCGGCCAGCCCGGAGGCGATCGCCGCCATCGGCCAGGCGGTGGCGGCCGAGGGCATCCAACTGCACATCCTCACCCCCGACCAGGTCCTCGAACTGGCCGCCGCCGCGTCGCACGCCGACCAGGTAGAGGCCGAGGACGAGGAACAGCGCGCCGAGCTGGCGTACTGGCGCGGCGGCGACCGGCCGGCGGGGACCGGCATCCCGGACGAGGTGGTCCCCGGCCAGGCACCGCAGACCACCGTTCCGGGCCGGGACTTCGTACGGGCCGGGACGCTCACCGTCGGCCCGGGACACGACCGTGCCGCCAGCTACGCGATCCTGTACGGCCCGGGCGACGAGCCGGCCGACTGGCTCCGTGCCGGCGCGGCACTGTCGGCCGGTTGGCTGACCGCGACCGAACTCGGTGTCACGGTGTTGCCGTTCAGTTCCGTCATCGAGCTGCCCAGTACCCGGCAGGCGCTGCGGAGCGTGATCAGTAACCTCGGTTACCCGTACCTGGTGGTGCGGCTGGGCACCGCCGACCCGGAGACCGCCGGCCCGCCGCACACCCCCCGGCTGCCCGCCGCGCAGACGATCGAGGTCGCCGGCTGACGGCCGGCACCGGCAGGGCCGGGCGGGTCCGGGGTGCGGACGACCTACGAGGCGCGGTGCTCCGGGTAGCCGTACAGGTCGAGCAGGCGGGTGCGGGTGGCTTGGAGCCGGTCCAGCATGACGGCCATGAACCGGCGGTTCAGCTCGTACCCGAGTGCGGTGTCGTCCGCCATCAGGTACCGCACGCCGGAGGCGTCGAACTCGACGGCCCGAACCGGCTCGACCGCCACCGCCCCGAACTGCCACCGGTGTGGCGGGAACAGCCAGGACCAGCCCAGCACCTCACCAGCGCCGACAGTGTCGATGACCACGTCGCCCCGGCCCGGCGTCGGCAGGTCCAGCGCCACCCGCCCGGAACGCAGCAGCCAGAAGCGCATCGCCGGCCGCCCCGCCGCGAACAGCCGGCAACCGCGGTTGCGGTAGACCGGGTGCGCATAGGCGGTCAGCCGGTCGAGCCATTCCGGGGACAGACCGTCGACGAACGGCTGCCCGACCAGCAGATCACGGGTGCTTGGCATGACTTTCCCCAATCGCCGTACGACGCCGTCGGGCTCGGTACGCCGACCGAGCCCGACTGTTCCTGGCAAGCCCGCCCCGAGCGGCCGGCCTCTACTTCTTGTCCGGCCCGACCGTGATCGGGATGGTCCTGCCGGCGGTCTCGGGCACGCTGACGAGCACCTTGATCGTCAGGATCCCGTCGGTGTACTCGGCGGTGATGGTGTCCTCTCCATCACACCGCTGGGCCGGGCCGCCCGACAGGGACCAACGGCCCGGCCCGGGCGCCATCAGGCCCGCCGGGCGATCAGCGCGGTGAGGTCGATGAGCCGGTTGAGGTAGCCCCACTCGTTGTCGTACCAGCCGAAGACCTTGACCAGCGTCCCGCCGGCCTGGGTGAGCGCGGCGTCGAAGACGCAGGAGGCCGGGTCGCCGACGATGTCGCGGGACACCAGCGGCCGGTCCGCGTAGCGCAGCACTCCGTGCAGCGGGCCGGCGGCGGCCGCGGCGAACGCGTCGTTGATCTCCGCCACCGAGGCGGGGGTGGCGAGTTCGCAGGTCAGGTCGCAGATCGAGCCGTCCTCCACCGGCACCCGCAGCGCGACGCCGTCCAGCCGCCCGGCGACGCCCGGCAGCACCAGGCCGATCGCCTTCGCAGCCCCGGTGCTGGTGGGGATGATGTTGACGGCGGCCGACCGGGCCCGCCGCAGGTCCTTGTGCGGGGTGTCCAGCACCGCCTGGTCGTTCGTGTACGCGTGCACGGTCGTCAGGTAGCCGCGGGACAGCCCGAAGGTGTCGTGCAGGATCTTGACCATCGGCGCCGCGCAGTTGGTGGTGCAGGACGCGGCGGAGATGACCTGCTGCGCCGGGTGGTAGGTCGACTCGTTGACGCCGACCACGATCGTCGCGTCCACCCCCTTGCCCGGTGCGGAGATCAGCACCCGCCGCGCGCCGGCCTTGAGGTGGTTCGCCGCCGCGTCCCGGGTACGCAGCCTGCCGGTCGCCTCGATGACGAGGTCGACGCCGAGCCGGGCCCAGGGCAGCCGCTCCGGCTCCCGTTCCTGGAACGTCGCGATCCGCCGGCCGTCGACGACGATATCCGTACCGTTGACGTTGACGTTGACGTCGGCGTCGAGCGGGCCGAACGTCGAGTCGTACGCCAGCAGGTGGGCCAGGGCCGCCGGCTCCCACAGGTCGTTGATGCCGACCACCTCGAAGCCGTCGTCGAAGAGGCGCCGGTCCAGCAGTCCGCGCAGGTAGTTGCGGCCGATCCGGCCGAACCCGTTGATCGCGATCCGGTAGTTCATCTCGTGCCTCCCGCATCTCCGTAGGGCCGCTGTGTGCCCTTCCGCGTGATCCGCTCGATGTCGCCGGCCGCCTCCAGCAGGCCGTGGGCGAGGTCGGCGAGCGCCCGCGAGACGGCGAGTTCGTCGCCGATCTGCGGCACCCGCGGGTCCGCCGGGTTGCGCCGCGCCGCGCCACAGCCGACCAGCCCGATCCGGTCCGGCATCTGGAGCCGGGCCTCCGCGCGAGTGCACCGCTCGTCGTTACGCTCGTCGATAACGATGTCGACAGTCCACTGCTTCGCCCGAGCCATCGTGATCACCTCCGCACCTCCAGCCTGGTCGGACCCGCGCACGCCTCCCAGGGGCGAAGGTCCTGCGGAGGCGTTGCACTCGGCCCTGTCCGGCCCTCCTTTGGCAAAGCAGCCTGAGGGTGTGACGCCCGCCGGAGGGGTGGCACGGCGCCACCGGCACCGGGGGCACCGGGTGGTCTCCGTACCACCGCACCACGCTGGCACGTACGGCCCGGAGCGGGTTGCCGAGGCCGTCGCCGCGGCGTACGCGCGGTTCGCCGACGCGAGAGTGCGCAGCTACCTACCGCTGCTGGTGGAACGCATCGTCCATGAGGAACTCGGCCCGTCCCGTGCCGCCCGGGCCGTATCGACGGGCGGCACGGAAGGTTCCTAGGCCGAAGGTCCGGTGGCGCTGAACGGGTGCGACCGGTCCCACCGGGACCGGGCCAGCTCGGCGTCGTCCAGGTCGTACGTGAGGTGGTCCTGCACCGCGACCACGCCCGGCACGGACCCGACCAGTCGCACCGTCAGCTCCGCCAGGGAACGCCGATCGAGGTGTCCGCTCAGCGCGACGAGGCCGCCTTCGACCTCGACGTGCACCTCGGACGGATCCAGCCACAGCGTCCGCCGCAGCACCTCGTCGACGATGTCGCGCCGCACCTCCTCGTCGGGGCGCAGATGCACCTTCAGCACGTCGGCGCGGGAGACGATCCCGACCAGGCTGCCGTCGTCCGCCACGACCGGAAGCCGCTTGACACCCTTCTCTGCCATCAACCGCGCGGCCGCGTGCAGCCCGGTGCCCGGCCCGGTGGTCATCACCGGCGCGCTCATCAACTCCCGCGCCGTCCTGCCCTCGCTCTTCTCCCGCGGCGACCGCCGCCGGTGGGGGAAGAAGCGACGCTGGCCGGCGGTACCGGCGAATTCCACCTTGAAGAGCAGGTCGGCCTCGGAAACCACGCCCACGACCTTCCCCGTCGTGTCGACCACAGGAACCGCACTGATCCCGCGTTCGGCGAGGACGTCGACGATGGTGCGGTAGCTGGCGTCCTCGGGCACCGCCACGACGTCGTCGGTCATGACGTCCCGAACCGTCCATCTCCTCATGGCTTTCTCCTTCCAGAGCACGCCCACCGGAAGTCTCCGGGGTCGCCCACCGTGGCGGATTCTTCCCTTCCATGGCACGCCGTCCGGCCGTAGGTCGGACAGGGCCGAACGGCCCGGCCGATGGTGGCGGCCGGCCCTGTAACTCCCCGCCGCGCCGGAATTGCCGGCCCGCCGAGCCGCTTGAAGGAAGGCGACAAGGCCCTGTCCCCGGCGTCGCGGCGTGCGCTTGGCTGCCGGTCCGGCCCCGTACCCGTGCTCGCCGTCCGGTCCGCCGCTGCGGGTAGAAGGTCACCTGCCGCGCTGACCATCGGCCCTACGCCGGATACCCCGTACGCCGTTACGTTGCGTTATAGGGAGTCCGGTTGGAGGAAGTCATGAACGCACACCCCATCGTCATCGGATACGACGCATCCGATGGCGCGAAAGCCGCCCTCCGGTGGGCGCTGGACGAGGCAGCCCGCGCCGGCACACAGATCACGCTCCTCTTCGCGTTCGAATGGCCGGCCGTGCCCAGCACGGTCGCCCCGGTCGCGACGAGCCGGCCGGATCAGGGCGCCCGGGAGGACGCGCAGAAGATGCTCGACGCCGCGATCCTCGAAGCCTTCCAGACCCACCCGCGGGTGCTGGTCACCGGCACCGTCGCAGACGGCTCGGCGGCGATCCTGCTGCGGGAGCGCTCACGCGAGGCACGCCTGCTGGTGCTGGGCAGCCGTGGCCACGGCGGCTTCACCGGCCTGCTCGTCGGCTCCACCACCGTCGCCGTCTCGGCGCACGCGCACTGCCCGGTGGTCGTCGTACGGGGCGAGCAGGAGCGGCCGGAAGGCCCCGTCGTCGTCGGTGTGGACGGCTCCGCGTGTGCGCTGCTCGCCGTCGAGTACGCCTTCGCGCAGGCGTCGGCCCGCGGCACCGTCCTTCGGGTGGTTCGGGCCTGGACGCCGATCGCTTCGCGTCGGCAGCTGCCGGGTTACAGCCCGGAGGAGCAGGCCGGCGCCGAGCGGGTCGAGGTCGACGAGTTGCTGGCCGACGGGCGGAGCCGATATCCACAGGTCGAGGTGGGCATCGACATTGTCGCCGGCCCGCCCGGCCGCGTGATGGTCGACGCGAGCCGGGAGGCCCAACTGGTGGTCGTGGGCTCCCGTGGTCATGGCGGCTTCGGTGGGCTGCTGCTCGGCTCGGTCAGCCAGCAACTGCTGCACCACGCGCACTGCCCGGTCGCCGTGGTCCGGGAACTTCCGTCGGCCGCCGACTGATCACACCCGGCGCGGCCGACATCCGAGCGGCACATCACGGCGCTGCCGTGCCGACCTCGACAGGTGCCGCCGGCATCCGGTGCCGACCGGATCCCGGCGGCGACGGCCGAGACGACGACGGCACGGACACGGCCGGACAATCCTGCGAGCAGGTCAAGGAGCCGAACATGACCGCCATGAAGCGTTGGAATGTGGAGATCCTCATCGGTGAGGTCGACGACCGGACGTACGCGGAGGCGCAGCTCTACGACGAGATCCGGGACGACCTGGTCGGCACCGGCCAGGCGCGGCCGCGCCCCGACGAGCCGCACAGTCGCGAGATCGGGGACGAGATCGCGGTGGCTCGCGCGCTGTCGGACCTGGGACACCGACTGCTGGTCACCGCCTCCGGTGACCTGGAGGAGGCCATCCACCGGCCCGTCAGTCTGGACCACTGATCATGGCCGCCCAGGCCCGGTCGATTCCCCGGCTGTCGCCGCACACGGTGGCGAACTGTCTGCACGCCGCCGTCGCCGCGCCGTCCGTGCACAACACCCAACCCTGGCTCTTCCGGGTCCGCGGACGGCAGGTCGAGGTGTGGGTGGACCGGGATCGCCAGCTCCCCGCTCTGGACCCGTCCGGCCGACAAATGTTCATCAGCGTCGGCGCCGCGATCTTCAATCTCCGGATCGCGATGTGCGTCAACGGCCGGATCCCGGTCCTGCGCCTGCTGCCGGACGCGACGCGCCCGGAACTCGCCGCCCTGGTCCAGGCCGGCCCTCTCACGGCACCGGGTCCGGCGGCCACCGTGCTGGCGGCGGCGATCGCCCGCCGGCACACCAACCGGCGCCCGTACCGCGCCGAGGCGGTCCCGTGGCCGGTGCTGGACGAACTCTCCGGCGCCGCGGCTGCGGAAGGCGCCCGGCTGACCGTTGCCGAACCCATCCCGCGGGACGCGATCCTCGCCCTCACCCGGACCGCTGACGAGATCCTCCGACAGGACGCCGGGTACCTCACCGAACTCGCGGCCTGGACCGGAGGCGACCCCGGGCGCCAGGACGGAATCCCGGCGTACGCGTATCCCCCGGACGATGCCGCCGGGCGCCTGCCGCTGCGCCGTTTCGGCCCGGCCCGGGAGGCCGCCAGGTTCGAGCGTCGCCCCACGATCGTCCGGCTGACGACCCGGGGCGACGCCCCGTACGACTGGCTGCGGGCCGGGCAGGCGCTGCAGCGGGTACTGCTCACCGCGACCGTGCGGCAGTTGGCCGCTTCCCCGGTCAACCAGGCGCTGGAGGTGCCCGAGCTGCGCGCACTCGTCGGTGGTGGTCACGGGCACGCCCAGATGATCCTGCGCATCGGATACGGCGACCCGGTTCCGGCGACGCCCCGCCGCACGGTGTCCGAGATCCTCCACCCGGACACCGCATCGGCTGAGTCTGGAGCCGCGTAAGTGTGAGCCGGGGCGGCCGGCACTGTCGGCGGCAGGGGTCAGTGGCCGCCGAGCGTTCCGAGCCGCCGCTGGTACTCCTCGTCGTCGATCTCACCCCGTGCGTAACGCTCGGCGAGCAGCCGCCGGGCCGTGAAGGTCGCCAGATGGGGCCGGCTCCCACCTGCCGGCTCGGCGCGGTACAGCCACCGGTACAGCAGGACGCCGGCACCGGCCAGCACTACCCAGAAGAGCAGCATGTTGAGCACCATGGCGGCGTATCCCCAGCCGCCCGTCCCGTGCCCGTACCAGTACATTGTCGATCACTTCCCTCGCAAGGTTTTCGGCGATGCCGCCCGCCCAGGCGTCAACCGCCGCCCAGTCCCGAAAGTCACCGCGTGGGGCCCGCACCACGGCGGCGACGGCCCGCTCGGCGAAGCCGAGCCGGTGTCGGTCCAGCCTCCCCGCGAACACGACGTGCTCGCGGGCGCCGGTCGCGGTGACGAGCACGGCCGCGTCGCCCGGGTCCTCGTACGGCTTGGCCCGCTCGGGGCCGCCTCCACGCCAGGTAACGGCCGGGGCGGCGTGAGGCCTGCCGTGGAGGCGTTCGGGGCGCCCGGCGACGGGCCGCGATCTCCCGGCGGAGGCGCGTGACGAGCGGAGGTTTCCGGGTCAGGGGCCGCCATCGGACGAAGTTCCGGGCTGGTCTGCGGGACGGTCATCTGGGCCTCCGGAGTTGTCGGCCTGTCATCCACCAGCCTGCGCCACACCGGATCGCGTCCCCAGAGCCGCCCGGCCTACCACGGCAGGTCCAACGACGTCCGTCGGGCGGGCCGTTGGACATGCCCGGGGGTACACGCCATCAGCCGGCCGCCAGCGGCCGGCTGATGGTGAACGGGTCAGCGCGGGATCAGGCGTGGGACAGGACGACCTTCAGCGCGCCGGTCTCGGCCGGTCTGGTGAAGGCGTCGTACGCGGCCATGAAGTCGTCGAGCGCGAACCGGTGCGTGATCATGTGCCCCACGTCGAGCTGGCCCGCGCTCAGCATCGTGAGCAGGTCCGGCGTCGAGTAGGTGTCCACCAGCCCCGTCGTGATCGTGACGTTCCTGCTCCACAACTCCTCCAGGTGCAACACGGCCGACTTGCCGTGCACGCCGATGTTCGCCACCCGGCCGCCGGGGCGTACCAGCGTGGTGCACGTCTCGAACGCCTGCGGCGTGCCGACCGCCTCCATCACCACGTCGGCGCCGAGCCCGCCGGTGAGTGCGTGGACGGTCTCCCGTGGGTCCTCACCGGCGTTGACGGTGACGTCGGCGCCGAACTGCTTGGCCGCCTGCAACCGGCTCTCGGCCTTGTCGACCGCGACGATGTGCGCCGGGGAGTACAGCCGGGCGGTCAGGATCGCGGCGAGTCCGATCGGTCCGGCCCCGACCACCACGACGGTGTCGCCCGGCCGGACCTGACCGTTGAGCACACCCACCTCGTACGACGTCGGCAGGATGTCGGCCAGCATGACCGCGGCCTCGTCGCCGACCTCCGCCGGCAGCCGGTACGTGGACAGGTCGGCGAAGGGCAGCCGGGCGTACTGCGCCTGCACGCCATCGACGTGGTGGCCGAGGATCCACCCGCCGCCGCCCAGGCACTGCCCGTACCGTCCTGAGCGGCAGTAGCGGCACACACCGCAGGCCGAGATGCAGGACGCCAGGACGCGGTCACCCCGGCTCAGGCCCGTGACGCCGGCGCCTATGTCGACGACGGTGCCGACGGCCTCGTGCCCGAGGATCCGTCCGGGCTGGACCTCGGGCACGTCGCCGGCCAGGATGTGCAGATCTGTGCCGCAGATCGTCACGGTGTCCACCTCGATGATCGCGTCCCGTGGGTCCGCGATGGTGGGGTCGGGGACATCCTTCCAGGACTTGCGGCCCGGCCCGTCGTACACCAGTGCTCTCATCGGTGCCTCCATTTCTCCTGCCCTCAACCTGCTCCCTGGCCGGGCTTACCCGGCAGGGCCGGCCGCCTCTGGAGGTGGGACTAACGTCCTGCCCTATTCGAGTGGAGGTTGGGGACTGTTGCCTGCCACAGCCCGTCGCGGCGCTCATCGATGGAGGTGGAGGGCGCTGCACAGCCGCGATATCGGGTAGCCGGGTGATCCAACCGGGTTCGGGGATGTTCGGATGTTCGGCTGTCGGGCGGATCTCAGGCGCGGTCCGGGTCAGCGGCGGGCGGGGGAGCGGGGCCGCCAACCTGCCGGAGACGTCGCCTCGGAGAGGCGTGGGGGACGTTGGGTCACGTCTGTCGACACCGCTCCGGGTGGTAATGGTCCTGCAAGGTATGGCCAGGCACGCTAATGCAGCGCTGGCCTGGCAGGGATGCGCATACCGGGCAAACATGGAATTCCGGTCCCTCGGGGCACGGATGTCCCAGTTCGCAGACCGCCTGGCTGATCTCGTGGGCGGCTAGGTGCAGGCTGTCATCGGCGTGTACGGCTGCGCGCTCATGAATCCGCACGAGCGCGCTCCGCAAGCGCTGGAGTCCGTCCTGCTCGGCCACGGCTCCATTCTCCTGGACCTTCCGCCCACTGGTCCCGATTCCAACGAACTGACTGCCTGCGCTGCTCGCCACGGTGGCTCTGTCGCCTACGGTAGCAACGTGAGCGGCGCCCGGCGTCATTCCGACACTGCCGGTGCCATTCGCGTCGATTGTGCGGTCGACGCCGCGTTGCCGCGCCTCGACCTCGTTGGCCGCGATGCTGATGATGGTGCGCGGGTGCAGCTTGCTGAGCCGGCTAGCCAAGTGAGGTAACCACCGTCGAGGTTGGCTATCCGGTTCGGGTCGCCGATGAGGGCGGCTGCGGTGTGGGCGCGCTGGCCTACCTGGCAGTACACCACCAGGTCGCCGGCGGGCAGTTCGTCGAGACGGTTACGCAACTCGTCGAGCGGGACGTTGATCGAACCGGGGATGTGACCGGCATGGTGTTCGGCGGGAGTGCGTACATCGATCAGTGTGGTGCCGGCGTGGAGCAGGTTGTCCAGTTGATGCCACTGCACGCTGCGTTCGCTGCCGTTGCGTCGGTTGTCGGCGATGTAGCCGAGCATGTTGACGGGATCCTTGGCCGCGCCGTAGGGCGGAGCGTAGGCCAGTTCCAGGTCGGCAAGGTCGTCGGCGGTCAGGCCGGCGTGGGCGGCGGTGGCGATCACGTCGATGCGTTTGTCGACCCCGGAGCCGCCGACGGCCTGGGCTCCCAGGATCGCCCCGTTCCCCGGGTCGTACAGCAGTTTGAGTGCCATGGGTTCGGCCTCGGGGTAGTAGCCGGCGTGCGAGGTGGGGTGGGTGTGGATCGCGCGGTAGTCCCGGCCGGCGACGGTCAGCCGTTTCTCGTTCCAGCCCGTGACTGCGACGGTGAGGTCGAAGATCCGTACGATCGCGGTGCCGAGCCGCCCGTCGAGGCGGACTCGGCGGCCGACGATCGCATCGGCGACCAGCCGCCCCTGCCGATTGGCGGTGTTGGCCAGCGGGATCAGCGCGGACCCGTCGTCGACGCGGTCCGGTTTCTCCGTCACGTCGCCGACGGCATAGATAGCCGGGGCGCTGGTACGCATCGAGGCGTCCACCACGATCCCCCCACGTGAGCCGATGGCCAGCCCGGCGGCACGGGCCAGGCCGACCTCGGGGCGTACGCCAATGGCCAACAGGACCAGTTCGGCGTCGATCAGCCGCCCGTCGGTCAGTTCGACCGCGTCGGACAGCACCCTGGCCAGCCCGGTCCCCAGGCACAGGGTCACCCCGTGCGCACGCAGCTGTGCGTGGACGCCTGCGGCCATCTCCGGATCGAGTGAGGCGAGAACCTGCCGGTCGAGTTCGATGACGGTGACCGCCAAACCTCGGCGGGTCAGGTTCTCGGCGACTTCCAGCCCGATGAACCCGCCACCGATCACCGCTGCGGTACGTGGGCGCCGCCCACGCATTGCCGCGATGACGCGGTCGGCG
This sequence comes from Plantactinospora sp. KLBMP9567, assembly GCF_033446045.1. Lineage (NCBI taxonomy): Bacteria > Bacillati > Actinomycetota > Actinomycetes > Micromonosporales > Micromonosporaceae > Plantactinospora > Plantactinospora sp. KLBMP9567. The sequence goes on along the minus strand of NZ_JAWQRR010000062.1, from coordinate 13,714 downwards.
TCGGTGACGGTGCGCAGCGGCATGGCCCGTTCGATGCCGGGCAGGTCTGGGACGATCGGTGCCGCACCGGGGCTGAGCACGAGGGTGTCCCAGGATTCGTCGTACTCGGTGGCCCTGTCGAGATCTCGGACCCGCACGGTGCGCCGCTCCCGGTCTATCGACAGCACCTCGGTGCGTATCCGCACGTCAAGGCCGAACCGCTGGCGTAGCCCCTCGGGGGTCTGCAGCAGCAGGTCCTTCCGATCGGTGATGACACCGCCGAGGTGGTACGGCAGGCCGCAGTTGGCGTAGGAGACGTGCTCGCCCCGCTCGAACACAACGACATCGGCGTCCGTGTCCAGCCGCCGCAGCCTGGTCGCCGCCGACATCCCGCCCGCAACACCGCCCACGATGATGGTCTTCATCGGTCCCGACCTCCCCTCGTCCGGTCATATCACCAGTAACGAAGGTACCCCCTGGGGTATGTGCCCAACCGGGCCGTTGGTCACCCTGAGAACGGCCCGCGGCCCGTCACCGATCGCGTCGGATGTGGCTCGGACGCCGTGGATCGTCGGCGACACGACCGGTCACGACTGATCCCGCAGTGGCGCGGCGGCGGTGACCGAGCACGACGGTCGACGGCCGACTCTGGATAGATTCGGCCGCCCTGGTGGCGGTGTCACAACCGCACAGTCGGGAGGAGGTCCGCTTTCGGTCGGACGGACCGGCGGGCTCACGCCAGGGACAGGAACAGCTTCTCAAGCTTGGCGACATCGACGGTCTGCTGGTCGCCCTCGTTCTGGGCGGTCACGCACTGGCGCAGCCCGGTGGCGATGATCTTGAACCCGGCGCGGTCCAACGCGCGGGACACCGCCGCGAGTTGGGTGACGACCTCGGTGCAGTCGCGACCCGACTCGAGCATCGCGATCACGCCGCGGATCTGCCCCTCGGCTCGGCGCAGCCGCTTGATCACGTCACCGAGCGCGTCACTGTCGATCTGCATGTGTCTCTCCCACTATTTCCGCACTGACCTCAGCATACCCCGGCGGGTATCTGTACCGAACGAATCGGCAGCTCGGTTTCCGGAGGAGACGGTGATCCAGGGTCTCCGGCCGAGGCAGTTACGACGGGACGAACGCCAGCGGGGCATGGAGCGTTCGCTCTGGAGTAATGCCGCTCCGAGTACTGATACTCCCATACGCCCGGGGGTATGCATCCGAGTCTGGCCATCCGTGGCCCATGTCACCGCATCGGGGCTTGACGGCGTCGCCACTCTTGGCGCTACCGTCGATCCCACATACCCCGGGGGGTATGTGGGCAGTGGGAAGGGGACGTTCATGCGCGAGGTCGACCTGGCCACCTTCGCCGTCGGTCACAGTGACGGCGCCATGGTCATCGACGTCCGGGAGCCCTTCGAGTACCTGGGCGGCCACGTGTCCGATGCCGAACTGATCCCGATGGGTCAGCTGGCCGCGCGGGTCGCTGACCTGCCACGCGGCGTCCCGGTGTACCTGATCTGCGCCAGCGGCAACCGGAGCCTCGCCGCCGGCTACCTCACCGGGGCGGGTGTGGACGCCTGGTCCGTGGCCGGTGGCACCGACGCCTGGCGGCGCGCCGGGCACCCCACGGTCCGTGGCACCCACGCCATCGCCTGAACCCGACCCTCGACCGCAAGGAGTTCTCGTGTTCCGCATCCTGCCGATCGACACCCCGACCCTCGGAGACCGCAGCTACCTCGTCCACGACGGCACCGTCGCACTCGTCGTGGACCCACAGCGCGACATTGACCGGGTCCTCGACCTGGCCGCCACCGAAGGTGTGCGCATCACTCACGTCTTCGAGACCCACATCCACAACGACTATGTGACCGGCGGCTACGCACTGGCCCAGACCACCGGCGCGGCCTACCACGTCAACGCCGACGATCCGGTGACCTTCGACCGGGTGGCGGTCCACGACGGCGACGTCATCGCCGTCGGCGACGCCATGCGGGTACGGGTGCTCGCCACTCCCGGGCACACTTTCACCCACCTGGCCTACGCCCTCGATGTCGACGGGAGGCAGGTCGCCGCGTTCACCGGCGGGTCCCTGCTGTACGGCTCCGTCGGCCGGCCGGATCTGCTCGGCCCGGCACACACCGACGCACTGGTGCACCACCAGTACCAGTCGGCCCACCGCCTAGCCGGCGAACTCCCGGACGACGCCGGAATCTACCCCACGCACGGGTTCGGCAGCTTCTGCTCGGCCACCCAGTCCGAGGCCGTCGCCTCCACCATCGCCGCCGAGAAGCGCAGCAACCCCGCTCTGACCAAGCCGGAGCAAACCTTCGTCGATGACCTGCTGGCCGGCCTGGACGCCTGGCCGGCCTACTACGCGCACATGGCGCCGGCCAACAGTGCCGGACCCGGCGCGCCGGACCTGAGCGTGCCGCAGCGAGCCGACGCCGAGCAGTTGCGCAAGCGCCTCGCCAACGGCGAATGGGTGGTCGACCTGCGCAACAGGGTAGCGTTCGCCGCCGGTCACGTCGCCGGAACGCTGAACGTCGGCCTGGACGGCAGCTTCGCCACCTACCTCGGCTGGCTGATTCCCCAGGGCACCGCGCTGACGCTGCTCGGCGAGACCGTCGAGCAGGTCGCCGAGGCGCAGCGGGAGCTGGTGCGAATCGGTATCGACCGGCCAGCCGCGCACGCCACCGGCAGCCCGGCGGACTGGGCCGGCAGCGCCGCCCTGGAAGTTTTCCCCCGGGCCACCTTCGCCGACCTCGCCCAGGTACGCCACCACCGGGCGGTCGTCGTGCTGGACACCCGTCGCGACCTCGAGGCTGCCGCGGCCCGCATCGACGGTGCCGTGCACATTCCTTTGCACGAGTTACCGCGCCGCGTCGACGAGGTGCCCGACGGCGAGGTGTGGGTGCACTGCGCCGGCGGCTACCGCGCCTCGATCGCCGCCTCGATCCTGGCCGCCGCAGGCCGCCGGGTGGTCGCTGTCGACGACGAGTTCGGCAAGGCCCGCGAGTCGGGGCTGTCGGTGTACATCGACAGGTCCCCGCAGGCGGGCTCATGACCGCCGTTCTGGTCCTGACCGTGCTCCTTGCGGTCGGCATTGGCGCCAGCCTCGGTCTGCTCGGCGGCGGCGGCTCCATTCTGGCCGTGCCGTTGCTGGTCTATGTCGCCGGCCTGCCGGCCAAGGAGGCGATCGCGACGTCGTTGCTCGTCGTCGGTGTCACCAGCGCGGTCGGTGTCCTGCCACATGCACGGGGCGGCAGGATACGCTGGCGCACCGGCCTGCTCTTCGGGCTGGCCGGTATGACCGGCGCCTACGCCGGTGGCCGGCTTGGGGAGTTCATCCCCGGCGGCGTCCTACTCACCAGCTTCGCGTTGATGATGCTGGCCACCGCAGCCGCGATGATCAAGGGCCGGCAGGGTCTCGCCGGCCGACCTGCTCCGCACGAGCTGCCCGTGCCGCGCGTCATCGCCGACGGGGTGGTCGTCGGCCTGGTCACCGGCCTGGTCGGCGCCGGCGGCGGCTTTCTCGTCGTGCCGGCCCTCGCCCTGCTCGGCGGCCTGCCGATGCCGGTCGCGGTCGGTACCTCGCTGCTGGTCATCGCGATGAAGTCCTTCGCCGGCCTGGCCGGCTACCTGTCCACCGTGCACGTTCACTGGGGACTCGCCATCACGGTCACCGCGGCCGCTGTGGCCGGCAGCCTGATCGGCGGCCGGCTCGCCGGTCGGGTCCGCGAGGACGTGCTGCGCAAGTCTTTCGGCTGGTTCGTGGTTGTCATGGGCGTCTTCGTCCTCGCCCAGCAACTGCCCACCCGATGGTGGAGCAGCCCCCTGCTGTGGATCGCCACCGCGGCGCTGGTCCTCGCCGCCGCCGCGCTCTGGTCCCGGTCGACCGCGGACGACAGAGTTGCCCAGCGCTCGACCACTGCCGCACCCGCGCCGATGCCGGCCCCGCTCCGGTCACATCACGAGGTGGTCATCGTCGGAGGCGGTACCGCCGGCATCAGCGTCGCCGCGCGTCTGCGCCGCGCGGGCGTGTCCGACGTGGCGGTGGTGGAGCCGTCGCAGAGGCATTTTTATCAACCGCTGTGGACACTCGTCGGTGGCGGCCGCGCCGACGCCGCACAAACGGTGCGCCCGCAGGCCAGGGTCATGCCCAAGGGTGTCACCTGGGTAGCCGAGCGGGTCACCGCCGTCGACCCGGACGCCCGCACCGTCGTCCTCGGCAACGGCCGGACCCTCACCTACGACTTCCTGGTCATGGCCCCCGGCCTGCAACTGAACCCGGACGCGATCCCGGGGCTGGCCGAGACGCTTGGCCGCGACGAGGCCTCCACCAACTACCACTTCGACCTGGCCCCCAGGACCTGGCATAACATCCGGCAGACCCGGGGCGGGACGGCTCTGTTCACCATGCCGCCAGGCCCGATCAAGTGTGCCGGTGCTCCGCAGAAGATCGCCTACCTAGCCGCCGACTGGTGGCGCCGCCAGGACGTCCTGCACGACATACGGGTGATCCTGGTACTGCCCACCGCGGCCTTTTTCAGCCAGCCGCAGTGGGGTGAGGTGCTGCGGGGCATCGCCGCCGGGTACGGCATCGAGGTCCGCCACAACACCCACCTGGTCGATGTCGACGGCCCCGCGCACCGGGCGACACTGCTCGACACCAAGAGCGGTGCCAAGGAAGAGATCCACTATGCGATGCTGCACGCCGTACCGCCGCAGAGCGCTCCCGACTGGGTCGCCGCATCACCCCTGGCCGACCCGGACAGCCCCTTCGGCTACCTGCAAGTCGACCAGTACACCCTGCGAAACCCGCGCTGGCCCAACATCTTCGCCCTCGGCGACGTGGCCAACCTGCCCACCTCCAAGACCGCCGCCGCGATCCGAAGGCAGGCACCGATCGTCGCCGCGAACCTGCTCGCCGCCCGCCGCGGCGAACCTCCGCCAGCCCGCTACGACGGCTACACCTCCTGTCCGCTGACCACCGCCCGCAACCGGATGCTGCTGGCCGAGTTCGACTACGACCTCACGCCACAGCCCAGCTTCCCGCTCATCGACACCATGCGACCCCGATACGACATGTGGCTACTCAAGCGCTACGGCCTGCCAGCGCTGTACTGGCACGCAATGCTGCACGGCCGCGCCTGATCTCCACAGCCCGTCCACCGCACATCCCACCTCTTGCGAAGGAGCACGACTTCCCGTGACCGACGCCGCCGCACACCCGACCCGACTCGACCCTGCCGTCCTGCGCGACTGGCTCGCCACCGACGACACCGTCCGCGTCCTCGACGTACGCAGCCCCGCCGAGTTCGAGGCGGTCCACATCCCCGGCGCCTACAACGTTCCACTGCACCTGATGCGCGAACACCGCCAGGAGCTCCACGCCCACCTCGAGCAGGTCGTCCTCGTCTGCCGCTCGGGCATGCGCGCCGCCCAGGCGGAGCAACTACTCGCCGAAGTCGGCATACCGAACGTGCACATCCTCGACGGCGGCATCCTCGCCTGGCAGGCCGCCGGCGCACCGGTCAGGCGCGGCCGGGCCCGCTGGGACATCGAACGGCAGGTCCGGCTGGTCGCCGGCACGCTCGTGCTGCTCGGCGTCCTCACCAGCCTGATCCTGCCTGGCGCGCAATGGTTGGCCGCCGCCATCGGCGCCGGCCTCATCGTCGCGGCCCTGACCAACACCTGCGCCATGGGCGCCGTACTGACGAAGTTGCCCTTCAACCGAAGCGCCAACTGTGACATCGACAAGGTCATCGGCCAACTCGCCGCCCGCTAGGTCCTGTCTCGCCGGTGATGGCCGTCCGGGACGGCGCGTAGCCAGTCGACGGCCTCGACCAGGTCAAGTGTCGAGGCTGTTGCGCGGACGCGGTGATCAGCATTGGTGTACGACGTGCCGGGCCAGAGGCCCTGGGAGGATGTCTCCGACCTCACGATCGCGGACCCGCGAGACGCGCTTCCATCGGTGCCTCCTTCTCTCCTGCCCCAACCCGCACCCTGGCCGGGCATACCCGGCAGGGCCGGCCCCGCAACCGGAAGTGGGACCAACGTCCCGCCCTGGCCGGGCGGAGGGCCCGGGGCCGATGCCCGCTACAGCCAGCCGCGACGTTTGAAGGTGAGGTGGAGAACGCCGGACAACAGCACCATCAGCAGCAGCGACATCGGGTAGCCGGTGATCCACTCCAGTTCGGGCATGTGTCGGAAGTTCATTCCGTAGACGGTGCCGACGAGCGTCGGTGCGAAGAGAATGGCCGCCCACGAGGAGATCCGCTTGATCTGCTCGTTCTGGGCGTAGCTGGCCTCGGTGAGCCGTTCCATCTTCTCGTTCTGCTCCTGGGAAACCAGGCTGGCGTTCACGGCCAGGATCCCGGCGAGCAGCTCGCGGAACCCGTCCACCCGCTCGGCCACCACGGTGACATGGTCCGCCACGTCCCGCAGATACCGCTGCAGTTCCTCGCCGACGCCGTACTTGTCGAACCCGGCCATCAGCGCCCCGACCATGTCCAACAGCGGGTGGGCGGCGCGCTGGAACTCGATGACCTCGCGAGACAGCTCGTAGATCCGCCGGGACACGTACGGGTCACCGAGGAACACCTGGGTCTCTATCTCATCGATGTCGTTCTGAAGGCCGGCGACCACGGGCGCGTAACCGTCCACAACGCTGTCCAGGACCGCGTACAACACGGCCTCGGGGCCGTGCGCGAGCAGCCGGGGATCCGCCTCCAGCCGCTGGCGCACCGCCGCCAGCTCCGGAGCCCGACCGTGCCGTACGGTAAGGAAGAAGCCGGGCCCGGCGAACATGTGGATCTCCCCGAACTCCACGCGCTCCGGCTCGTCGACGTAGCGCGCCGCCCGGAGCACGGCGAACAGCGCGTCGCCGTAGCGCTCCAGCTTCGGTCGCTGGTGGGCCACGACGGCGTCCTCGACGGCCAGTTCGTGCAGCCCGAACTCCTCGGCAGCCGCGAGCAACTCGGCCTCCTCCGGCCGGTACAGCTCGATCCAGGCCATCGTTCCGGGCCGCTCACGCCACAACCGTACGTCCCCGGCAGGTCCGGCGCACTGGCCACTCGTCGCCCATCGCGGTAGATCGCGGCATGGACAAAGGACGAAGCTGCTGGCCTCTCCACCACGCTGGGATCGGCCGACGGCTCGCGCATCGGCCTGGCCAGGTCTGGTCCGTCCGCTGCGGCGGGAACCCGCCGACGTAGGTCGTTGTCCAGCATCGCGGGCCTCCACCGTCCGGCGTGAGAGTGGTTCCAGGCGCCTCCAATGCAAGCTGGTCGAGGCGCTTCGGCCCAGGGTCTTTGCGCCTGACGGTGGGGGGACCCTCGGCCGCCCAGCCGATGCCGCCACCGCCCAGCCGGCCCTGGTGGAACGGCAATGAGCGATGAACACGCCTGTCCGCTCGCCCAACTGCGTTGCGAAACAGGGGCCGGGTCAGGACGGCGGCGAGGATCTTGAGTAGTTGGTGCCACGCGGCTGGGGTACGGCCCGGCACGACGTGCCGCCTTGCGGACAGCACGTGGATTCGTGTCAGAGTGTTGCGGCCGGACCCGGGGATAGTCGCGTCCGGCCGCATCACGCCGAGATCATGCGATCATGCTCGTAGCGATGGGTTGGGTGTCGTCGAAGGTGTACACCAGCCGGTCCGTGACCTGTACGACGCCCGGCACGCCGTAGGCGAGGCGCACTGCGATCTGGGCGGTGCTGCGGCGATCCACTCCGCCGTCGAGCGTGACCACGCCGTCGCGCACCACAACCTGGATCAGCCCCTCTTCGATGGTCAACACCCGACGGAGTACCTCCTCGACGACGTCCGCCCGGATGTCGGCGTCGGGACGTAGGTACATCTTCAGAAGGTCGCGGCGGGAGACGATGCCCTTCAGGCGGCCGAGTTCGTCGACCACCGGCAGCCGCTTGACGTGCTCCTCGTCCAGAAGTTTGGCGGCGGTGGCCAGCGGGGTGGTGCAGGTCACGGTGATCGCCGGCGTGGACATCAGCTGTTCCGCCACCGACGCGGCGGCGTGCGACCTGGCCACCCGGTGCCGGCGGCTGACGAAGAACTTCGGCTCTGGTTGACCGGTCAGCTCGACCTTGGCCAGTAGGTCGGACTCGGAGACCACGCCCTGCACCCGGTCGAAGTCGTCGATGACCGGCACGGCGCTGATACCGCGCTCCGTGAGTAGGTCGACGATCACCCGGTAGGGCGTTTCCGATCGAACGGTGACGACCTCCGTGGTCATGACATCGCCCACCTGCCACTGCTTCATCACATCTACCTCCTCGGCGGAAATCCGGACGTCTGCGGTAGACGTTTCGGGTTCACCTCACGCTAGGACCGCCGCGGCGTGCTGGGGCAGGGCCGACCGGCCTGCCCGGTCGGGCGTACCGGCCCTGTCCGGGCGAGCCGCGGTCGGCTGTGCTGGACGCAGACACGCAGAAGGGAGGTGTCCGACGTGTTCGTCCAGACCACGCCCGACGCCGACGCGCTCACCACCGACGGCGGAATCGTGCACATCCGCGCCGTCACGCCCCAGGACCGGGGCCAGTTGATGGAGCTCTACCGGCACGCTTCGCCGGAAAGCCTGCGCATGCGGTTCTTCGTCGCCCCGGGCGATCACACGATCGCCGCGGAGGTCGACCGGCTCTGTCGACCCCCTGTACCGGCCGAGTACGGCGCCGTACTGGGGGAGATCGCCGGGCAGGTGGTCGGGGTCGCCTCCTACGAGCGCGCCGAGACGCGGTCCGGCGCCGAGTTCGCCGTGTTCGTCGCGGACGACCACCGGCACCGTGGCGTCGGCACGCTGCTGCTGGAGCACCTGAGCGCCGCCGCTCGTGCCGCGGGCCTGACCGAGCTGACCGGCGACGTCCTGCCGGCGAACGCCACCATGCTGCGCGTCGCGGCAGACCTGACCGGACACACACGATCCCGGTTCGCCGACGGTGTACTGGCCGTCGGACTGCCCACCGGGATCACCGACGACGCGCTCGGCGCCGCCGACACCCGCGACCGGGCGGCGCAGCGGGCGGCGCTGCGCCCGCTGCTCGCCCCCCGCTCGGTGGCGGTGGTCGGGGCCGGTCGTACACCGGGCGGGATCGGCCACGAGACACTGCGCAGCCTGCTGAGGTACGGCTTCACCGGAGCGGTCTATGCCGTCAACCCGCACGCCACCCGGGTGTACGGCGTGCCCGCCTACCCGACACTGTCGGCCCTGCCCGAACCGGTGGACCTGGCCGTCTTCGCGGTCCCTGCGCCAGCGGTGGTCGACGCGATGCGCGACGCCGCCACCGCCGGGGTGCGCGCGGTCGTGATCCTGACATCCGGCCTCGGCGAGGGCGGTGCCGCCGGCCGCGACGCGCAACGCGAACTGGTGGACATCGCCCGTACCCACGGGATCCGCGTGGTTGGCCCGAACTGCATCGGCCTGCTGAACACCGATCCGGCGGTCCGGATCGCTGCCACCTTCGCGCCGGTTCTGGCCCCGCACGGCGGTCTGGCCGTCGCCTCGCAGTCCGGCGCGGTCGGCATCGCGATGCTGGAACACGCGACACGCTCCGGGTGCGGTGTCTCCACCTTCGTCTCGCTCGGCAACAAGGCCGACGTCAGCGGCAACGACCTGATCGCGTACTGGCACGACGATCCGGCGACCCGAGCCGTCGCGCTCTATCTGGAATCGTTCGGCAACCCCCGACGGTTCGCCCGACTGGTCCGTCGGCTGGCCCGGAGCAAACCGGTGCTCGCGGTCAAAGCCGGCAGGTCCAGCGCCGGAGCGCGGGCCGGCGCGTCACACACCGCCGCAGCTGCGGCACCTGACACCGCGGTTGACACGCTGTTCGCCCAGGCCGGCGTGATCCGAGTGGAGACCCTCGGCGAGCTGATCGATACCGCCCGGCTGGTCACCGACCAGCCACTGCCCGAAGGCAACCGGTTGGGCATAGTGGGCAACGCCGGTGGAGTCAACGTGCTGGCCGCCGATGCCGCCGACGCCGCCGGGCTCCGGGTCGCCTCGCTCAGCGAAGCGGTGCGGACCCGTCTGAACATGGTGCTGCCGCCGATGGCCGGAGACGACAACCCGCTCGACCTCGGCGCGGGCGCCAGCCCGACGGCGTTCGCCGACGCGGTGCGTACCGTTGCCGACAGCGGCGAGGTCGACGCCCTGGTCCTGGTGGTGGCGGCGACCCGGGCCAACAACGTGCCGGCGGTGCTGAACGCGGTCGCCCCGGTGCTGGAGGCTCACCCCCGGATCACCGTCGCCGCCGTCGTGCTCGGCATGCCGCACCCACCGGCCACCATGGGAAACCAGCATGTTCCGGTCTACGACCTGCCCGAACGTGCCGTCCGGGCAATCGGCCATGCCGCCTGGTACGCCAACTGGCTGAGGGAGCCGGCCGGCACCGCGCTGTCTTGCCCCGTGGACGCGACGGTGGGCCGGCTCGCGGTGGACACGGCGCTCGCCACCGCCCCCGGCTGGCAGCCGTACGAACCGACCGCAAAGATCCTGCGTAGCTACGGCATCCCTCTGGTGCCCACTGTCACCGCGAGTACCGGACCGGAGGCCGTCGCCGCGGCCAACGAGATCGGCTACCCGGTCGTGCTCAAGGCCGGCGATCCCCACCTCGTGCACAAGAGCGACGTGGGCGGCGTCCAGTTGAATCTGACCACCGCGGGTCAGGTGCGTGCGGCCTACCGGAAAGTGGCGCGAGGCACCGGTACGGCCCGGCCGACCGTGTTGGTCCAGCCGATGGCGCGCGGCCAGGTGGAGTTGGTGGCCGGCGTCGTCCACGACCGGCTGTTCGGCTCGCTGGTCATGGTCGGCCTCGGCGGTGTACACACCGACCTGCTCGCCGACCGGGCACTGCGGCTTACCCCGATGACCGACCTGGACGCCGGACGGATGTGGCGCTCGCTACGTGCCGCACCCCTGCTGACCGGCTACCGCGGGGCGCCGCCGGTTGACACCGCCGCCGTCGAGGACCTGCTCTCCCGGCTGGGTCGTCTCGCCGAGGACCTCCCTGAGGTAGCCGAACTCGACCTCAATCCGGTCCTGGCCGGCCCGGACGGACTCGTCGTGGTCGACGCCAAGCTCCGCCTTGCCCCGGTCGGCGCGGAACCCGATGGCACCCTGCGGCAACTTCGCGCCCCCGGCTGACCACACCGGCTACCCGCGCGAGCGGTGCCGATGACGGATTGGAGACCACGGATGCCGACACACCGAATCGCCGTCGGTCTGAACGGCTCGGGCGGCGCGCGAGACGCCCTGACCTGGGCCCTCCGGCTGGCGGCGCGGCGGTCAGCGGCGGTGCTGGTCGTGACCGCGTGGCCGGATTCGGCACGCGCCGTCAGCCGGGCCCGGGACACCCTCCGACCGGACCGACTCGCTCTGATCCGGATGCAACAGAGCCAGATCGCCGAGGCGGCGGCCGGTATGCGGCACCTGCCGACAACACTGTTCGAGCTGGTGCTCTCCGATCCGGTCACCGCGCTGTGTCACGCGGCAGCGAGCGCCGACCTGGTGGTCGTCGGTGCCACCCGCCCTGGCCGGCGGGAACGGGACAGCATCGTCGCGGAGCTCGAGACCCGGCTGGCCGCTGCTGGAACACACGGAAGGCGAGTCCCACCCGTGGTCGTAGTCAACCCCGAGGGCGGTCCTCGGGCCGTCAGGCACGCCCGGGCCAGCGCCACAACAGCGCGTTCGAAGCAAGCCCGGTCAAACCCTCTGTTACGGCGGCCACGATCGGCGGTAGCATCGCCGCGTGACCGAGCCGTCGCAGCTGCCCTCCGGCGAGCCCGGCTTCGCGACCCCGTCGCTGGGACTCACACCGCTGTCCCGGGTTCGGCTCGATGAGTTGCTCCAGGAGATGCTGGACCGGGTCGGCGAGGTGGTGACCAGCCGCGAGCGGCTGCGCGCGCTGCTGGACGCGGTGGTCGGAATCAGCACCGACCTCGACCTGCACAGCACGTTGGAGCGGATCGTCGCCGCGGCGTGCCGGCTCGCCGGTGCCCGGTACGGGGCGCTCGGCGTCATCGGAGCCGACCGGCAGTTGACCGACTTCATCACGCACGGCATCGACGCCCGGACCCGGGCCCGGATCGGCGACCTGCCGCACGGGCGGGGGGTACTGGGACTGCTGATCGCGGAACCACGCCCGGTACGGATGCCGGACATCACCCAACATCCCCAGTCGTACGGCTTCCCACCGAATCATCCGCCGATGCACAGCTTCCTCGGTGTGCCGGTACGCATCCGCGACCAGGTGTTCGGCAACCTCTACCTGGCCGAGAAGCAGGGTGCGACGGAGTTCACCGACGACGACGAGGAAATCGTGGTCGCGCTCGCCGCCGCCGCCGGGGTGATCATCGACAACGCCCGGCTGTTCGCGGTGGCCCAGCGCCGTGAGCGGTGGCTGGCGGCGGCTGCCGAGATCACCAGCGTGCTGCTGGGTGAGGTCCGGCGCACCGACGCGCTGCGGCTGATCGCCCGGCGGGCCCGCGAGGTCGCCGACGCCGACACCGCCCTGGTACTGCTCTACGACGACGCCGCCGGACAGTTCACGGTCGAGGCCGCCGACGGCGGGCCCGACGTTGACCACCTGGCCGGTGCTGTGCTGGACGCCGCCGACACCGACTTCGTCGACCCGGTGATCCGGGGCCGGCAGGCCGTGGTGGAGAGCCTGGCCAAGGCCGCGTCCTGGCCGGTACCGGTCGGCACCGGTCCGGCGTTGATCTCACCGCTGACCGCCGGTGACGCCCTGCACGGAGTCCTCGTCGTCGCCTACCGACCCGGGCAGCAGGCGGGCACGGATGTCGAGGGAACCTTGCTGGCGACGTTCGCCGGGCAGGCGGCGTTGGCGCTGGAGCGGGCCCGGGCGCAGGAGGAGCGGGAACTGCTGGTGGTCCTGGAGGATCGGGAGCGGATCGCCAGGGACCTGCACGACGTGGTGATCCAGCGGCTGTTCGCGACGGGGTTGCAGTTGCAGACGGTGGCGCCGCTGGCAGGCCGGCCGGAGGTGCGGCAGCGGCTCAACGCCGCCGTCGATGATCTGGACTCCACCATCCGGGACATCCGGCGGGCGATCTTCGAGCTGCGTACCCCGATGACGGCCGCCCTGCGGACCGAGATCCGGGACGTGGTCGCCAGTGCCGCCGAGGCGTTGGGGTTCCGGCCGGGGCTGGAGATGTCCGGTCCGGTCGACAGCGCGGTACCCGACGGGTTACGTCCCGATCTGCTCGCGGTGCTCGGCGAGGCGCTGTCGAATGCTGTACGGCACGCCCGGGCGAGCCGGGTGACGGTCAGCGTCGAGGTCCGCGACGCGGAACTGGTCGTTCGGGTGACCGACGACGGGGTGGGCACCGATCCGGCGCAGGCCCGCGGCGGCCTGGTCAACCTGCGGGAACGCGCGGAACGACACGGCGGCACCTTCGACATCGGCCGAGGCGACCCTACCGGCACCAGTATCGTGTGGCGGATACCGCTGCGCGACTGACCGCCCCAGCACCACGCGGGGAAGCGGGGACCGGTCAGTGTCGTTCGCCGAGCAGCCGGGTGGCCAGCACCGCAGCCTGGGTGCGCCGCTCCAGGCCGAGCTTGGCGAGCAGGCTGGAGACGTAGTTCTTCACGGTCTTCTCGGCCAGGAACATCCTGCCGGCGATCTCCCGGTTGGTGAGCCCCTCCGCCACGTACTCCAGGATCCGGCGCTCCTGCTCGGTCAACGACTGGAACTCCCGC